>NZ_CAXAPN010000026.1:0-103082 GCF_963971015.1 Pseudomonas sp. RA_15y_Pfl2_54
GTCTGGCCAGACAAGAAACTGGGAGCCGATGGGCACTGTGATGTTGAACCCGGATCGGCAGCAGCAGACCGAGAAAAGAGCGGCATAGTTAGACGGCGACGCGACAACAACCTTGAAAAACGCCGGAAGCAGCCGCGCGCGCTAGCTTTGTGCCGATAGCGAACCCGCTCACCGATATCCAAATCTAGTGGTTCGGAATTTTGTCTCGAGGGAAGAAATGTTGGCCAAGAAGGTCATCTTTTCTTCCTTGGGCCCACCCAGTTCCGCTGAGCTGCATGGGCGTGTCGCCAGGGATTAAGCGGTTAGGCTGCCAAATCACCGCAAATTAAAAATCAATTTGCCTACCGCCGATTTGAATTTCCGTATCATTCTGACCGGCAACCATAGCCGAAGCGCTAATTGCATTTTGATTCGCCCAATTACGAAGTTTCGTGAACTCGTCTTTACGCATTTTGCTCATGGGTACAAAACGCGAAATAGTCGTTTCAAAATCCACCATCGTCAGGTCGCTTAAATCACCAGCGCCATTCATCCGCCGTGAGAACGCTTCAATCAGCGAGTCCCCAACCCAAGCTTCGATTTCAGCACCAGAAAGCACAATGTCTTTACCAAAATTCGACTCGCCGCCTAGAGCAGACAATCGATCCAAATCGAATTTTTCTGGATCACGCTTCAATTTCTTCAGATGTATTTCAAGAATCTTCTTTCTTTCCGATGTCGACGGGAAGTCAACGAAAAATATTTCGTCGAATCGCCCCTTCCTCAACAACTCCGGCGGTAAGCTGTTGATATTGTTAGCGGTAGCAAACACAAAAACAGGTGCCGTTTTTTCTTGCATCCAAGTCAACAGCGTGCCGAATACGCGTGTAGCAGTGCCACCATCAGATGCCCCTCCGGAAGAGCCAGAAAGTCCTTTTTCAATTTCATCGATCCATAGGATGCAGGGCGAGATAGCTTCGGCAGTACGTAGTGCGGAACGAATATTGGATTCTGAAGAGCCGACCACCCCTTGGAAGATTTTTCCCATATCCAAACGCAATAAGGGCATGTTCCATGACGACGATATGCATTTCGCCGTTAGCGACTTGCCGCAACCAGGAACTCCCGTTAAGAGCAAACCCTTCGGGGTTCTGACACCAAACTCCTGAGCCAACTGCCCAAAACACTGGCTACGCAAATGGAGCCATTTTTTAAGAGTTGCCAGCCCTCCAACATCTTCAAGACTTACCTTTGAGTCAATGTATTCCAAAATACCTGTTTTCCGTATAATTTGTTTTTTCTCGGAAAGCAGATCCTTTACGGTGTTTTCATTTATACTCAGGCTGGATACCAATGAACGAGACAAGCTATTGTCAATTTCCAATCCCGTGAGACCCAAAGCGGCATCAATAAGTTTATCTTTGGCCTCACTAGAAAGATCAATCTTAACACTGCCGTTGCCCTGCCATGAATTAACAAAGTTATTTATCTGATTTTTAACTTCTTCTCTTGATGGCAGTGGAAAATCAATTAACGTGATTTCCTTTTGAAGATCATTAGCAACTTCAAAGCTGGGCGCCACGACAATGCAGTTGCTTCGATAACCACGTGAACGGATATTGATGGCTAAATCTCGAAGTCGACGGCGGTAGACAGGATTTGAGCTTGAGGCAAGGTAGTTATGAGCATCACAAAAAACAAAAATGTTTTTGCTGCCCTCCTCCTTCGCCTTTTCTTCGCAAAAATCCAAGGCCACTTTCAAATCAAAGGTTTTATCCCCAGCCACGACGCCATTTATCTGGACGCCTAGCGTCGAGTTCCAAACGAACAAACGATGGCTGAGCGCCTTGGCGATTTCAGAAATCTCATTGAGAGCACGCTCTTCCTCAAAAGTTTCAATGACCAAAATCGCATAACGCGCTTTCAGGTAATCTGTTATCTGCTTGGTACGGCTCATGCTTATTATCCCTGCGCTTGAACTGAGTTATACATGCATCGGAAGGCCGGTTTTGGTAACGCCAGAATTTGAAACAATAAACTCGACAACTCTTCCAGTACGAAAAAAGTCAATATCGACTCTGTCACTGGTTTTGATAATTTGCTTGTGCTGATAGGGATGTTTAGCGTTATGCCGATACCGACCTGCCAGCGTCAAGTCTACGGCTTTAACAACTCGAATCATGCCTTCATTCTGGAATATCTCTTTTGCCGTATAGCCTGTATAGAGTATCCAGTTTTTCTCGCCATTGACGGCGTGTATTAATTGTTCCAAGGCTGGCGCCTGGTCGAGCGGCTCCCCCCCGGAGAGGGTAACCCCAGCGATGTCCATTGCATTTATCTTCTGAGCCAATTCATAAACAGACATCAGCGTATTCGCTTCGCCATCATGCGTCGCCTGGTTGAAACATCCCTTACAATTCAGCACACAACCCTGCACCCATAATGTCAAGCGTAATCCAGGGCCGTTAACGCTGCTTAACTCCATATGGTGTAAATTGATTTCCATTTAGAAGTTCGCACTGAGAATTTGAAGGGTTTGCTCTTCATGAACTACGGTATACTCCGGCTTCCACTCTGTTACAAGCTCCGCCATAGGGCTAGAAAGTAGAGCCTCAAGCTCTTCAGTAAGTTTTGTGCAAATATCGCCTTTCACGCCATGCACTTCCTCCGTAATTGCATCGCCCGTAAAAGTGACATGAATACCGTATTCATAGCGAGGTCCAAATTCAATCTCGAACCCTTGAAGCGTTTCTTTCACCCTTGCTGGAACCCCTGATGCTTCTATGCGCTTGATGGTTTCATCGATGGCTACGCTGATGTATGCTTTCTGAAAGCTTAAAGCCAAATCATCCATTATCGCTTCATCGCTGACTGAAATATTTTCCCGTTCGATGAGGAGTTTGTATGAGCCCGCCTCAATTTGGCAAACAAATAGATTGAATCCATCAGCGGTTTGGCCACAAATAGCCCTGTATTGCTGCGTGCCCAAATAGCCTAACTTGCTCAACACTTTTTTACTGAAATCGCTGGCAAACGTGGAAACCAGACTCGTCGTCGGGCTAAGGCCAATCTTGCCGAAAGCTTTGGCAATAGCTTCTTCATTAACATAAGAAAATTCAAACTTTGTACAATGCGACATTATTAAAGCTCCAGCCTGCGACCGGGAACAACTTCTTCGGCGGCCTGGATAGCAATTAACACATCAGGGGCAACCTCGATGTTACGCAGAGGCGCCATGGGTACAAGCGTCGCTTCAGGCGCAACATTTTTTAAAACCGGGGTTGGAGTTTCGGAGTTGACAACCACTCGACGTCTTTGTACTGCCTGTGATGCACCACTATCGCTCAGAAGACTTGCATCAATCGCTTCTAACAGCCGTCTTATTATCAGGGTTGGATTTGATGTGAGCTTTTCATATAGTTCAATGCGCAACAAAGCATCGGCTCCATCATTGAATTGCAATTTAACAAAATGATTTTGGGATGCATCGCCGGCGATGCCAATGCGCGAGATCTGATTCAGGTCCCGTGACAGCTTTCTCCAAACACTCCCGTCAAACGACGCAACAATTAACTTGGTTCCTGTTGCGGCAAAAGCATTGCAACCATTTTTAATCTCACCGGCATCAAAATTCTGGTAGCTGACCAGAATTTTCTCCCCGGCAGGAAATCCCAGAGCGGTTTCCAAATATTCATTTGTCGAAAAATCGATATCCTCATGAAATTTTAATGTTCTTGAATAAAAATAAAGACAAACAATGCCACCTAAACCATAGTACAGTGTTGTCATCGCCGTTTCCGGTGCAAGAACTGCAATAATTACCCCCGACAGAATAATGAATGCATAACCGTAATTTATACCCGCCATTGTATTGAATTTTTTATTTCTATAAGCCTGAAATGTTTTACCGGGAATATATTTTTTTGAAGGTGCAAATAGCAGAGCACCCACACCAAAAAAAATCAGAGTGATAAACCCCATTGCAGCCTGGCGAATTTGCCCATTCTGCAACCCTTCAAGAAGTACCCTCGCACCGCCAAAGATAAAAACAGGTATGCTTGCCAGGATTAAGAGTCCCAATATCTTACCTTTGGCGATCATCATCATTTTCCACACCGGGATAGTTCTTATCATTCACAAACCTTCTAGAGTTGATTCAGTAGCGCGTAGTGACGGGATGGCTGTAGAACTGCTGATGGGTCTATGCTACATGACGACCTTTGATTTATCACGCACTAGGGATGGTCTGAAGTAGCCATATGGTTCGAGCTAACTTCAACCACTGCCGATTTTGAAAGTGGCCAGTCGATCCAAAATGCTTTGGCATTGCCAATAGAGAGCGTCACGGGTAGTTGGCTCCCCTGCAGATCGTAACGGCCGTGTACCCTACAATCGAGCGGTAGCTCCGGCAAGGCGCCAAGCACTCGTTTGTGAACGCCAGGATCGGACTTCAAAAAAACCCTCCAATTTATGAAATTGAACGGGGAACACTATCGGTGAGAACCCTGAAAAACCCTGTCAGTCCTAAAACGCCGTGAGGGAGCGATTCGACGTTTTGTCGGCGAACTCAACTTGGTTAAACTGGAGCCCTTTTTTACACACCCCGCACCAAAAACGGTCATTGCGTGACAATGGTATCGTCCACTCCTTTTCAAAATTCCTGACAGATTATGAATAGAGCAAAATCCTCAATCCGGGCCGTTGCTCCCGCACCAGGCATCCCTGAATCAATGGATACCTGACATGACCAACTCATCGCAGAACGCGAGGTTAAATAAATTGCTGGCCGTGAGCGAAGCCAGTATCGACAAGACTGAGTCCAACACCGACTTATTGAAGGTGATCCATGAGTTCGCCTCGTACGATGGCCCGCTCGAATTCGATCGCACCCGCGCATGGTGGTTTTTCGTCACTGGCCTGTTATTGCTTGCGAGTGCTGTGGCCCTTTATTGGATTGGGAACATCTCTAGCGTCGCTCTGTTCTTTTATCGATTGGAAATTGATCCCGACTCGTTCGGCATGGGCACTGGTTTTCTTGGCATCGTCATTGCCGCTGGGAGTCTGACATGGATGAAATCCAAATCTAATCGGTTGCCGTCGCTCAGTAAAAGAATTGCTCGACTGTCATCCTACTTCCACAACGGACTGACTTTCCTGAAAGAAGACTCGGCCACGACCCTCAAGAAGCTGGACACGGAATTTGGTGATTACCGCCGGGGCAACTACAGCCGCGAGTTGGTCGAGTCGATACAGGGTGTATTTCCCGGCACGCAGCGCAACCTCCCTTACCACTATCGCCAGTTGCACTACGTTAACAGGCGAACAGTGCACACCACGGTGACCGACAAAGATGGAAAAACCAAAACGGAGACTCGAGTGGTTTACGACCACTACGACCGGTACAGCCTTGTCATCGACTTTCCATGGGTCAGCGGGATATCGGTTAGATCTGATGACCAATCGGAGAACGACTATGCGTGCCCCATGGACACGGCTTCTCCGGATTTCAATAAAGCGTTCCGTTTGACCGGTCGCAGCGAGATACTCTGTGCGAAATTCATCAAGCCTTCGACGGTGCTCCACTTGCTGAAGCTGTTCGACATCCTCCATCGTCCGAACCTGGAGTTCGCCGACAGTGGAAAGCTCTGCCTCAGCTTCGCCAGCAAAGACCTGCTCGCGTTCGGTACCGAGTATTCGCTGGCATCACCCAACGAGTTTTACGCAGAAATTTCTGCCGGTGTCGAACTGCCGCGCTTGATGTCGGCGCTCCAATGGAGCCATGCACTCAGCGAGCTGCACGATGACAACTTTGCCTCCTATCCCCTAACAAGCTGCCAAGAGAAGTAAGCCATGGACATTGCACTCATCCTTTCCGCTGTTATCGCTGTCGTCATCATCGTAGCGGGCTTCAGCCTCTACAACGGCATTATTGGGGGACACAACCGAGTACAACGTGCCTGGTCAGACGTGCTCGTTTACGAACGCCAGAAGACCAAGGTGCTCGATCAGCTTCAAAAAGTGCTCTCAGACTTCATGGTCTTTGAGTCCAGCCTCCTCGAAAAAATCGCCGGCCTTCGCAGCGCGGTCAATGCCCTTCCTGCTGGAGCGGACGGCAACGCCCTCACGAAAGTTGAAACCGCCTCGAGGGAGCTGATGGGGGGCTTGCGCGTTACCTTTGAGGCTTACCCTGATCTGAAAGCATCCGAAGCGGCGAACAACATGATGCGTGAAATCGCCGAACAACAAGAAAACGTCGGCGCGGCCATCACCATTTACAACCGCAACGTCGAACTGTTCAACAACTCCATCGAAATGTTCCCAGGCTCGCTCGTCAATGGCCTGTTCAACAAGAAAACGCGTGTGACGCCGTTCTCCGATACCGAAGCTTCGCAAAGTTTCTCTTACACCCCGAATATCTAAACCGCGTCATGCATCGAACCCATCACCCGTGAGGGTGATGGTCGATCACCTGCCTGCTTGAATAGATCCGCGGCTGATTTTCCAGGCGCGATGCCGAAAGCAGCAACAAAGTAGACAGCCCCGGCTGGAGCGACTGTCAAATGAAGTCTTCAATCCTCGTACTTGCCGCACTTTATTGCATGGGCATCAGCACAGCATTTGCCGACGGCTCACAGGCGATAAGCGACAAACACGGGCCAGCAGGCATCGTCGTCGGTGAGCGTCTGGCTGCGGCCAAGTCCAAGCTAGTCAAACAAGGATGGAAGCCGACGCGGATACATGCCACCGACGGCGATGAATACAGTGGCGTAGAGCGGGAGCTGGCTGCACGCAAGTTCTTCGAACTGGATACCTGCTCGTTTGATAGCTCGCGTTGCGTCTTGTACTACTCGTAGAAAGGAACTTGCCTACGCGTCGATACCATCGGCGAGCAATTCAATGACATGACGGTCACGCGATGGACCCGTGAATGTCCCGATATTGAAGTATTCACCTGATCCACAAAATCGCAGACTGGAATCATTTGGATGAAGCGTGGCCTTCATCCAACTCGTTCACATCCCGCGCCCGCCAGCCTCAATCCTCCCGCGTCAAAACCTCCAGCAACTCGATCTCAAACACCAGATTCGAATGCGGCGGGATCTTGCCCATCGTCCGCTCGCCGTACCCCAAATGCGCCGGCACCAGCAGTTTGCGTTTACCACCGACCTGCATGCCCATCAGTCCTTGATCCCAACCCTTGATCACCCGGCCAGTGCCGATCACGCACTGAAAAGGTTTGCCCCGGGTGTGGGACGAATCGAACTCCGTGCCGTCTTCCAGCCAGCCGGTGTATTGGGTAGTGATCAGCGCGCCTTTGACGGCGGCTTTGCCCTCGCCTACCTGAAGATCGATGACCTGCAGTTCATCATTCATGACATTCACTCTATTGTTCAACTGGCCGCCGTTTTCCCAGAATTGCCGGGTATTGGCAAGCCGTCAGTGACGATCAACGTGGTATCCGAACCGAGTGATGAACCCTTAACATAGCCAACCGCCATTACTTCCCGGATCGACTTGCCATGCTGGCAGCGCCCAAATGACTCAGCTCTTGATCAGCCTTGCCATCGGCGCGGTAATGCTTGCCGTCATTGCCCTGTTGATCTGGCGCGAGCGTGGTTTGCGCCAGCAGCTTGCCCAATACCGTGATCTGCTGACCCGCGCCGCCGAAGGCCGGAACATTCATCAGGACGGCGACGTCGAGCGCTTCAAGCGCAGCCAGTATTTTGCGCGCATCGGCACCTGGGACTGGGAGGTCGACACCGATCGGTTGTATTGGTCGGACGCGATCTACGGCATGTTCGGGTTCAACATCGGCGAAGTGACGCCTTCCTACGCGTTGTTCTGTTCCTGCGTGCATCCGGACGACCGCGTCAGGGTGCGCGCCGGCGAACTGCGTTGCCTGGAAACCGGTGAAAACCACGACGAGGAATATCGCGTGGTCTGGCCTGACGGCACGATTCGCTGGCTCCGGGAAACCGGCAATGTGGTGCGTAATGAACACGACGCGATGATCAAAATGATGGGCGTAGTGCGCGACATTACCGAAGAAAAAGCCTCGGCCAGTTACCTCAAACACCTCGCCCACTTCGACCCGTTGACCGGTCTGCCCAATCGGCTGGTGCTTGAAGAACGGCTCTGCGAAGCGCTGGACCATGCGCGCCAGAGCGGCACGCGGGTGGCACTGGTCTTCGTCGACCTAAACGGTTTCAAAACCATCAACGACCAGTACGGCCACGCTGCCGGCGACCGGGTTCTGATCACCACCGCCACTCGTCTGAAACGCATCCTGCGCGCCAGCGACACCGTCGCGCGCATCGGCGGCGACGAGTTCGTGGTGATCCTGCAAGACCTCGCACCCGGCATCAACCTGCAGGACGAAGCCCGCAGCATCTGCCAGAAGATCTTCATCGAACTGTCCCCACCGGTCAGCATCGGCAACGACCAGCGCCATATCGGTACCAGCCTTGGCGTCGCAGTGTTTCCCGATCATGCGACGGCGATGGATCGGTTGCTGCACATTGCCGATCTGGCGATGTATGAGGCCAAGCGCAGCGGGAATAATCAGTATCGGTTGGGCGAGGAAAGCCCTGCGCGTCTAAAGGCGCAGGGCTTTTGAATCCTGGGTTTAACGCGGAACCGGTTTCATCTCGACAATGGTCCCGTTGGTGATCATTACCATGACGTACTGGTCATTGATCTGCACCCACTGGGCCTGATCGACCGGTTTTTTCAGGCCCTTGGCTTTCCAGTCGAGGGCTTTCTCGCTGCGCTGATAAACGTCTGGTGCGCGGTCATTGACCTTCAACTCGCGGTCACTGACCGGAGATTGCACGGCGGGTTCGCTTGAGGTTTGCGCCGCTTGAACGACTGGGCTGATCCCGGCGATGCCGGCGACGAGGGCCAGGCTGGCGATTAGGGTTTTGCTGTTCATCGGTGAACCTCCTGAGATGTCTGATACCTGAACTCCGACTGCGCGGTGCTGGAATCATTCCTTGTTTTTTGTCGGGGCTGGCAGGGGGATTGTAGTTGTCCGTCGGGACGCGATCGCAGGCAAGCCAGGCTCCCACAGGATGGCAGGATGTTCGAGAAATGCTTTCGCCCAAGTCGAAGTCCAGCTCAAGCGCCGTTACGACTTGATCCCCAATCTGGTGGCCGTTGCCAAGGGTTATATGGCCCACGAACGCGAAACCCTCGAAACGGTCATCGCTGCGCGCAACGCTGCAGTGGCCGTACTTGAGGCCTCGCAAGCGCAACCGGGCAACGCAAAAAGCATCGAGCCGTTAGGCCAGGCGGACAGCACGCTCAGCGGCGTGGTGGGTCGGTTGAACCTGACGCTGGAGGCCTATCCCGATCTCAAGGCCTCGCAGAACATGCAGCAACTCAGTGAAGAGCTGAGCAGCACCGAAAACAAAGTGAGCTTTGCGCGGCAGGCT
Source organism: Pseudomonas sp. RA_15y_Pfl2_54 (assembly GCF_963971015.1). NCBI lineage: Bacteria > Pseudomonadati > Pseudomonadota > Gammaproteobacteria > Pseudomonadales > Pseudomonadaceae > Pseudomonas > Pseudomonas sp. RA_15y_Pfl2_54. The sequence continues at coordinate 9,414 of NZ_CAXAPN010000026.1, forward strand.
TACAACGATGCGGTGATGACCTACAACACCCTCAAACAGGGTTTCCCTGCGGTGCTGCTGGCAACCGGTTTCGGTCATGGTACCGATGCAGCTCCGCTGAAATTTGCTGACACGCTGGCCATCAAGGTCGCTCCGAAAGTTTCTTTCTAACCCTCGTTATTCAAGGACGGCCCATGATTTTTTATGAAAATCAACGCAGGGCCAGACGCCAGACGACACGTTTGGTGAACCTGATGATCCTGTCGCTGCTGGCTCTGACAGTCCTCACCAGCCTGCCCTTCGTCTTCCATGGTTTCGAAAATTACCTGAGCGGCACCGGCAGCCTGCTGGATGCGCTCATGGCGATTGCCTCAGGTACCCTCGTGCCTGCGGTGTATGCGTTGCCGGATTTATCGGTAATGTTTTCGGCAGCCTGATCAAGGCAGCAGTGAGTCGCCAACGGGAGTTCCTGGCGGATGCCAGCGCGGTGCAATTCACGCGCAATCCGCAGAGCATCGTCGGCGCCCTGAAAAAAATCGGCGCGCAGGGTTCATCTATCAGTGCTGCCCGAGCCGGTGAGTACAGTCACTTGTATTTCAGCGTGGGCGTCTCGAACCCGCTGAGTCGCCTCTTCGCTACCCACCCTGAGCTGAACGAGCGCATCCGGCGGATTGATCCGCACTGGGATGGCAGCTTCACCGTTCGCAATGCCGCTGAGCAAGCAAACGGTCAGCAGTAGAGGCCGACAGGTTCAATGGATTGATTGGCGGAACGAATGCCATCGCTGGCAAGCCAGATCCCAGAGCGGTTCAGCGCCCCTGACTGATCCGCTTTGCGCATCAATCCATACCAACAATGCAATTAACAGATTGTTACACCTGCGCCACTATCCACCCCAATAAAAACCGTGCGCCGCTTCCCCGTAGCGCACGTCATAAAAGCGGTGGAGTACTTTGTCATGACAGCCTCAATCCCACACGGCGGCTCGCGGGCCGGCGCCATTTTCCGGGTGACCTCGGGCAACTTCCTCGAACAGTTCGACTTCTTTCTGTTCGGTTTCTACGCCACCCAGATCGCGGCGGTGTTCTTTCCGGCGAGCAGTGAATTCGCCTCTCTGATGATGACCTTTGCAGTGTTCGGCGCAGGCTTTTTGATGCGCCCACTGGGGGCCATCGTGCTCGGTGCGTACATCGATGACGTCGGTCGCCGCAAAGGGTTGATCGTTACGCTATCGATCATGGCCAGCGGCACGATATTGATCGTGCTGGTGCCCGGATACGAAACCATTGGCCTGTTCGCCCCCGCACTGGTGTTGATCGGACGGCTGCTGCAAGGCTTCTCGGCCGGTGCCGAATTGGGCGGGGTTTCGGTCTATTTGTCCGAAATCGCCACACCCGGTCGCAAAGGCTTTTTCACCGCTTGGCAGTCGGCCAGCCAGCAAGTGGCAATCATCGTTGCCGCCGCGCTGGGCTACGCGCTGAACGCTTGGATGGCGCCGAACGTGGTTGCCGATTGGGGCTGGCGCATTCCGTTTTTCGTCGGCTGCATGATCGTGCCGTTCATCTTTGTGCTGCGCCGTAACCTGGCGGAAACCGAAGCGTTTGCTGCGCGCAAACACCGTCCGAGCATGGGCGAAGTGTTCCGCACCCTGGGTCAGAACTGGGGCGTCGTGCTCGGCGGGATGCTGATGGTCGCCCTGACCACCACCGCGTTCTATCTGATCACGGTGTACGCGCCGACCTTCGGCAAAACCGTGCTGCACCTGAGCACCTCCGACGCACTGCTGGTGACCTTGCTGGTGGGCGTGTCGAACTTCTTCTGGTTGCCGGTTGGCGGCATGCTGTCCGACCGCATTGGCCGTCGTCCGCTGCTGATCGCCATGTCGCTGCTGGCGCTGGCCACGACTTATCCGGCGCTGTCCTACCTGGTGCACGCTCCGAGTTTCAGCCACATGTTGCTGTCGCTGTTGTGGCTGTCGTTTATCTACGGGATGTACAACGGCGCCATGATTCCAGCCCTCACCGAGATCATGCCCGTGGAGGTGCGCGTCGCCGGTTTCTCTCTGGCCTACAGCCTGGCCACCGCGATTTTTGGCGGTTTCACCCCAGCGATGTCGACCTTCCTGATCCAGTACACCGGCGACAAAGCCGCGCCGGGTTACTGGATGAGCATCGGTGCACTGTGCGCGTTGTGCGCCACCCTCTATCTGTATCGCCGCGCTGGCGGTCGCCTGCAACCTGCCGTCGTTTAAGGAGCGTTTCCCGATGAAAAAACTGTTCACCCTGACCGCCTTCGCCCTCCTCGCTTTCAGCGCCCTGACGCAGGCCGAAGAGCTACGCGTGATGACCTCGGGCGGCTTCACCGCCGCCTACAAAATCCTCGGGCCGAAATTCGCGGCGGCCACCGGCAACACCCTCGACACCACCCTTGGCCCGTCGATGGGCAAGTCCCCGGAGGCGATCCCTAATCGTCTGGCGCGCGGCGAACAGGCCGACGTGGTGATCATGGTCGGCTACGCCCTCGACGACTTGATCAAACAGGGCAAAGTCGACCCGGCGTCACGTGTTGAGCTGGCGGATTCGCGGATCGGCCTGGCAGTGCGCCAGGGAGCGCCGAAACCGGACATCAGCAGCGTCGAAGGCCTGAAGAAAACCCTGCTCGATGCACAGTCGGTGGCCTACTCCGACAGCGCCAGCGGCGTATACATCGAGCAGCAGTTGTTCAAGAAACTGGGCATCGAAGATCAACTGAAACCAAAAGCGAAGATGATCACGAAAATCCCGGTGGGCTCGGTCGTTGCCACGGGCGATTATCAGTTGGGCTTTCAGCAGGTCAGCGAATTGCTGCCGGTGCCGGGGGTGAGTTTTGTGGCCAGGATTCCTGAGTCGGTGCAATCGGTCACACGATTTGCCGCCGGCATTCCCGTCGGCGCACAGCATCCGCAAGAAGCCAAGGCGCTACTCGCCTACCTCGCCGCACCGGCCGCCCAGGCTGACGTGCAGGCCACCGGGATGGATTCGGTCAAGCGTTGATCGTTGGCGGCTGGACTTTCATTTCCACCACCAGCCGCTCCAGTTCCAACGCCGCCGGGGTCAATGTGCGACCCCGGCGCTTGAGGATACCGACACTGCGCATCACTTGCGGGTCGGTCAATGGCACCCGCGTCAGGATCGGATGATCCGGCCCCGGAAGCGCCATCATCGGTACCGCCGCCACTCCTAGACCGGCCTCCACCAGACCAATCATTGTCGTCACATGCCGCGTTTCGCAGATGCTTTGGCGCTGCGCCACCACACCGTTCAACGCCTGATCGAGCAGAAAGCGATTGCCGGACGTCTTGTCCAGCGAGATGTAATCCTGCCGATAGAACTCATCCCACGTCACGCTGTTGCGTCCGGCCAATGGATGATCACGCCGGCAGGCAACCACATAGCACTCCTGCACAAGCGGTTCAAAATCGACTTTGGCATCCTGCGTGCCCATAAAACTCAATCCGAAATCCGCCTCGCCGTTGACCACTGCGCTGAGGACGTCATGGGCGCTGGAATCGAGCACTTTGACTTTGATTCGCGGGAACTGCTGGTGATAACGGGCAACCACCCGCGGCATGAAGTAGTAAGCGGCGGACGGCACGCAGGCGACAGTGACATGGCCCAATCGGGTCGAGGCAACTTCGCTGATCCCCAGCAACGCCACGTCGAGATCATCCAGCAAACGCTCGACACTGGGCATGAAACCGCGCCCGGCCTGGGTCAGGCTGACTTTGCGGGTGGTGCGTTCGAACAGCTTTACGCCAAGCGCGTCTTCGAGTTTTTCGATGCGCCGGCTCAGCGCCGGTTGCGACAGACGTACGGTGTCGGCGGCCTTGCGGAAACTGCCCTGCTCGACCACGGCGCGAAAGGCTTGCAAGTCGTTGAGATCGAAGTTGATGGCCATGGCGGAACTCGGACGATTGATTCACAAAGGCTATGAATGTAACCAATTGATGCAAATTATTACAGGCTTCACGAAGATTCCCCCGAGAGAAGGGATTGCTCGCGAAGGCAGTGTGTCAACTGACATTTCGTTCAACCGACCCGCCGCTTTCGCGAGCAAGCCCGCTCCCACAGTGGATCTTCAGTGGATTGGAGGTCTGCCTAGACCTTATCCTTGTCGCCCCCGCCGTACCGCTGTCAGGAGTCATTCAATGCCCCATGAAGGCAATCTGTTGCAAGCCGCTGTCGTGTTTCTGTTCGCCGCCGTACTTACCGTGCCACTGGCCAAGCGCCTGCAATTGGGCGCGGTGATCGGTTATCTGCTTGCCGGGGTGATCATCGGCCCGTCGGTGCTGGGCCTGATCGGCAATCCGCAAAGCGTTGCGCATATATCGGAACTGGGCGTGGTGTTGCTGCTGTTCATCATCGGCCTTGAGTTGTCGCCGCGACGGTTGTGGGTGATGCGCAAATCGGTGTTTGGCGTTGGTCTGGCGCAGGTGCTGCTGACCGCTTCGGTGATTGGCGTGCTGGCGCTTTCGGTCTTCGGTCAGCCGCTCAACAGCGCGATTGTGCTGGGCCTTGGCCTGGCGCTGTCGTCCACCGCGTTCGGCCTGCAAAGCCTGGCTGAACGCAAGGAACTGACCAGCCCTCACGGGCGCCTGGCGTTTGCGATTTTGCTGTTTCAGGACATCGCCGCGATCCCGTTGATTGCGCTGGTGCCCATGCTCGCCGGCAGCGCCGAAAACACCAGCAGTGCCGAGAGTCTGAATCACGCGTTACAGGTGCTCGGCGGGATCGCTGTGGTGGTGGTGGGCGGGCGCTACCTGTTGCGTCCGGTGTTCCGTGTGGTGGCGAAAACCGGGTTGCCGGAGGTGTCCACCGCCACGGCGTTGCTGGTGGTGATCGGCACGGCGTGGTTGATGGATCTGGTCGGTGTGTCGATGGCGTTGGGAGCGTTTCTTGCCGGCCTGCTGCTGGCGGATTCGGAGTATCGCCATGAACTGGAAGCGCAGATCGAACCGTTCAAAGGCCTGCTGCTCGGGCTGTTTTTCATCAGTGTGGGCATGGGCGCCAACCTCAGTCTGCTGCTGAACGCGCCGTTCACGGTATTGGGGCTGACGCTGCTGCTGATCGGTTTGAAGCTGCCGTTGCTGTTTGTGGTGGGCCGTCTGGCCGGAGGCTTGAACAAGATCAGTGCCATTCGTCTCGGCATCGTTCTGGCGGCCGGTGGTGAATTTGCCTTTGTGGTGTTCAAGATCGGCCGCGATCAAGGCCTGTTCGAGCCGCGCCTGTATGACTTGCTGGTGCTGACCATCACCCTGTCGATGGCGGTGACGCCGTTGCTGCTGTTGGTCTGCGCACGACTGGTCAGCCCCAAAGTGCAACCGGTGGAGGTGCCGGAAAAATTCCGTGAAATCGAAACCGATGCACCGCGCGTGGTGATCGCGGGCATGGGCCGGATGGGCCAGATCGTGGCGCGGATTCTGCGGGCACAGAACATCAAGTTCGTGGCGCTGGACACCTCGGTGGAAACCATCGAACTGTCGCGCAGTTTCGGCGGCGTGCCGGTGTTTTATGGCGACCCGATGCGCCCGGAAATCCTCAACGCCGCCAAGGTCGGCGAGGCGGAATATTTCGTGATTGCCACGGATGATCCGGACACCAACATCAAGACCGCCGAAGTCGTGCGCAAGCTCTACCCGCACATGAAGATCATCGCCCGGGCGCGTAACCGTCAGCATGTGCACCGCTTGGTGGATATCGGCGCTGAAGCGATTCGAGAGACTTACTATTCGAGCCTGGAAATGAGCCGGCGCACGTTGGTCGGTCTTGGGTTGACACACGCTCAGGCCGATGCGCGGATCAAGCGCTTCAAGCACCACGACGAACAGGTGCTGGAGGCGCAACACGCGGTCTACGACGACGCGGCCAAAGTCCTGCAAACCGCCCAGGAAGCCCGGGCAGAACTGGCACGCTTGTTTGAATCGGATCAGTTGGAAGAAGAATCGCGCCAGGCCTGAGAATCAGGCGCCGCGCGGGCCGCCATCGCGGGCAAGCCCGCTCCCACAGGGTTTCGCGTCGTGTACAGAATGCTGGTACGACTCGATCACTGTGGGAACTGGCTTGCTTAGGTCAGGCCATCTCTAATTCGAGCGCTGGCTCGACCGGTGCCACTTCAAACCGATCCGCCAGAAACGGTGTGATGTCCAGCGGCAAGGGCTCATCGTTGACCAGTTTGTCCAGCAATACACCGGTAATCGCCGAAGTCAGAATGCCGGTGCGAAAATGTCCGCAGGCATTCAGATAGCCCTCCACCCCGCGCATCGGCCCAAGGATCGGCAACTCATCGGGCGACCCCGGACGCAACCCCGCCCAGGTGCGTTTGAGATTGACGTCCTCAAGCTCCGGCAGGCAGCGCACCGCGCCCTGCACCAGCCCGGCGATTTCCGGGTAGGTGGTGGTGACATCGAAGCCTTTGTCTTCGGTGGTGCTACCGATCAGGATCTCGCCGTTGTCCTTTTGCGCCACGTAGCAGTCGCTGGTGGTCAGGCAACCGTTGAGGATCTTCGGCATGCGCTCGGTCAGCAGAATCTGGCCTTTTACCGGTTTTACCGGGATGCGGATGCCGGTCGCCCACTCACTCAAATCCGCCGCCCAGGCGCCGCCCGCGTTGATCAGCGTTTTGCAGTGGAACACACCCGCCTCAGTCGTTTGCACGCCGGTCACGCGGGTGCCGTGGTGCAACACGCCTGTGACGTTGGTGTTGACGTAGATGTCCACACCGTTCTGCCGCGCGCCTTCCATGTAGGCATCGGCGAGGCGGAACGGGCTGACCTGGTGATCGCAGAGAAACTCCAGCGCCCCTCGCGCTTCATGGCTGACGCTCGGTTCCGCTTCGCGCAGTGCGGCTTGATCAAGCCAGCGCACCTGATCGGCCAGATGCGCAATGCAGCCGACGATGTGTTCGGCGTAGAGCCGATCCTCGTCGTCATAAATCACGAATTTCAGCCCGGTCTTCTCGAACTTGAAATCCATGCCGTGGTTGTCCTTCAACTCGCGGTGCAACGCCGGGTAAAGCGCGTTGGATTGCAAGGCGAAATCGAAGAACGATTCGGGCAGGATGTGCGGCGTGCTGGCGTCCACCGCCACCGCCGCGCCCTGGGTTTCGCGCTTGCGGTTGGCCGACATCATGCGGAAGAAAATCACCCCGCACCCCAGGCCAACCGACTCGCCGATGGCCCACAAACCGCCGGCCGAAGCGCGGGTCGCGTTGCCCGGGCGCTTGGCATCGATCAGCGCGACCTTGAGGTTTTTGCGTTTGGACAATTGATAGGCGCAGGACGCCCCGATTACGCCGCCACCGGCAATGACCACGTCATAGAACTTACTCATGGGAAGCGGCCTCCGTGCCGATATTCTGAAAAGCGGAAAAAGGGATCGGGTCAATCGGGAAACGTGGGCGCAGCCAACCGACGTCCTTGCGCCCGGTGGCCTGGCGCAGTCTGTCACTGCAATAGCCGACGCACATGCGCCCCTGGCAATCGCCCATGCTTACGCGGGTACGCATTTTCAGGCTGGCGATGTCTTGAACACCCTGCTCCAGCGCACGATCGATGTCGGCACGGGTCGCGTGCTCGCAACGGCAGATTACGGTGTCTGGAGCCGGTAGCGCGGTCTGGCCGACGCCTCGTTCGGTATAACGATCCACCGCCGCACGGAAACGCACGATGGCTTTGAGTTTGCCCAGATAACGATCACGGCGCACGCGGGCCAGTTCCTCGTCGAGGACACCACGTTGCAGCAGGATCGACGTCGCGGCGATCTTGCCGGCGAGCATTGCCGCTTCACCACCGCGAATGCCGCCCATGTCGCCGGCCAGATGCACATGCGGTTCGTTGCTTTGCTGCCAGATGTTCGCGTTGGCGCGCAGGTAACCGTCGTCACTGAAGCCGTGCTCCAGGCCCATTTGCTGGCTGAGTTGGGTGCGTGGAATGAATCCGTAGCCGACCGCCAGGGTCTTGGCTTCAAAGCGCTCGACGCGGGACATGTCCGGCTCCCAAGTGGCCGAGTACGGGGCGACGCTGACGCTTTTCAGTTCGCCCTCGCCGTGGGCTTCGACCACGCCCCAACCGTAATTCATCGCGATGCCGTGTAGTTTCAGGTAAGCGAGCATGCTCAAGCCGTCGAGGAACAGTTGCGGCTTGTTCAGCAGCGCCAGGCTCTCGCGGGCGATCTTGCCGAATGCACAAGCCTCATACACCCCCGCAACCTTCACGCCAGAAGCGTGCAACTGAGTCGCCACCAGCGGCAGCAACGGCCCGGTGCCGGCGATTACCACCGGCCCCTGCGGCTTGACCACGCCACTCTTGATTTGCAATTGCAGGCCGCCAAGCATGATCACTCCCGGCAGCGTCCAACCGGGAAACGGCACGCTGCGTTCATGGCAACCCGCAGCGAGCAGCAATTGCGGGTAGTGGATCTCGTGCAGTTGCTCGTCGCCATCCAGCACCACCAGTGCACGGGTGCCCTCGGCGCCGACCACTCGATGGTTTAGGCGCACGTCGATCAGGCCGGCTTGCTCCTGGAATTCGCCGTGCAGTTTGCCCAGTGCTTCGGCGTAACGCGGCCCCAGATAATCCAGTTGCACGCCATCACGCAGCGGGCCGCGATAGACCACACCGCCCAGGCGCGAAGCTTCTTCGAGCAACGTGCAGCGCACCCCGTGGCGCGCCAGTTCGATGGCCGCTGCCATTCCCGCCGGCCCACCGCCGACGATGACCGGTTGCAGGCTCATACGACCTCCTGCCCGGCGATGCGGTTGACCTGGGTTTCGATCTGCATGCCGTCACGCACCACGGTCTGACAGGCACGGCGTTTGTGCCGGCCATTGATTTTCACCAGGCAGCACTGGCACACGCCCATGCCGCAGTAGGCGCCGCTGATCTGGTCATGATCGTTGCGTGCAATCTGGCGCACACCGAGGGATTGAATAACGCTGAGGACGGTTTCGCCGATGGCGGCGGTGATCGGTTGGCCGTTGATGTGGACGGTCATATCCGCTTGGGCCAAGGGCTGGATATCAAAGGTTCGTTCTAGGCAGTGCATTGCGGTGTTCATCCGTGAAGGTTCGGTTGAGGTTGTGTCAGCTCCTTGCTGCACTACACCGTGTCGACGCGTTTTTTTCTGTGAATAGGGCGTCGACGCGGATACTTCGTCAGCACAGCGAGGTGCGCGACAAGCAATGTAGTTCATTGCTCAGCAAAGGCCTGGATCATTTAAGTTAGGCGAAATCGCCAGGAAAAATATTGATCCAGGCCAGTGAAAGCAGTCGGATTGTTCAACGATCAGTTGGAGAAGACGAACTGCCCTTTGATCTTTTTCGCACCGATGAATCCCAGGTCCGGAAACAGCAGCGTTTTCAGCCAGGCCGCGTAGCCCACTATCGCCAGGGTGATGCCAACGCCGATCAGGGTAGACACCGGGTCTTCATCGAAGCCCTTGAACATGCGCGACAACTGGCTGATCGTCAGGATCACGTAGACGGTGTAAACCGCAGCAATGTTCTTGTAGAAGCCCCACGCGAACAACAAGGGAATGCCGCCCGCCAACAGCATGACTATCAGGGCCATGCCCGCACTGACTTCATACAGCAGGAAGAACCCGGCAAAGGCGCCGATCAATGCCTGAATGCAGGTCAGCACCACCAGAATCGTGACCTTGAGTGAATGACGCTCTCTGAGAGCGGGGTCAGGCCGCCCGCCAATCCATGCAGCCAACACCCGATCCTTGACCTTCCCACCCGAGAGCGCCTTGAAGGTTTCAGTTTTGGAGCGGCCAGCGTCGAGCATCTCGACCAGTTGCCGCTTGATTTCCTTCTTGTCCAACGAGCTCATCCTTAACTGACAGTGAAAGCGGCCAATCCACTTCCGCCGGCGATTCTCACCGTTGGTCACCCAGAAAGCAAAAAGCCGCTGCCACCCGAAGGTGGAAGCGGCCCAGGCATAAGCCTCAATCAAGCAATCAGTGCACGAACAGAGCGATCAGGATGATGATCGGGATCGGTACGCCGAGGAAAAACAGCAGAAGTGAGCGCATGGTGATTCTCCCTTTTTAACGGACTGGGGGCAGTGTGGTAGTGGTGGCGTACGTGTCGACTTCAACGTACTCGACCGCATCGCGGCGGCGGCCGCCGAACGTGGCTGCGAGGCTGGCGAAGAACGCACCGGCCAGCAGCGCGATGAACATCCACAGCGACGTCCAGGCAGCGACTTTGGCGGCGGTGTCGGCGGCTTGTTGAGCTTTGACTTTGGCGTCGGCAAGAGCTTTCTGGGTACGGGCGTAGACCTCATCGACACGGCGCTCGGCATCGGCCTGAGTCAGGTTGGTGCGTTGTGCGACCAGTTGCGCAAGGTAGGTACGGTCTTCGGTACTGAGCTGACCGTTGGCCAGGCTTTGCGCGAAGATCCGCGCCACGGCGCCGTGCGCCGCGTCATCGCTGACGGAGGCTGGGCGATCATCACGGAACAGGCTGTCAATGAAGTAGCCATATTGATTGCTGTTGGTGTTCGCCGCCGCAGTACCGGCCGCTTGGGTCATGGCGCTGGCGGCGCCACTGGCCACACTGGCACCGGCCTGCACGCCGCCACTGATGACGCTGCTGACCGAACCGACCACGAGGATCGCCGTCACCAGCGTTGCCACACACCAGGCGAGGAAACCATGGGCGGTGTCACGAAAGTAAACCTCGTCACCGTGCATGTTTGCCCACTTCACCCGCAGGCGACCGGCAATATAACCGCCCATGCCGGATGCGATGATTTGCGTCACCGCCAACCAGATGATGGTCGAAATGCCCAAGCCCTTGGCGCTGACGCCCTCCCCGGCCCATGGTGAAACGGCAGAGAAACCCAAACCAAAGCCCAGCAGCACCAGAATCATCGACAGGGCCGCGGCCGCCGCGGCACCTGCGAAAATCGCGCCCCAGGACACACCTGAAACGCTGCTGGACTGTTCGTAGGCAGGATAAAGCCCATCAGAGGATCTATTCATTGTTGTTCTGCTCCAGGCATGAAAAATGGTGTTACAACTGGTCACAACGGGAATTGCAGTGACCGTGCCATTCACCAACAACAAATAAATTCTTTATTTTCAATTACTTATAAAAGATGAACTTCTCAGGGCATTGCAATTTGCAAAGTAAGGGATTTTTGTACGGGTTTTATGCATTGGCACTGGCCGCCACAACGCGCCGTTCTGTGCGTTTGTGACAGCCCCTACATGAAAGTTAATTTAAAGCGTGACGGAAATTTCTTGGCAAAATGCTGCCATTCCGTTTGAACCGATCAAGGCCTGCCCTATGACGCGAATTTTGACCATCGAAGACGACGCCGTGACCGCCCGGGAAATCGTCGCCGAACTCAGCAGCCACGGCCTGGACGTGGATTGGGTCGACAATGGCCGCGAAGGCCTCGCGCGCGCCGCCAGTGGTCACTATGACCTGATCACCCTCGACCGCATGCTGCCCGAGCTTGATGGCCTGGCCATCGTCACCACCCTGCGCACCATGGGCGTGGCCACGCCCATTCTGATGATCAGCGCCCTGTCCGATGTCGATGAGCGCGTGCGCGGCTTGCGCGCCGGTGGCGATGACTACCTGACCAAACCGTTCGCCACCGACGAGATGGCGGCACGGGTTGAAGTGTTGCTGCGTCGCCAGCACAGCGGCGCCACCCAGGCAACGACGTTGCAGGTCGCGGACCTTGAGCTGGACCTGATCAGCCACGAAGCACGGCGCGCCGAGCAAGTGCTGACGCTACTGCCGACCGAATACAAGCTGCTGGAATTTCTGATGCGCAACAGCGGGCAGATCCTCTCGCGAATGATGATTTTCGAAGAGGTCTGGGGTTATCACTTCGACCCCGGCACCAACCTGATCGACGTCCACATCGGCCGGTTGCGCAAGAAGATCGACGCTGCGGGCAACGTTCCGCTGATCCGCACGGTACGGGGCTCCGGTTATGTCATTGCCGAACCCGTCTGACGGCTGGCGTTCCTCCAGCAGCCGCTTGCTGGCGCTGTACAGTTCGCTGTTCGTGGCCTGGAGCGCGATCCTCATGGGGGTCATGTATTACGAGGTTTCCGGCTACCTCGACAACCTTGCCAAGCATTCGCTGATGCAACGTCAGCATCTGTTTTCGCACTTTCTCGGCGAACAACTCGAAGAAGCGCTCGCTGCGAGCATGACCTTCGATATTCGCGGTATCGACGCCTACGGGCTGTTCGACACGCACGGCAGGTACCTCGGCGGTGCCTTGCAGCAAATTCCTGAAGGCCTGCCACTGGACGGCAAGATCCACATGCTGGCCAACTGCGCCGATTCCGATGATCCGACCCTGCCGGCCGACAGCTGCGACGCCGTCGCGACGCAAACCCGCGACGGACGCTGGCTGGTCCTGCTGCGTGACAACGGCTCGCTGTTCGCGGTAACGCGGATCATCCTGCACGCGCTGTTCTGGGGCGTGTCACTGACGATTTTGCCGGGGATTGCCGGTTGGCACTTGCTGCGGCGCCGGCCATTGCGGCGCATTCGTGCGATTCAGGACAGCGCGCAAGCCATTGTCGCCGGTGACCTGACCCACCGCTTGCCGCTGTCCAATCGCCGTGATGAGCTGGACATGCTCGCCGCCATCGTCAACGCCATGCTTGAGCGCATCGAACGGCTGATGAATGAAGTCAAAGGCGTGTGCGACAACATTGCCCATGATCTGCGCACGCCATTGACCCGACTGCGGGCGCAGTTGTATCGCATCCAGCAGCAGGCCGGTGAAGGCTCGCCAGAAGCGGCGCAACTGGACCTGGTATTGGCCGAGGCCGATACGCTGATGGCGCGGTTTCGCGGGTTGTTGCGGATTTCCGAATTGGAGGATCGCCAGCGACGCTCAGGGTTTGTCGAACTTGACCCGGTCTTGCTGCTGGAAGAACTGCACGCGTTTTACCTGCCGCTGGCAGAAGAAGGCGAGCTGCGTTTCGTGCTGAACATGCCGCAGACCCTGCCCCCGCTCAATGGCGACCGAGCGTTGTTGTTCGAAGCTTTGGCGAATCTGCTGAGCAACTCGATCAAGTTCACGCCGGCCGGCGGCACGGTGATGTTGCGTGGCGTGAATGATGCCGGGCACACGCGCATCGAAGTACACGACTCAGGACCGGGAATCCCAGAGGCCGAGCGTGAGGCGGTGTTCCAGCGTTTCTACCGCGCCGAGGGTGGGCAACCGCAGAGTGGCTTTGGCCTTGGGCTGTCGATCGTCGCGGCGATTGTCAGCTTGCATGGCTTCCATCTCGAGGTGGGCAGCAGTGATTTGGCTGGGGCAAAACTGGTGCTCGATTGCCGGCAGCGTTTGATCACTAATGCCTGACATTCACCCTCTGTATGCAGGCTTGCTCGCGAAGGGGCCGTATCAGTCAATCCCTCCGGCGACTGACACTCTGCTTTCGCGAGCAAGCCCGCTCCCACGGTTCTTTGTCCATGATCATTAAACCGGGTAATTGGCCCGCAGGGCCTCAAGGCCGCCCTGATAGATAACGTTGAACAGTGCCACCACTTCCTCATCGCTCACGCCTTTGCCGGTCAAGCGCCCCAACCACGTCACTCGTGCGCCCTGCCCTTGGGCCTGGACCTTGAGGGTCGCCAGGTAATCGGAGGCTGGAAACGGTGCCGTCAGCTTCGCGGGCAAGCTCAAAGGGCTTGCGTCGACCACAATCGCCTGAAAGCGTAAATCAGTTGGATCGCAGGTGCAGATGACCGTCGTCATCGACCGTGAGCTGAAGCTTGTCGTAACTGGCCAAAGTCGCGTGCGACGTTTCAAGCGGATGTTGATGCGTTGTGGTGATGATCATCAACGGTGCACCCGCTGCCTCGCCAGCCTGGATGCCGACGGTGGCATCTTCGAAAATCAGGCAGTCGCGGGGTTCAACGCCCAGTCGCCTGGCGGCCAGAAGATAGCCCGCCGGATCCGGTTTACCGGCCTTCACATTCTCGGCAGTAATCATCACCGCAGGCTCGGGAATGCCCGCCGCCGCCATCCGCCGCAAGGCCAGATCCCGCGGCGCCGAGGTGACGATGGCCCAGCGCTCGGCAGGCAGGCTGTTGAGGAATGCCGCTGCACCGGGAATCTCGACAATACCTTCAACGTCGCCGATTTCCGCCTCGGTGATGAACGCCGCTTGTTCTTCGGCATTCACCCCCGGCAGGTTCAAACGATGGAGGGTGTCGATGGCTCGCGCGCCATGAAGGGTCGGCAAGAACGTTTCAACGTCCACACCATGGCGCACAGCCCAGGCTGACCAGATCCGCTCGGCGGCGGCGATGGAATTGAGGACGGTGCCGTCCATGTCGAACAGGAAGGCGCCGAACGCGCGGTCAAAAACAGATTTGTGAGCAGGCAAAAGTTCGCATCCTCTGGCAAGGGGCCGGGCAAATGTGCCCGGCAATGTAGCACTTGTCAGTGCAGGCGCGGTGCCTTGGACTTGATTGCCGTGTCGACACAGTCGAGCAATTGACCGATGGCCCAGGGCTTTTTGATAAACGCCACCGAATGCTTGACCCCGGAAGTCTCGGGCGTTTCATAACCGGACATGACCATCACCGGTTTTTCCGGCCAACGATCGCCGACAAGGTTAGCCAGGTCGGCGCCATTAAGGGTGCCGGGCATGGTGATGTCGGTGAGCAACAGCGCCACGTCTGGCGCGTGCTCCTCCAGATATTGCGAGGCGGCATCAGCGCTCGTCTGTGGCTCGACCTTGAAACCTTCCTCCTGAAGAATTTCGCAAAGAAACTCCAGAATCAACGGATCATCCTCAACGACCAGAATCAATCCGCCAGGAAGGTGCGCGTCCGCCGTGGGTGTTGGGCACATGAAACTGCACTCCCTGAATTGCATTAACGATTTAGCGGCTTTAATCCGCTGCTTATCTGGTATGAGCGGCGGGTTCTGTAGAAATTCATTTTTGATACAGGCCTTTTCAAGAACGTCGTATTTACCTACTCGCGACAAGCGTTCGCAACGGCGCAATTGTGGTTAAAATGCCGGCCCTTTTGCTGGCCGACCGTGACTGATGAACCCTCAAGCCCTCGCCACCCTCCACGCCCATTTGCTGCCTGCACTGGCGGCGGCACCCAGTGAGACCCGTCGCCTTTTTCATGGGCGCGGGCGTTGCTGGCCGGGGCTGGAACAGCTCACCGTGGACTGGCTGCAAGGCGTGGTGCTGGTGTCGCTGTTCAAGGAGCCGGAGCCTGAACAACTGGAAAACCTCAAGGGGTTGCTGCTGGACATCAGCGGTTCGAGCGAGTGGCAGCAATGCGGCGCGCACACGTTGCTGATCCAGCATCGCTACTTGCCACAAAGCACCGCCGAATGGCTGCTGGGCGATGAGCTCGACGAAATGACCATCGTCGAGGGCGGTTTGCAGTACCGCGTCGATCTGGGGCGCAAGCAAAACGCCGGGCTGTTTCTCGACATGCGTTACGGGCGTGACTGGGTACGCGACCAGGCGGCGGGCAAGCGGGTGCTGAATCTGTTCGCCTACACCTGCGGTTTCTCCGTGGCGGCCATCGAGGGTGGCGCCAGCCATGTGGTCAACCTCGACATGTCCCGCGCCGCGCTGAGCCGCGGCCGCGACAATCATCGGCTCAACGGCCATGATGTGAGCAACGTCACTTTTCTCGGCCACGACCTGTTCAAGTCCTGGGGCAAAGTGATCAACAGCGGCCCTTACGATCTGGTGATCATCGATCCGCCGTCATTCCAGAAAGGCAGTTTCTTGCTGACCAAGGATTACCAACGCGTGCTGCGACGCTTGCCGGAACTGCTGAGCGCGCAAGGCACGGTGCTGGCGTGCATGAACGATCCGTCGTTGGGTTCGGACTTTCTGATTGACGGGGTTACGCAGCAAGCGCCGAGTCTGCGCTTTGAAAAACGCCTGGAGAATCCGCCGGAGTTCCCGGATATCGACCCTGAAAGCGGCCTGAAGGCCCTGGTCTTCCGGCGCATCGACTGACACTTCCCAAATCCGAGGGAGCAAAGACTTCGAGTCGCCGCGATCAGTGCACGGTCAACCGCTGACGAACAAATTCCTCGGTATGACGGATGGTTTGATCCAGATGCCGATCGCGCTGTTTCTCGGCGTCGAGCATGGCGCGCTTACCGTTTTTCTGTAGCAGGTAGGTGTGGATCTGCTGCACCTCCAGCGAACGGTAGATCGGCATGGTGTCGATGAACCCATGCAAGCCGTTGCTGCGGTAATGCCGCGTACTCATCAGCACTTGCGTCTCGCGCTGACCGATCACCTCAAAGCCCAGCGCTTCGAAATACGGGACCTTGCCGATGCTGCAAGCCAGTTCGGCGTGGGGATAACGCCCGACCATTTCACCGATCATGGCCCGCGCCACGCCCTGACGCCGATGACCTTCGCGCACGGCCATGTAGGCGACGCTGCACGCTTGCCAGTCGCCCTGCACCGGCAGGTACAAGAGGAAACCGATCACCTGCTCCGGGTCGTGCTCATCGGTGGCAACCAGCAGTTCCACCTCGGTGCCCTTCTCGCCATTCAACGCTTCCAGATACAGATGCACCTCATAGCCGACCGCATACTGATAGACGTTGTACAGCAGGTTGCTCGGGCCCAGGCCCACGGCGCTGATGTCGGTCAGATAGTCGACAACCATTTGCAGAATCTGGCTGTTGATGCCCTCAGGGCATGGGGTTTTGTAGTGGGTGATGCGTGGCATGGCGGGTGAACTCCGGCGGGAAACCGCGACATCATACCTTGAGCGTCCGCTCAGCCTGTATCTGTGCTGACTGAACCGGCGCTTTCGCGAGCAAGCCCGCACACATTCGAGCGCATCTCTCCTGTGTGCGGGCTTGCTCGCGTAGAGGCCAACGTGTTCAGCACCCATCCAACAGGCCCCCCAGCAAAGCCTTCCTGACAAAAATTTCATCTAGCCCAAACGGGATTTTTTGCCGTTACAGCGTCCAATTCTTCAACTGCGCTCACTCCCTGCGCAGGCCTTGAGGCGTTGTCATGAAGGTTTTGCGTTCCCTGTCCAAATGGCAATAAACCTGGCGGCTGTGGCCATTGGCTCTGGCAGGCACGAGGGTCGAACGGGTTGTGGGTTGAAGGGCACTGGGTGCGTTGATTGCCACGCGCCTGAACCGATCACTTTGCGGGAACACCATCATGTCGAAAACCGTTAAATCCCTGCTTGCCTTCACACTGGTGGCCATTACCCTCTCGGGCTGTGTCGTCGCGCCCCCCCGACCGCATCGGCCACCGCCGCTGGTAGAAGTGGTGCCGGTCATGCCGGCGCCGGGTTATCACTGGGTCGCCGGTCACTACCGTTGGGGCGGTCATCAATGGCGCTGGATACCGGGTCACTGGCGGGCGTATTGACTGTTGAGGGGCGGCGTCAGTCACCGGGATGACGCCGCCCCACTCACTTGATCCGGTAATGAAAGGTATTGCGTACCGCCGGCACCGACACAGCGACGCCGTCAATGATCCGCGGCTGATAGCGGAAGGTTTGCACCGCCGCCAGTGACGGGCGAATGAACAACGGATGGCAGCCGTCGAGCACCTTGGCGTTTTCCACCCGACCTTGCGGGTTGACGGTGTATTGCACCGAACAATCACCCTGGATGTTTTTGTCCAGGGCGCGCTCTGGATACTCTGGCGCCTCTTTGCTCAGCGGCAAGTATTGGCGGCTGTCGGCGAGGGCCTGCTGGCGAGCGTGTTCGGCCTGTTGCGCCTGACGCGCTTGTTGTTGCGCGGCCTGTTGTTGTGCCAGACGTTGTTGCGCGGCGTCATCTGCACGCTTGCGCGCCTGCAGTTGCTCGCGCTGTTGCTCGGCCAGTTGTTCGCGCTTGCGCTCTTCTACCCGCTTGCGCGCCAAGGCGGCCTGCTCGATTTTTTGCGTTTGAGGTGCCGGCTCGGCCTTAGGCTTGACGGGTTCGACCGGCGCAGTCGCCTGCGGCTCAATGATGGGCGCCGGCGTCGGTTCAGGCTCAGGAGGTTGTGCGACTGACGGCGCAACCATCACCAGTTGCGTGGTCAACACCCGTGGCGGTTTGACCGCCGGGGCGGACGGCGACCAGGCGCTGATCAACAACACCAGTACCATTGCGTGCAAGGCAACCGCCAGCGTCGCTGCGAGGCTGTGTTGCCAGAAGTCGTTGCGCGGCATCGGCGCGGCAATCGTTGCCGGACTGTGCGGGGTCGTCACCGTCATTGCGGCGCCTCGGTCACCAGCCCGAGATTGCTCACGCCGCCCTGCTGCAACGCGGCCATGGCGGCCACGACGCTGCCGTAACCGGCGTCCTTGTCAGCGCGGATATAGACCTGCGTATCCGGGCGTTGCGCGACAATCTGTTCGACCTTGGCGCGCATCTCGTCGAGTGCCACGGCGCTGTCGGTCTGGTGCTGCGTATCGAGTTCGCCACCCAGGTTCCAGAAGTAGCCGCCCTCAGCTTTCACCGACAGCGTCAGAATCGGCTGGCGCGTGTCGTTGGCCAAGGCTTCACTGGCGATCTTCGGCAACTCGACTTTCACACCTTGAGTCAACATCGGCGCGGTCACCATGAAAATCACCAACAGCACTAACATCACGTCGATGTATGGCACCACGTTCATTTCAGCTTTGGGTCCGTGCTTGCGTTGCGGCCTGACTAACATCGTGTTTCTCCTGTTCAGGCCGCAGCGGCGAGATTCATTGGCGCACCGTGCAACTGGCGATGCAGACGCACTTGCAATTCGTTGCCAAAGGCGTAGTAACGCGTCAGCAGCGTTTGGCTACGTGCGGCAAAACGGTTGTAAGCGATGACCGCCGGGATCGCCGCAAACAGGCCGATGGCCGTCGCGATCAACGCTTCGGCGATACCCGGCGCGACCGTCGACAACGTGGCCTGCTGCACCTGAGACAAACCGAGAAACGAATTCATGATCCCCCACACGGTGCCGAACAAACCGATGTAAGGGCTGACCGAACCGACCGTGGCGAGAAACTGCAAACCCTTTTCCAGTTGCAATTCCTGCTCACTGATCGCGACATGCAGCGCGCGCTCGACCCCTTCCTGCACCGCATCGGCATGGCTGTCCGCGTGCTGATTGAGGTGACGAAACTCGGCGAATCCGGCATTGAAGATGGGCTCGATGCCGGCCTCGACCTCCTGAACCTGCGCCGTTTCGCGGTACAGCGGCAACAGTTCGGGGGCCCGGCGAAAGCGCTGGATGAAACCGTTCAACTGGCGGTCGCGCCGCTGCAGCACGCGGCTGCGCTGAATGATCAGGTACCAACTGAGTACCGATGCCAGCAACAGCGTCAGCATCACGGCTTTAACCAGAAGGCTGGCGTCGCTGATCAGTCCCCAGATAGTCATGTGTTCGAGCGTGGCCTGCATGGTGAAACTCCTTGTGAGCGATGGCCGGTGTTGCCGGAGCAACGACCGCGCCGTTATTCGATGAAAAAGTGATGACCGGTTGATGACGGATCAGGGTAATTTCAGCGCTTTGCTGACCTCGGCCCACGGCACGAACTTGAAGTTCTGGCTTTGCTCGGGCATCCGATTGCGACCGTCCTGCACTACCAACATGCCTTGGCTCCATGGCCCACCGAGGTTGACCGACGTCACTTCCAGGCCATCGGTTTCCGACGCCCCGTCAATGCCCGCCGCCGCGTTGAGCCCGACGCGCAATGCACCCTGCACAGCAAACGGAGGCTCGGCATCCAGCACCAGATAGCTGTCGTTGCCCTGGCTGGACACCACCAGATAGTCCCGCGCCAGACTCTGATAGAGCGCCAGACCTTCGACATCCGCGTGCAGCAACCCACCGACCTTGATCACACTGGTGAGGGTCGCCGGCTGATCAGCGCGGGCGTCTACCGCCCAGACACCGACATCCTCTTCGCCGATAAACAGGCGCTGGCGCTGATCGTCGGCGACGCAACCCTCGGGCTGGCTGTCGACCTTGAAGCGGCGCACCAACTCGCCCTGAACCTGGCCGTTCGCAGCGTCGAGGCGGTATTGCAGGAAGGTGCCGTCCTTGTCGTTGGCGATGGCGTAGATCTCACCGCTGGCCGGTTGAAACAGGCAGAGGCCGTAAATGTCGTTCAACGGTGTGGGCACTTCGCCGATATCGCGCAACTCGCCGCTTTGGCGGTCGATGGCGAACAGGCTGAGGCTGTTGTGATCGCGATGGCTGGCCACGGCCAGATCGACCGTTAGCGCGCCGAGTTTGAAGTGGGGGCGCACATCGACGTTGTTCAGGCGTCCGACCGGCAACTCCTGCACCTGCTTGCCTTGCAGGTCATACACCAGCAGACCCTGTTTTTTATTGGTGCCCAATACGCGACTCAGCGATGGCTGCTGCGGATGCACCCAAATGGCCGGGTCATCTGCCGCATCGCCCTGACGTGCGACCGGATCGCTCTGCACCTGCGCCGCGACATCGGGCAGCTTCGGTGGCAACGCAACCGGTGTGGCTTGCCAGTCGAGATGGCCTTGATAGGCGCGTCCATCGTCATCGTCGCGGATCAGCACTTGCAGACCTTTGGCGGTTTGGCGCACGGCCAGATTTTCCGGCTCCTTCAAGCCCGACAACGGCAACGTCGCTTGTGCCGACCAGCCCTGCGCCTGTTGCTGGTAGAGGTGCAACTGCGCGGCTTTCGGGTCGAGGCCGATAATGCCACCCGCTACCAACGCCATGGCACCCGCCTCGCCTTTGATCTGGCCGAACGGTTCTCGCAGGGCGACCGGTGAGCGCTGCACGTCGGCTTCGGCATGGGCCGGATACGCCCACCAACCGACGTTCTCTTCGTTGACCACCAATTGCTCGGCAGCATCATCGACCTGGCAAAACTGCGCCGACGGCGGCAGGGGCAGCCCCCGCACCCGTTGCGCCCGGGTGTTGAGCGTGACGCCGTTACCCACCAGCCATTGCTCGCCCTTGCCCTCCTCGCCAACCAGAAACACAAACAGGTTGTCGGCGCTGTCGCGGTACAGGCACAAACCGTTGACCGCGAAGTCTCGGGTCGGCAGGTACAGCGGCGTGCCCCATTGCCGTTGGGCCGGATCAAGGCTGACTACCAGCGCTCGCTGACTGGCGTTGTCGACGCTGGCGACCCAGACGTGATGTTCGTCTGCGCGGCTGTCCAACCCGCTGAAAGAACCGGGCAAACGCGCCAGTTCAGCGCCTTGGCCATCAAGCACCAACAAGCCTTCAGTGAAACTGACGCCAAGCCGTGCGTCGCCCGGCAAAAAACCCAAGGCTTGGAGTTTGAGTGTCGGCGCCCACGGAGTGAGTGTCAGGCTCGGCGTGGCGGCCAGCGCTTGGCTCGCGGTCAGGGCGATCAGTGCGCCCAGTCGCCAGCGTTTATGTCGCAAAGAAATACTCATGAACCGCAGAATCCTTGTCGTGCGTGGATCGACGGCGGCACCCGGCCGCCATCCGGGGATTAAAAGTGGGTGAAGGTCAGGCCGAGCTTGTAGGTCGGGCCGTATTCTTCGTATTGGCCGTTGTAGGAACGGTTGCCGGTGGAAACGAAATACGGCTGATCGGTGAGGTTTTGCGCCTCGAAACTCAGTTGCAGGTCCTTCGTCAGTGAATAACGTGCGCTGAAGTCGACGAAGGTCTGCGCATCAACGTGCAGGTCATGCGCCTTGTCATTGATCGAAGCCAATTCGTAGAGGTAATCGGATTTGTAGTTGGCCGACAGGCGCAGGCTGACCTTGTCGTTTTCCCAGCCGAGCATCAGGTTGCCGACCGTGTCGGACTGGCTGGGCAGATCGATGCTGCGTTTGCGGTGACGACCACTGGCGGCGTCGAAGCCTTCGATCTCGGCATCCGAGCGGCTGAAGGTGGTGTTGGCCCCCAGTAACAGACCGTTCCAAGGTGCCGGCAACCAATCGAATTTCTGCGAGTACGCCAACTCCAGGCCATAGAGTCTGGCGCTGTCGCCGTTGGCAAAGCTGTGGGCTTCGGAGAAGCTGGCCCAGGCACCCGAGCCGGCCAGATCCGTGTTGTAGACGAAGTGCTTGATGTCTTTGTAGAACACGAACGCCGACACCGTGCCGGCATGGTCCATGTAGTGCTCGATACCCAGGTCAAGGTTGCTCGACTCCAGCGGTTTCAGATCCGGGTTACCGAACGTGGCTTCATCGTCATCGATGACAAACCCCGGGGCGAGCTGGCCGAACGTCGGACGCACCACGGACTTGGTCCATGCCGCACGCACCTGGGTGTTTTTATCCAGTTGATAGCGCGCATGCAGGCCGGGCAACCAGTGGTGATAACGGCGTTTGGTCTCGGTGGCCTGGAAGTCACCGTCGGTGGCCCCGGTGCCTTTGGCTTCGAACTCGGTGCCCTCATAGCGCAGGCCGGCGATGAACCGCCAATCATCGATATCGATCGTGTTCATCAGGTAACCGGCGTTGATGTCCTCGCTCATCTTGAAGTCGTTGACCGTTGATTCGGTCTCGTCATAGAAGTCGTCTGGGTTCAGCCCGCCGATCAGGTTTTTGATTGCACGGGTGCTGATCCCCGGCCCGAACTGGCCGAGACGATAATCCACCGAGCCCTTGGCGAAGCGGCTGAGGTTGAGTGCATCGTCGCTGAAACCGAGCCCATCGAAGTCTTTGTAAACCCAGGCATCGAGGTCGTTGTCCTTGTTACGACGGCTGACTTTGCCGCCGAATTTGACCTGAGACGCATAACCGCTCAAGTCATAGTCCCGGGCCAGATCCAGACGCAGGTTCTTCTCGGTGTCCGTGGTGTTCTGCTTTTCCCAGTCGACCTTGTCGAGCGTGAAATGATTGGCGTTGTAGAAATCCTCACCGAGGATCGGGCGCGGCTTGTCGTTGCTGTAAAAACCGCTGTTGGCAAAATCGTCATTGCCCTCGAACGCCGCGTTGGCGATGTGGCCCGGGCTGTCTTCGCTGGAACGGCTGTAGCCGGCCTGACCGCTGAGCGTCCACAGACCGATCATGCGTTCGCCACCGAACACGTAAGACTGAATTTCCTGGGTCTCCTCGCGCTGCTTGAGTTTGCGTTTGCCTTCGGCATCGCCCAGTACGCCGGCAGCCTGCGGGTCGGCAAACTCGATGCTGGTGGAGTTGCGTGTCTCGCTGTCCTTATAGCGGCTGTACAGCGTGCGCAGGTAATAGCTGCTGAGGTCGTCGGGTTTGTAATCGAAGTTCAGGCCGCCGCCGGTGCGTTCGCGACTGATGTCGTAGTCACGCTGTTCGAACTCTTCCAATTGCGCACCGCGCGCAAAATCCCAGGCGCCGCCGGTTTCGACGTTATCCGAGCCGAAATCGCGCTTTTGCCAACTCAGCGCAGCGGCGACACCGAAGTTGTCGATGCCATCGCCGAGGCTGAATCGGTCGCTGACCGCGCCGGAGAACTTGGGGCTGGTCTGGTGGGTGTTCTTGTCATAGCTGGCCTCGGTACTGCCGGTGTAGAACAAGCCTTTGTGATCGAACGCCGAAAGACTTTTGACATCGACCGTGCCACCCAGCGAGTTGGCGTCCATGTCCGGGGTCAGGGTCTTGATGACGGACAGCGACTGCACCAACTCTGAAGGCAAGACGTCGAGGGCCACGGCGCGGCGTTCGCTTTGCGGGGATGGCACCAGCGTGCCGTTGATGGTCACGCTGTTCAGGTCCGGCCCCAGGCCGCGCACGCTGACAAAGCGCCCTTCGCCCTGATCACGTTCAACGCTGATGCCCGGCAAGCGCTGCACCGCCTCGGCAACGTTCTCGTCCGGCAACTGCGCTACGCCGTCGGCATGCACCACGCTTTCGATATTGTCGGAACGACGCTGTTGCTTGAGCGCCGAGTCGATGCTCGCCGCCTGGCCGACCACTTCGACGTGTTCGACATTGGCGCTGGCATCGGCAGCGTGCAAGCGCTCGCTGGTCATCGCCATGGCCAAAGCGGTCAGGGTGAAACTGAAGAGCCCGACGGTGCCGCTGCGCGGATAACTGCTGCGCTGGTACATGTGTGTCCTCCCCCATAAGAGTCCGGTCAGGCCAGGCAAGTGGCCCGGCAACTGGAAGGGCAAGCTAGGGATGAGGCATGACGCTTCTGTGACAGGGTTGGGCGAAGGACCCTGTAAACCGGGGGTTTGCCGGCATTCACCGCGACAAATGAGCTGAAATGACCTCTTGCGCACACGACTTCTCTCTGTGGCAGTGGGCTTGCTCGCGAAGGCGGTGTGTCATGGCGCGATGCGTTGACTGACTCGACGCCTTCGCGAGCAAGCCCGCTCCCACAGGGCCGGAGGTGTTTTTGAAAAAATTCACCTGCCTCAGTGAGCTGATTCGACCTCCCGCCACCGTCACCCGGCTGTCACAAACATCTGCTGTGCTGGCGCGCATTGCTTTTTCGCCAAAGGATCGCGGCCATGTTCTCAGTGCTCAAACCCCACCGTTGGAAACTCGCCGCACTGCTGCTGACGGCCAACCTCGGGTTACTCCTGCTTCTGGCGTGCGGGGAGCTCAAATCGTCCAGAGAGTGGGTCTGGCTGGACATCATCGGCGAAGGCGGTTCGGCGCTGCTGGCACTGGTCTGGCTGGGGCTAGTGCTGAAAAGCCGCCCGGCCGGACGGGTCACGAACTACCTGGCACTGGGCCTGAGCTGCATTTTCTTTTCCTGGTGGATCGACTGGCTCGACGAGTTCATCCGTCTGCCCGCCAGCATCGCTTGGGATCACTGGCTCGAATCCGGGCCGATGCCCGTGGGCATGATCCTGCTGACCATCGGCATCTATCACTGGCACCGTGAGCAACTGGCAATCAGCGCGCAGATGGAGAAACGCGAGCGACTGTTCCGTGAGCATCGGCTGTTCGACAAACTCACTCCGCTGGGCAGCGCCGATTACCTGAAACGGCAACTGACCGCCAGCCTCGCCGAGAGCCTCGTGCAGCAACAACCACTGTCGTTGCTGGTGCTCGACCTGGATAACTTCGCCGCGATCAATCAGGCCTACGGGCATGTCGAAGGCGATGCCGTGTTGCAAGCCCTCAGCCATTTGCTGCTGCTGAACCTGCGCCGTCAGGATCTGCTGTGTCGTCTGGCCGGCGACCGTTTTGTGGTGTTGCTACCCAATACCGGCGAGCGTCAGGCGCAACTGCTGGCGCAAGAACTGCAACTCAGCGTGCAGGCCCTGGCGCACAAGACCCGGCAACATGGCGAACGCTTGCAACTGTCGGCCAGCACAGCGGTGGTGATGGCTTTGGAGGAAACGCCTGAAGTGCTGCTCAAACGCTTGAACCTGGCGCTGGCACGCGCCAAGTCGCCGCTGGCCAAAAGCGCCTGAGGCCAACCATGACCGTCAAAACCAATTGGTACGAAACCGACAGTCGTTTCATTCCCGGGCATTACCAACCCGCAACGCTGATCGACCTGGCGCTCTCGCGGGACATCGACAGCCATCGGCTGCTACGCGGCACGGGGCTGTTTCACGAAGACATTCTGGCCGGCCAGACTCGCCTCAGTGCGCAGCAGTTTCTCGGTCTGATCGGTAACAGTCGCCGTTTGCTCGACGCCGATGACAGCAGTTTCCTGTTCGGTCAACGCTTGCTGCCCGGGCACTACGGGGCCGCCAGCCATGCGTTGCGCCACGCACAAAACCTGCATCAAGCGCTTGACACACTGGTGCAGCAACAGGCCCTGCTCAGTCCATTGATGACGCCGCGCCTGTTACTCGATGACAGCTTTGCCTACATCTACTGGCTGGACAGCTGCGGCGCCGGCGAGCAATGGCGGTTTCTGCTGGAAGCAGGCATGACTTCGCTGGTGGCCATGAGTCAGTGGCTCAGCGGCCAACGCCTGCCATGGGAATGCAGTTTCAGTCACGCTGAACCGCGTTATGTCGAGCAATATTGGGTGCACCTGGGCGAGCACACGCAGTTCAAGCGACCGCTGGATCTGATGCGCATTCCGCGGGAATTTCTCGCCCGGCCATGGCCGGGAGCATCGGCGACGGCCGGTCAGGTCGCCCGCCAGGAAGCCTTGCGACAGATCGAGCAATTGGGCTTTGCCGAAAGCTTCACCGATTGCCTGTATCGCCACTTGCAGGATCACGTCCGTCAGCCACCAAGCCTGGAACAAGCCGCACAGGTTTTCGCCATGAGCCCGGCCACCCTCAAGCGCAAGCTGCAAAAACACAACACCGGGTTCCAGCAACAAGTGGACCTGGTGCGCAAACACGTCGCGCTGTACCTGTATCAGGTCAAAGGCATGAGCAACGAGGAAGTGGCCGAGTACCTGAGTTTCAGTGATGCGGCAAACTTTCGCCGCTCATTCAAGCGCTGGACCGGCAGCACCCCCAACCTGATCCGCCAGTTGTTTGGCAGCCACTGAAAGGACATGCCTGCACCTCAGCGCTGTGGTGCCACGATCTTGAACTTGATAGCGATGTCCCTGGACACAAAGGTGTCCGCCCACTCCCCCGCGCCGAGGCCGAACTCATCACGTTTGAGCAGCAATGCACCGTCGAAAATGCCGATATTGCTGCCTGATTTCAATTGCACCGGCACCTGCACTTCGCGGGTGATGCCCTTGAGGGTGAGTTTGCCGTCGATCAGGTAGTGATTGTCGGAAACCTGGCTGACGCGACCCGATTCGAACACCGCCACGGGGAATTTCCCGGTGTCGAACCATGCCGATTTGACTAGCTCGGTATTGGCATCTTCGCTGCCGGCATCAATGCTCTTCAGGTAGATGCGCAAGAAGGTGTGAGCGCTGGCGAGGTTGTCGGTATCGAAGTCCAGCGTCGCGTCGAACTGGCCGAAGGTCCCGTACATCGGCGAGCCCATCTGGCTGTAGGTGAAGCTGATCTGACTGGCATGCGTGTTGACCCGGGTGTACTCGACAGCGCGCGCGGCGGGTACAGCGCAGAGGGACAACACAGCGGCCAACAGCAATCGGATCGACATGGGGTTCTCCGGGCAGCGCTTGCCGTCGAGGGACTCGGTTGACTTAAGCAAACAACGGGCGGTTATGCCAACCACTAGACCAGGCGTTCAATCTTCTGATGCCGCCAGACCAGTTTGTAATACACCGTCTGCAACACCAGCATGCCCAGATACGCCACCGGAAACGCCATCCACACACCCTGCAAGCCAAAGTGCCCGTCCAGCCAATACGCCGCCGGTAATTGCACTCCCACGACACAGATAATCGCAATGACCACCGGCA
The DNA here is from genome assembly GCF_963971015.1 of Pseudomonas sp. RA_15y_Pfl2_54. Classification (NCBI taxonomy): domain Bacteria; kingdom Pseudomonadati; phylum Pseudomonadota; class Gammaproteobacteria; order Pseudomonadales; family Pseudomonadaceae; genus Pseudomonas; species Pseudomonas sp. RA_15y_Pfl2_54. The sequence continues at coordinate 36,617 of NZ_CAXAPN010000026.1, forward strand.
CCAACACCGTGCCACTGGCGCGCATGATCCCGCCGATGATTGCCTGGAAACCGAACACCAACAGGCTCCACAACATGATGTGCAACAGGTGTTCAGCCATTGCTCGGGTCGAGTCGTCGGTGAGGAATAACCCGAGCAACCAGTGCGACAGCACATAGCCCAGCACAATCAGGCCACCGGTCAGGCACACATTGATCAACAGCCCCGTGCGCAGGATCGGCCCCATGCGCTCCAGCCGCCCGGCCCCGATGGCCTGTGCGCCCAGGATCGAAGCGGTGATCGCAATCGACAACGCCGGGAACTGCACATAGTTGACGATCTGCGTCACCGCGCCATACGCCGCCGTCGCTTGCGAGCCGTGCTGGTTGACCAGCGCCAGAATCACCAGTTCCGACAACGACAGCACGATCATCTGCACGCCGGTCGGCAGGCCGATGCGCAGGACCTTGCCAAGAATCACCCCGTCCAGGCGCAGCGCTTTAAAGAACTCGCGATCGGGCGCCAATGGATGACCCTTGCGGATCAGCCGCCATGCAAGCCACGCCATCGCCGACAGGTTGCCGGCGAGCCCCGCAAACGCTGCACTCTGGATGCCCAGTTGCGGCAAGCCGAACCAGCCACGAATCAACGCCGGTGTCAGCGCAAGCCCCACACAGGTCGACACCATCAGTGCCAGCAGTGGCGAAACCGTGTCGCTCACCCCGCGCAACAACTGCGTGAACAGCACAAAGGCCAGCAGCGACGGCAAAATCCACATCATCACATGGGCATACGCCACCGCATCGTCCAGCACGTCGGCGGGCGTGCCCAACCCCGTCAACGCCTGCCGCGCAAACACACTGCCCAACACCGCTGCCACCAGACCAATCAACACCCCAAGCAACAGCGTTGCCCCGGCAATCGCCTTGACCATGTGCGATTCGCGCGCCCCCCACGCCTGACCGATCAACACCCCCGCGCCCGCACCCAGGCCAATCACCAGGGCGATAAAAAAGAACACCACGGGAAACATGCCCGACACCGCCGCCAGCGCCTGGGTGCCCAGCATCTGACCGATGTAGATGCTGTTGATCGTGCCCGACATCGATTGCAGGAAGTTGGACAGCACCATCGGCGCAAGGAACAGCAGGTAGGTTTGCCAGAGGGGTTTGGTGGCGGTGGGGGTTTGCATTAAATGAGGTCCATCTCGACGGCGGGAAGGCTGATTGAGGATAGCTTCGGTGAGTTGGGTGCGGGGTGCAATTAACATTTCAGTCAGTGTTGATTCTTGCGCACCTTGTCTGTGTAACGGGCATGGGTCTGTTATGTGTCGGTTCGCAGTTGTGGTAAACAACAACCCGTTAATGTCATCCATTGAGGTTCTGTTAATGCCCCCCTTTCGAAAGCTGCTGATCAGCACTGGCCTAGCCTTACTCGCTGGCACTTCTCACGCTGCTACATCGACGCCAGCTCCTGAGTCCTTGCAACCGTTGCTGCTGACACTGAACGAACGCCTGAATATCGGCGATCTCGTCGCTTTGACCAAGTGGGACAGCGGCAAACCGATTCAGGACAGCCCACGGGAAGCGCAGGTCATCGCCAATGCCCGCACGCTGGCCAGCGAGCGCAAGCTCGATCCGGAAGATGTCTCGCAGTTGATTGCCGCGCAAATGGAAGCCAACAAACTGGTGCAATACGGTTTGCTGGCCCAATGGCAAGCGGCCGGTGCCGCGCCGAACACGCCGCGCCCGGATCTGGGCAAGCAGATTCGCCCGCGTCTGGATGAACTGCAAACCCGTCTGCTGCAGCAATATGCCGACTTTGCGCCTTATCGTCATGATTCCAGTTGCCCGGCCTGGCTCGCCAAGGCGCGCAGCGGTCTGACCCATGACGCGTTGCATGCGTTGGCGCTGACCCGCGCAACCGGGGAGTTGTGTATTCGGGCAATAGCCCCGTAGGACGGGGTTCGGGCAGACATCGCTGGCATCGATAGTCACCATCACGTCAATGAAGTTCTCATAAAAAATCCGCGGCGTAACATCGGCTCCAGACAAACCCAATACACCTCGGAGCACACGATCATGAAACGCCAAACCCTTCTCAGCCTCGCTTTCTCGGTTTTCGCAGTTAACGCTTTTGCCGCCACTCCCGTTCACACCCTGGTCGCTGAAGGCGGCTCGGATCGGTTGATTGAAAGTCGTGTCGCTGAAGGGGGTTCGGATCGTCTGATCGAACGCCGTGTTGCCGAGGGTGGCTCGGATCGTCTGATCGAACGCCGTGTTGCCGAGGGTGGCTCGGATCGTCTGATCGAACGCCGCGTTGCATGAATCACTGGCGCCACCACTGTCCCATCGAAGAGCCCGGCCTGATCAGCCGGGCTTTTTTGCGTCCACTGTTTCGGCACGTTTCATCAACCACATCGCTGGCAGCCCATCGACGATGTCGCATACCATGGCGCCACTCACACAAAGACAGACATCGCTCATGCTCAAAGCCAGTCTGCGTAGCCACCTCACCCTTTGGTTTACCGGTGTGTCCCTGCTGACGTTGTTGAGTGTCGGCTTTTATGTCGGGCACATCGCCACCGAACAGATGAAACAGGCCAGCGGTAATGCGCTGCTCAATACTGCGCGGTCGGCGGCCACGTCGCTCGGCGAACAACTGCGCGAGCGCCAGCTTGAGGTTTATATGCTCAGCCGGGCGCCTCATCTGGAGCGTGGCGATCTCGATAACCCGGCGATTCTGAAGTCGATGCAGTTGCGCACTCAGGCGCGTACCGAGTACGCGTGGATGGGTGTAACCGACGCCGAGGGTCGCGTACATCAAGCCGTGAATGGGCTGTTGGTCGGTCAATCGGTGCAGCAACGACCGTGGTTTCAGGCCGGGTTACGTGGCCAATACACCGGTGATCCCCATGAAGCCGTGCTGCTGGCCAAGTTACTCCCGGGCATGCCAAACGGCGAACCGCTGCGTTTTATCGATTTTGCCGCCCCCATCCACAACGCCGAAGGTCAGGTGATTGGCGTGCTCGGCGCCCACGCTCACTGGAGCTGGATCACGCGTATCGTCGAATCGGCGGCGTTTTCGCACAAGAACGCTTCGCCGGACATTGAGGCGCTGATCATCGATAACGATGGGAAGGTCTTGTATCCCGAAGCCCTGATGGGCCAGCAACTGGCAACGAACGATTCGAAGTCGAGCGGATGGTCCGTCGGTAACGGTTATCTGACCAGCATGGTCACCGTGCCCACGCCATCAACCACGAAACTGTCGTGGTCGATTGCCTTACGTCAGCCACTGGAAACCGCACTACAACCGGCACACCTGCTGCTCTATAAGCTGTTGATTCTTGGGGTTTTCGCAGCCGTGATATTTGGTGTGGTGGCGTATTACCTGGCGCTGTATCTGAGCCGTCCGATCGAGCAACTCGCGCGCTCGGCCAAACAGGTACAGGACAACCAGCCCGGCGCGCACTTCCCTCTTCAACATCCGGTTCGGGAAATTGCCCAGCTCGGCCAGTCAATCGAGGCGATGACCCATTCGCTGCTCGGCAAAGAGCGCGAACTGCAGCAAGCCAACGCCACGCTCGAAGCCACCGTGGCACAACGCACCGCCGACCTCATGCAGGCCAACGCCGAGTTGCTGAACCTCGCGACTCACGACGCCCTGACCGGCGTCTTCAACCGTCGCCGTTTCGACGAAAAACTCACCGAATACAGCCTGCTGTTCCGGCGCACGGGGCGGCCGTTCGCGTTACTGCTGATCGACGCCGACCACTTCAAACGCATCAATGACACCCACGGTCATGCGGTCGGCGACGAAGTGCTGCAACAATTGGCGCAATTGATTCAGACCAGCCTGCGCACCACCGACTTCGTGGCACGTTACGGCGGTGAGGAGTTCGCCGTACTGCTGCCGGAAATCAGCATGCCCGACACGCCTGAGAGGGTCGCCGAGAAGATCCGCGCTGCAGTGGCCGAGGCTGATTTCGCCACCGCCGGGCAGGTGACGGTCAGCGTCGGTGTCGGGTTGGCTGACCCGGCGGACAACAGCCCCGGCAATCTGATCAAGCGCGCGGATCAGCAGTTGTATCAGGCCAAAGCGGCGGGTCGTAATCAAGTGGCCAGCCACGGTTACAGTGCAACGCCGACACAACCGTAGGCGTTGCCTGGTTTCACTGGGCAGCGCCTACCGGGGAAAACACCTGCAGATACGCCAGCAGATTTTCAAGTTTTTCCTCGTCGCTCAGCCCCCAGAAAATCATCCGCGTGCCCGGCACCACGCCCTTGGGATCTTTCAGGTAAGCCTTCAGTGTTTCGTGATCCCAGGTCACCCCTGAGTTCTTCATTGCTTCGGAATACACGTAATTCGCCGACGTCCCGGCCGGTCGACCGATGATGCCGTTGAGCTGTGGGCCAAATCCCGGGCGAGCGGATTCGCCGACCTGATGGCAGCCGCCACACAGGCGCGGGAAGATTTTTGCGCCGGCTTCAGGGTCGCCTGCGGCGTGGGCAGTGATGCTGAGCAAGCCAGCCGTGAGGATCAGAACTGAAGACAGTGACGCGCGGTTTTTCATTTAGGGTTCCGGGTCGGCATAAAAGACGGGCGGCGCAAGGGTAGCACTTTGGTTTTCACAGGTAAGCGCCAACGACCTTTCTGACAGTGATCAAGGCCTGGCGCAACACCGCCATGTCCACCGAGCCCAATGCCAGGCGAATCGCGTGTGGCGCATGGGGCGACACGGAAAACGGCTCGGCGGTGGTGACCGAAATCTGTTCGTGCATCAATTCGACGACCATTTGATCGGCGCGCACGTCTTCCGGCAGCGGTAGCCACAGGAAGTACGAGGACGGATGGCCGATGCAGGTCAGCCCTTTGAGCCACTCGGCGGCCAATGCCTGGCGCGCCTTGGCGTCTTGGCGTTTTTGTTCTTCAAGCCGTGTGACGGTGCCGTCGTCGAGCCAGCCGCAGGCCAGCGCCGTCATCACGCCCGGCGTGTTCCAGGTGGTAGCGCGAATGATGCGCTCCAGTGCCGGCACCCTGGGCGCAGGCGCCGCGATAAAACCGACGCGCAGGCCCGTGGCAATATTCTTGGAAAGTCCCGTCACGTACACCGTGCGCTCAGGCGCCAGGTCGACCAACGCACGCGGTGGGTTTTCCACCAGAAACGCGTAGGCCGCATCTTCAATGATTGTCAGATCATGCCGCCGGGCAATCGCGACCAGTTGCTCACGCTGCTCAAGAGGCGTCACCCACCCTAACGGATTGTGCAGGGTCGGCATGCTGTAGACGGCGCACACCGAACGGCTGCGACAGAGCGTTTCCAGCGCCTGAAGATCCGGCCCCTGATCGCCGAGCGGGATCGCCACCACTTCCAGATGCAGGGCCTCGGCCAACACCTTGAACCCGGAATAGGTCAGCGCATCCGCCGCGATCACGTCGCCCGGTTTGAGCAGCGCCATCAACGTCACCGCCAGTCCTTGCTGGGCACCGTTAACGATCAGCACTTGCTCGGTGTCGACCTGTACGCCACGGGTTTGCAAGTGTCGAGCGACAGAGGCGCGTTCGTGTTGACGACCCGTGTGGGGTTGGTAGCGCAGCAGCGCTTCGAGATCACCGGACAATGCCAATTGCCGCAGCGCAGTGCGCAACAGGTCAGCCTGACCGGGCAGCGACGGGTAATTGAAATTGAGGTCGATCATGCCGACCGCTACGTCCTTTTGATCAATGCCCAGCCCCGCCGATAACGACGTTTCACGCACAAACGTCCCTCGTCCGGTCTCGCCGCTGACCAGGCCCATCGCCTCCAGTTCGGCGTACACCCGCGAGGCCGTGACCAACGCCAACCCCTCTTTGGCGGCCAGTTCTCGATGAGTGGGCAATCGCGTACCGGGCGCCAAACGGCCCGCGCGAATATCAGCGGCGTAGAGGTCAACAAGGGTCTTGTAGCGCGAGCGTGGCATGTCGGAATGTATCCATGACAATTCTTTGATTGTGCTGATTTTCGGCCCCAGCATGGCGGCAATGCAACCCCACCTTTGAGCGTGCCTTAACATGGAACGGATTTCGAACCTGACTCACCCGGCCGTGGAAAAAACCAGCGGCTGGATCAACGGCTTTATCGGCGTGGTGATCTTCAGCGGATCGCTGCCGGCCACGCGGGTGGCGGTGCTGGAGTTCGATCCGGTGTTTCTCACCGTGGTGCGCGCCGCCATCGCCGGGTTGTTGGCGGTGACATGGCTGTGGTTGTTTCGAGCGCGGCGACCGGCACGGACTCAGTGGCGGTCGTTGCTGATTGTGGCCATGGGTGTGGTGCTTGGGTTTCCACTGTTGACCGCACTCGCGTTGCAACACGTCACGTCGGCGCATTCGATTGTTTTTGTAGGATTGCTGCCACTGTCTACTGCGATGTTCGCCGTGCTGCGCGGCGGTGAGCGGCCTCGACCGGTGTTCTGGGGCTTTTCGCTTCTGGGCAGTGCCTTGGTGGTGGGCTTCGCGCTATCCCAGGGTATCAGCGCCTCGCCCACCGGTGACTTGCTGATGCTCGCGGCGATTCTGGCGTGCGGCCTGGGTTATGCCGAAGGCGCAAAACTGTCGCGAAGCCTCGGCGGCTGGCAGGTGATCTGCTGGGCATTGGTGTTGTCGTTACCCGTGATGGCACTGTTGAGTCTGTGGCTGGCGCCCGCCTCGCTCAATCACATCAGCCTGTCGGCGTGGCTGTGCCTGGCCTACGTGTCGCTGTTCAGCATGTTGATCGGGTTTGTGTTCTGGTATCGCGCACTGGCGCAGGGCGGGATCGCGGCAGTGGGGCAGTTGCAGTTGTTGCAACCGTTTTTCGGTTTGGCGCTGGCCGCGACGTTGCTGCATGAACAAGTCAGCATCGGCATGCTCGCGGTGACGCTGGGCGTGATTGTGTGTGTGGCCGGGGCGAAGAAATTCGCCCAATAATGCTCAAGTGCCGGCCTTCCACTCCCGAGGGCTTGATCCGGTCTTGCGTCGAAACGCCCGGGCCAGCGCCGAAGGACTTTCGTAACCGACCTCTTCGGCGATCAGTGCAATCGGTTTGCCCTCGCGCAGGCGTTTCTGCGCGAGGCTGACCCGCCAACTCAGCAGGTAATCGGCCGGAGTCTGCCCGACGACGCGGCGAAACTGCTCGGCAAATCCGGCGCGGGACAGATTGGCAGCAGTCGCCAGGTCAGCCACGCTCCAAGGTTTTGCCGGTTGTTCGTGTATCAGGTTCAAGGCGCGAGACAAACGCGGATCGGCCAGCCCGGCCATCATCCCCGGTTGTTGGTCACGATTGCTGATGAGGTGGCGCAACAGCAGAATCACCAGCAATTCGAACAGCCGATCCATCACGGCGACGCGCCCGCAATGCCCTTCGAAAGCTTCCTTGAATAGCCACTCCAGGGTATTGCCCAGCTCGGGGATCTCGGTGAGTTTGAGCACCAGATAATCCGGCAGCGCGGCCGCCAGAGCGTTTCCGGAGCCGCCGTCAAAGGTCAGTGTCGCGCAGACCACTCTCGTGTCCATGGACTCGTCGGCAAACATTCGGTGGGCAAAGGGTCTGGGAAAAAAAACCAGCGACGGTTCATCGAGTCGTATCTCACGCTCATTGCCCGGTTTGAGCAACAACTCCCCCGCCTGCAGCAGATGCACATGCCCGTTTGGCTCGCCGTCGTGAACGCTGATGCCGCAAAAGTTGCCGCTGTGAAACGTGCCGGCATGGACAGCGAAATGACTGAGTAACGTGGAAAGGCGATCCATGGGCGACTCCTCAACGGCATATCTGGACGAACTGTCGCATATCCTCGACGATTTGCAGCCAATACGCCAGTCACCCTCATTAACATCCTCTCCATCGCCGGTGCACTTCGCACCGGACTTTCGGAGAATCACCATGAGCCGCATCCACGCTATCAGCCTCGACACCGCCACCGACGCCACCCGCCCGGTACTCGAAGGCGTAAAAAAGAAAATCGGCTTCCTGCCCAACGTGTTCACCACACTGGCCAAGGCCCCGGTGGCGCTTGAGACCTACCTGCAAGCTTCCGCGATACTCGGTAAAACCTCGCTGAGCGCCAAGGAGAAAGAAGCGGTTTACCTCGCCACTTCGCAGGTCAACGGTTGCGATTATTGCCTGGCGGCGCACACCCTGTTTGCCAGCAAGGCCGGACTATCGGCGCAGGACATCGGCGCAGCGCGTCAGGGCGAACTCAATGCCTACGCCGCCCTCGCCCATCAACTCACCGAAAGCCGAGGTCAGTTGAGCGATGAGCAGATTGCCGCCGCCCGCGCTGCCGGGATCGATGACACGAAAATAATTGAGGTGATTGCGCTGGTGGCGGTACAGACACTGACCAACTACCTGAACAATGCAGCGTTGACCGATATCGATTTCCCGGCAATCTGAAACCTGGATACACAAAACCCTGTGGGAGCCAGGTTGCTGGCTCCCACTGTTGATCAGTGGTGCTCCACTCCGGCACGTTTGAGCAGTTTCTTGCAGCGTTCCGACAGATGAAACACCTGCAAATGCTTGCCGGCCTTTTCGTAACGCTCACGCAGGGTTTTCAGCGCGGCAATCGCCGAGTAATCGACAAAGCTCAAATGCCGGCAATCCAGCGTCACTTTTTGCGGATCGTTGGCCGGGTCGAACTGGTTGAGGAACGGCGTCGCCGAGGCGAAAAACAGCGTGCCGTGCAAGCGATAGAGTTTGCTGCCGTCGGCTTCCATGTGCTGATCGGCGTACAACTCGCGAGCCTGCTGCCAGGCAAAATTCAACGCGGCGATGATGATCCCGCACAGCACCGCCGTGGCCAGATCGGTGAACACGGTGATGATGGTCACAGCGATGATCACCAGCACATCGTTGAGCGGCACTTTGTTCGCCACCCGCAACGAGGCCCACGCGAAGGTCTGCTGCGAGACCACGAACATCACGCCGACCAGCGCCGCCAACGGAATACGTTCGATCAGCGGCGACAGAAACAGAATGAACAACAGGATCAGCACGCCCGCCACCACGCCGGATAAACGCCCGCGCCCGCCAGAGCTCAAGTTGATCACGGTCTGGCCGATCATCGCGCAGCCGCCCATGCCACCAAAGGCACCGGAAACCATGTTCGCCGCACCCAGCGCCACGCATTCGCGATCCGGGTAGCCACGGGTTTCGGTGATTTCGTCAGTGAGGTTGAGGGTCAGCAGGGTTTCCAGCAGGCCGACCAGCGCCATCAGGATCGCGTAGGGGGCGATGATGCGCAGGGTTTCAAAGTTCCACGGGATGTCCGGCAACGCGAAGGTCGGCAGGCCACCAGCGATATGCGCCATGTCACCGAGGGTGCGGGTCGGCAGGCCGAGCAGATACACCAGCAGGCCAACACCGAGGATCGCCACCAGTGCCGGCGGCACCGCACGGGTCAGGCGCGGCAAGATGTAGACGATGGCCATGGTCAACAGCACAAGCCCGGTCATCAGGTACAGCGGCGTGCCGCTGAGCCAGTCTTCACCGCTCTTGAAATGCTCCAGTTGCGCCAGCGCAATGATGATCGCCAGGCCGTTGACGAAGCCGAGCATCACCGGGTGCGGCACCATTCGCACCAGTTTACCCAGGCGCAACAGCCCGAACGCCATCATGATCAAACCGCCCAGCAACACCGTTGCCAGCAGATATTGCACGCCTTGCTGCACCACCAGCGCAACGATTACCACCGCCATCGAACCTGCCGCACCGGAGACCATCCCAGGCCTGCCACCGAACAACGCGGTCAGCGTACAAATGATGAAGGCGCCGTACAGGCCCATCAGCGGATTGAGGTGGGCCACCAGCGCAAATGCAATGCATTCGGGCAACAGGGCGAACGAGGTAGTGAGTCCGGCCAGGACATCGGCGCGCAGACGTATCGGTTTCATGGCTTACCTGATTGAGCGGCCGACAAACACGGCCGCTTTTATTGGGTGAAAAGAGTGTTGCGCAAAAGAGGGTTGCGAATGTTACGGAATTGTCCGCGATGGGGCCAGTGATCGCTGACACTTGTGGACCCGCGCTTTATGCTGGCGCTCTTGTGCACTGATCGAGTTCGAACATGGCTGTATTTCTGACCGCCCGCGAGGTTTGCCAACGATTGCGTGAGGCTGCGCTGGGCGTACTCGCGCTCAAGGTGTGCGAAACATCCACCGGATCAGGATGGGTAGTGGTCGACATCGAAGGCTGGCACCTGCTGCTGGATTTTGCAGGACAACAGTTGCATCACTGTGAATACGCCCGCAATCCCGATGGCCAGGAAGGCACGCTTGAGACGTGGCAGCGCTATGGCACTGATCCGGTGAGTTTGCTCAGTACCTGGGAATTGGCGCAGGTTGAAGCCTTGTTGATGGGGCCGGCGAACACGGTTGCTCAATGATGGCACTATGCCCATAATTCGCCCCCCCTTATATTCCCACGCAAGGAACTGCCGTGAAGAAGTCGCTATTGTTGATCCCGATGTTGGCGCTGTTGCTGCAAGGGTGTGGCATGACCATGACCCGCTATGAACCGAGCTACGAAAACGTCCAGAAGCTCAAACAAACCCCGCCGCTGCATGCGATCAGCAATCCTCAGGTCACCGCGCAATCCGGTGAAGGCTCGCTGTTTGTGCGCGCCAATCCTGTCCGTTCACCGTCCGGCAGCATCCCGGCGCACATCCAGGACGCCATCACCGAAGAACTGCGCAAGGCCGGTCTGCTGGATCCGCAAGCGCAGCGTCAGTTGAAAGTGCTGGTGGTGAAGAACGAACTCAGCGCCGGCATGGGCACGGGTAACGGCAAACTGGCTGCGCGTTTCACCCTGCTCAACGGCAACGATGTGGTGTACGACGCGACCAAGAATGTCAGCAGCCAATGGAGCAGCAGTTTCTTCGGGTTTATTGCGATCCCGAACGCGGTCAACGCTTACAACCCGATGCTGCGTGACCTGCTGAAGGAACTGTACAGCGATCCGCAGTTCGTTCAGGCATTGAAGTAACAGACAAAAAAAGAGCCGCAATCGCGGCTCTTTTTTTGGCTTCAGGCCCGTGGGATTTGGGCTCCAAGTGATGAGTATTTCAGGCTGTTGCGCTCGACCATTTGCTTGAGCAGTGCGTTGACCTGGCGAGTGAAGGTGTCACTCATTGCCTCTTTAGGCGTGTTGGCCATCAGCGGGATGAACCAGATACCGAACCAGGTGCCAATTGCATCGTGATTGCTCGCGGTCGTCGTCGCCTGACCTTGATCATCGAGGGTTTCCAGGCTCATGGTGTACTGATCGGTGCCATAAGCCGGGATCACCATCATGCTGAAACCGCTGATGAACGCCAGCACCATTTGCCCACCATTAGGCGGATGGTTGTACACCTTCAAACGCAGGTTGTAGTCGCCCGGCTGCTTCTGAAATTCGTCCAGAGTGACACGGCCGAACAGGCCGGAGTCGGAGAGGATTTTCTGCAGTTGTGGCTTGAGTTGATCGCGCGCCTGCGGCACTTCAGTGGCAGAGGCACTTTTCGGCTCGCCCTGATAGAAATCGAAATCAACATAAACATTTGGCTTATTGGCGTAATTGGCCATCGACGGCAGTGTCACCGGCGCCACTTCATCTTGGGTGAAACTGGCGCAACCGCCCAGCGTGATGACCAGGCCCAGCGCCAGGACTTTCCCGAATTGCATAATGTCTGTCCCTCTGTAAACAATGCCGAATGATGGCAATACGCCTCCACCTCGGAAGCCGGGCGGATTCTAGAGCGCGCGACCGTTTGGGGAAAGACTGAATGGGAAAAACTGGCAAAAAATTTGTCTTCACTGATGCCAAACGAGCTGACTGATTCCAGACCAAGGAAAACCTTTACTGCAAAGTGCTGCCGGGTTTTGTCGAACCGCTGCGGGAAGCCTCGGCGGTGCTGCGCGAAAGCGATGATCCGCTGATCGGCTTGCGCGCCTATGTGGCGGCGCGAATTCGGATCGCTCGCGAGCATCCGTGCATCGCCGAAGTGTCCAGCGCTGAACGGCTGTTCGGCAGTCAGCAGTCGCCGGCTGAATGCCGTGATTGCTGCACGCCGAATCGCAGTGCAATGTTGAATGACCCACCGTTTTCGCGAGCAAGCCCGCTCCCACATGGACGACTCGGTGTGGCTAGAACACGATATCGACGGCAGGTTTGACGTCGACCCGCGCCACCGAACCGGTCAGGTGCGCGAGGTCTTTGTTATGTTCGGCAATGATGTCTTCAGCCTTCATGTTGCCGTTATCAAGGGTGGAATGAGCGTCCGAGGCCAGCACCACGTCGTAACCCAACTGATGGGCCTGGCGCACGGTAGCGTTGACGCAGTAGTCGGTTTGCAGGCCGCAGATCACCAGGCTTTCAAAGTCTTCGATCGGCAGCAGCTTGCTCAGATCGGTCTGATAGAAAGAGTCCGGTGTGGTTTTGCGTACTCGCAGATCGTTCGCCGAGGTCTCAAGCCCTTCGGCGAGTTGCCAGCCATCGGCGCCATGGGCCAGGGGGCTGTCGTTTTCCTCATGTTGAATGAACACCACCGGAACCCCTGACTGACGCGCGCGGGCGCTGAGGTCGTTGATGGTGTCGATCACGCGGAGGACGTCGTAGCACTGGTATTGGCCCGAGCACAGGGCACGCTGGACGTCGATGATCAGTAATGCGGTTGTCATGATGAGCCTTCCTTGATCAATCCTTGAGGCGGGGACGGACGCGAGCCCGCCCCCTTTTTTACGCCTTTCAGTAACCCAGCGACAACCCGGTATTGCGACGTGGGTCGTTGGCGCCGTAGAAACGGTTTTTCCCTACCGGCTGACCGCCCAGTGACGGCGCACCCACCAGGATCGCGGCAATGTGGTTGGCATCCTGCGGCCCGGCAAACTTGTGGCCCCAGCTCTCGAGGATTTTCTTCGTGTCCGGGCTGGCGGCGAAGTCTTCGAGGTTGGTTTCTTCCGGCATCCATTGCTGGTGAAAGCGCGGCGCATCGACCGCTTCCTGCAAGCCCATGCCGTAGTCGATGACGTTGAGCATGGTCAGCAAGGTGGCCGTGATGATGCGGCTGCCGCCCGGCGTGCCGACCACCATCACCACTTTGCCGTCCTTGGTGACGATGGTCGGGCTCATCGACGACAGCGGTGCCTTGCCCGGCGCAATGGCGTTGGCTTCTCCCTGTACCAGACCGTACATATTCGGCACGCCGACCTTGGAGGTGAAGTCGTCCATTTCGTCGTTGAGGATCACCCCGGTCTTGCTCGCCATCACGCCCGCGCCAAACCAGTCATTGAGAGTGTAAGTGACCGACACCGCATTGCCCCACTTGTCGACGATCGAATAGTGCGTGGTGTTGCTACCTTCATGGGGCGCCACGCCGGGTTTCAACTCAGCCGACACGCCGGCCTTCTGCGGCTGGATCGCATTGCGCAGTTGGGTCGCATAGTTTTTGTCCAACAGGTGCCCGATCGGATTCTTCACAAAATCCGGATCGCCGAGGTAGCTGTTGCGATCCACGTAAGCGTGACGCATCGCTTCGATCTGGTAGTGCATGCCTTGGGCCGAATGGAAGCCCAGATCCTTCATCGGATAGCCTTCAAGAATGTTCATGATCTCGCAGATCACCACACCGCCGGAGCTCGGTGGTGGTGCCGAAACCACGTGATAGCCTCGGTAATCGCACTCAATGGGCGCCAGCTCGCGCGTCTTGTATTTATCGAGGTCGGCCTGAGTGATGATGCCTTTGTTGGCCTGACTGGACGTGACGATGGCGTCGGCCACCCAGCCTTTATAGAAACCGTCGGCGCCTTTTTCGGAAATGGTGCGCAGGGTCTTGCCGAGGTCCTTCTGCACCAGTTTTTGCCCGACCTGCATCGGCTCGCCGTTGCTGAGGAAAATCGAGCCGGAATCACGCATGTCCTTTTTGAACACGTCGGTGGCGTATTCGAGCAGCTCGACGTCACCCTGCTCCAGCTCGAATCCGTCCTCGGCCAATTTAATCGCCGGGGCGATCATCTCCGTGCGTGGTTTGGTCCCGTACTTGCTCAGCGCCAATTCCATACCGGACACAGTGCCGGGCACGCCGACCGCCAGGTGCCCACGGGTACTCAGGTCGGGGATGACGTTACCTTCCTTGTCGAGGTACATGTTGGCGGTCGCGGCCAGTGGGGCTTTTTCGCGGAAATCGAGGAAGGTCTTGCGCCCGTCCGCCAATTGAATGGTCATGAAGCCGCCACCACCAAGATTGCCCGCAGCGGGATAAACCACCGCCAGCGCATAACCCACCGCCACCGCCGCATCCACCGCGTTACCGCCACTTTTCAATACATCGACGCCCACATGAGTGGCCAGGTGTTGCGCGGTCACCACCATGCCGTTTTCGGCGGCAACCGGCGCCACCGACGCGGCGTGAGCCATCACGCAACTGAGTGCCAGTGAGGTCGCAATCAGCGATTTGGTCAACGGTTCGTACTTCATGAGTCGATCTCTTTTTTGTTTTAGGGGCTGTGCAAAACAGAGGGGAACGCTTCAAACGCATCAAGCAGTATGGCCGGGTTTGCGCATTGCGCCTGCCCGCTCTCGGGCACAGCGCTGGCAAAAAATTCCAAGTCACTTTGCAGCCCACCCTCGCCAATACGGGGTCGCTCTGAAGCAACAGCAGGTTCGATCCGGGTTCAGGCAGCGAACAGGTTTTTCATCGCCGCATATTGCAATAGCATGATGGTCTTGGCATCGCAGATCTCGCCGCGATAAAACGCTGCCATCGCATCATCAAAAGACCACTCCAGCACGTCCAGTTCTTCCGTCTCTTCTTCCAGGCCCCCACCTTCGCTGACCTTCGATGCTGCATCGTATTCGGCAATGAAGAAGTGCAGTTTCTCGGTCACCGAGCCAGGACTCATGTACGCCTCGAACACCTTCTTCACTTCACTGACGCGATAGCCGGTTTCTTCCTCGGCCTCGGCACGAATCCGTTGTTCAGGGGCCTCACCTTCAAGTAACCCCGCCGCCACTTCGATCAACAAACCGTCATGGCCGTTGACAAACACCGGCAAGCGGAACTGACGGGTCAATACCACCGAACGCTTCTCGCGATTGAACAGCAGAATCGCTGCGCCATTGCCACGGTCATACACCTCGCGAGTCTGGCGCTGCCACTCCCCGTTATTTCGGTGATAGTCGAAGGTGATTTTCTTCAATAGATACCAGTCGTGGGACAACACCTGAGTGTCGATGATATTGACCCGCTCGGCGGTGGTAGACATGGCGCCTGATCCCTTTTTTCATCGGTAGGCAGCCATGGTCGAATAATCTCTGCAACAAAAAAAGCCCGGCAGCGCTACCGGGCTCACTCAGTTGCAACTAACTCGCGAGGGTACCGTGAATCAGCGGCCCATAACGCCGGCTGAACTCCCAGTTGTACGGCACGCGGTCCTTGCTCACACCGTTGTCCCAGTTAACCGACCAAGTCATGAGGCCCTTGATCGGATGCCCCTTGATGGCCAGCCGTTTGAGCACGTTGCCCACCACGGTTTTGTCGATCACATAACCGGTGGCCGCCGCATCGACGTTGGCCGGCAGACCGATGACGAATTTGTCCGCCGCGATCTTCGTGAATCCCCGAGTCCCCGTCACCAGACTTTCGGTCAGGTAATACAGGAAGTCCTCCTTGAGCGCGTCGTTGTTCTGCGCGATCCACGCACCGGCACCGTTGTTGGCCTCAGGCACCCAGACCCCGTCGCCACCCTGGTTGTAGAACTGCGGGGCGATGAAGTCGTAGTAGCCTTCCAGCGCTTGCAGGTAGCCGACGTATTTGCCGGTGCTGGTGAGATACGGGAACTCCGGGGCCATGCTGATGATGAAGTGCTTGCCTTGGCCGGCGTAGTGATCCTTGACCAGTTTCAGCGCTGCCGGCAGCACCGTCTTGTTGGCAGCGAAATCAATCGCGCTCTGTTCAAGATCGATGTCCAGCCCATCAAAACCGTAGGTTTCCACCAGACGGATGATTTCATTGGCCAGCGGTTGCTCCTGACCGCTGCGCAACTCGATGTGCGCATCGGCGCCACCCAGGGAAATCAGGACGGCCCGCCCTTGACTGTTGAGCACGCCGACCTGGCGGCGGAACTCGGCATCGGAAACGTTGAATGGCTTGAAGGTCGGGATACCGTTGCCCCTCATGAAGGCCACGGCGACCACGTTGTATTCCTTGGGTACATCCTCCAGCGCGATGCTGGCGAATCGGCCCTGACGATACCCGTCGCTCGGCCCCGCCGGCCAGTTGTGCCAGAAGCCCATGAGGATTTTTTTACCGGCAATGCTCGGCATCAGCGCAGCAGCATCGCTCGCCGCGTTTTGCACCAGAGAAAAATCAATTTTTGACATGTTCTAATCCTTCAGAACGTGTGGGTTTGGCGACGTTGCGCCGTTATTTGAAGTCGACGTCGAAGGCCTGATAGAAAGCGTTGCCGGTGTTGGCGACGATCCACATCAGTACGATGACGTGATGCCCCTTCTTGTTCGTCGGAAGCTTTACCTCGTGGTTAACCTTGGCCTTCATCTCGGCCGAATGGCTGTAATACGGCACCTGAGTGTAGAAGTCTTCGAAGAACGGTTGCGCTTCCAGTTGGGCGCGGGTAATGCGTTGGTTCGAGTCCCAGCCATCCTTGGTGATCAGCCAGCGATAACCACGCGTAGTGTGCGGCGCGGTGTATTCCCACTTGATTTCCAGGGTCTGCCCCGGTGTGACATTGAGCAGCGGCCAGGCGAACGGACGACCGAGCTTTTTGCTCATTTCGTCGTTGGTGAAGTTCACGCAGTCGCGGGGATCGGTCTTGCCGCCGCTGAGAATGTAGCCGTCAGCAGGTGGCGCGACACTGTCAGAGTCGGTTTCGTAGGGCGCCGGAAACGGCCCGGCAGCCAGTGCCGGGAAGTTCTTGCCACCTTCCATTTCATTGACCTGCCAGGCACCGAGCAGTCCTTGCTCGATAGCGACCGCACCCCGGCTCGCCGGGGAAGTGACGCGACCGTGTCGCAGTTGGGTTTGTACTTGTGGTTGATTCATGTTTTTCACTCCGTTGATTTAAGAACTCTCCTTTGCGAGGAGAGGCCTTCAAGCTAACGGAGACGGATTTTTTGTCCATCGGCGGTTTTGTCGCAGTCAGACCGGGCATCATCGGTAAAGTGACCGAAACACTGGATATAAACACAGTGCATTGTGGCGACTCGTACTCGACACATAGCCAAAGGCGTACGCGTCGAGGTTACAAAATCGTGCATCTGCGACTCAAGGCAGTTGAGCCTGGAACTCCTTTTCGTACTGCCCGGCGAGCTGCTCTTTCTGTTTCTCGTCGAGCAACTTTCCGGCCATCTGGAAGAACTTCTGCTCCTCTTCCTCAAGGTGGTGGTGGACCTTGTCCGAGAGCTTTTTAGCCGTCGCCAGCCATGCCGGACTGGACATCTCGGTCTCGTCCAGTTCTTCCATCATTTCGTCCATTTCATGGTGCTCGGAAATGGCATGACGGCTGAGATCGACACCGTTGTCGAACTCCATCAGCGGGATGTAGAAGTGTCGCTCTTCAGCCGTTTCATGAGCTTGCAGTTCGGCTTTGAGCTGTTTGTAGGCCTCGACCCGCTCGGGGCTGTCGCCACTGGTCTTGACCAAGGCTTTGGCGTAGCTGCGCTGGCGGTCGTGGCTCTCGCGAAGGGCTTCGAAAATGTTCATGGGGTGTCCTCATCAACCGCGTGCTGGAATGACGCTGTAAATGGCTAGACCCCGGCGCGGGAGCGGTGGTTCCAGCGGTTTTAAACTGACGCTTGGAACACGACCACCAGGCAGGATAGTCTGGCGCCTTACTCCACAAGGAAGTCATGCATGAACTTGCGCATCGAGTTGTCAGAGAACCCGAACGAAGAACAACGCAACGCCATCCTGGCGCCGCTGCGTGCCCACAACGTCGCCAAAGCAGGCCCCTCGACACTGGAGCCCATTGCACTTTTGGTCCGTGACGAGCATGACGCGATCCTTGGCGGCCTGTATGGCCACACGTTCTATCGGTGGATGTTCATTGAACTGTTGGCGGTGCCGGAAGAGGGCCGCGGTCAGGGCATCGGCTCAAAATTGATGCAGATGGCCGAAGAGCTTGCGCGCAAGAAAGACTGCGTGGGGATCTGGCTGGACACCTTCTCGTTTCAGGCGCCTGAGTTTTACAAGAAAGTGGGCTATAGCGAGTGTGGCGAGATTACGGATTATCCGCTGGGGCACAAGCGGCACTTTTTCCAGAAGCGCCTTGTAGATTGAATTCAGTAGCGCTTTTGTAAGCAAGCCGCCCCACATTGAAAGGCATTTCAAAGGTGGGGCGGGCTTGCGACGCTTCAACCCACGATCAGAGACAAGTCGCCAACGCCGCCAAACGCCGCTTGGCGACAAAATCGTCCTTCTGCGCGTAATAATTCAGCGTCGTGCCCGATGGCCCCGTCAGCACATCGACAAACGACTCAGCCGAACGGGTATAAACCGTCGTGCCACCCTGCTGGCGCGATTCCAGATACGCGGCGGCATCCACGCCGAAAACCGCTTCATCCTGCCAGCCGAATTGCACGCACTGAGCCACTACTTTCTCCGCCTTGTCCGAAGTCAAAACCTTGTAAGGGGTTTTGGTGCGAGCATCGTTCATCGCGGAGCCCGCGCAACCGGCCAGCAGCGTCGCCGCCAGCGCTACCATCAGAATTCGCATTGCGTTCGCTCATTCAGAAAAAAGCGGACTGTATCATCGCAGCAGCAGAAATCGTTCTGCTTTACTGCATTTATAGCGCGACATGCGCTGTCAGCTACGGCAACCTAAGGTCATCAGCCTCACAAAGGAAAACACATGGCGCCTACCGACCAGCGACATGAACATGCCCTGAAACTATTTCTCGACGCGCGGCCTGATTTGCGCGAAACCCTCGACCACCTCAATCCATTGCTGGCCCAGGCCAAAGGCGAAACCCAAGCGCAGTTTCGCGAAGAACGTCTGCACGAAGCCTATGAAGAGGAGGCAGAAAGCCTTGGCTTGTTCGCTTGGGAACTGACCTTGAAACTGACCGCCGATTCGCCTGAGGAGTATCAGGCGCAGCGTCTGGAAGTGCATCGTGAAGTCGCGGAGATGGCCGGCATGGAATGGCTGGAATACTGCGATCTGTATGGCATAGAACCCTAACCGCCGCTCAAGGACACTTTCGCCGATGCTGCCATCCGCCTCGACTCACCGCGCCAGCCCCGGCCATCTGCACAAGCAAAAATGGCGCGGGCGTGTGGGCCTGGCGCTGGTTGCCAGCCTGTCGGTACTGGCCGGGATGACCGACGCTATCGGCTTCATGGCCAGCGGCGACTTCGTTTCGTTCATGAGCGGCAACACCACCCGACTGGCGGTGGCGATCAGTGATGGCGATATCGGGCTGACCGTGCGCCTGGTGATTCTTGTCGTGACGTTCATTGTCGGTAACGCCTTGGGCGTACTCGTCGCGCGTCTCGGCGGGCGCCGGGCGCTGCCGCTGCTGCTCTGCATCGCCACCCTGCTCTGCGCGTCGGCGGCCTGGCCGTTTGACACGCAACTGCCGGCGCTGCTCGCAGCGATCATTGCGATGGGCATGCTCAACGCGTCCGTCGAAGAAGTGAACGGCCTACCGGTTGGGCTCACCTATGTCACCGGCGCGTTATCGCGGTTTGGACGCGGTCTGGGCCGATGGTTGCTCGGCGAGCGGCGCAGTGGCTGGCGCGTGCAACTCGTGCCGTGGAGCGGGATGTTTGTCGGCGCAATTGTGGGCGCGGTGCTGGAACATCATTTAGGACTCAAGGCAATGTTCGTCAGCGGTGTGCTGGCCGCGATGATCGGGCTGCTCTCTCTGAAAATCCCCAGGCGCTGGCAATTGGGTTACATGCCGCGCTGACGACTCAGCGTTTTTTGCCTGACACTTCGCTATCGCCAGCAGGCAACATCGATTTAGCCGCCTCGCCGATAAAGCTTTATCATGGCCGCAGTTTTGCTGATCGAGTCCGTCATGAAGTTCGCCATTGCGCTGTTTTCCGCCGCCCATGCGCCCTCCTCGCGCCGTGCCCTGCTGTTTGCGCAGGCCGCACTGGCCGCCGGGCATGAGATTGTCCGGCTGTTTTTCTATCAGGACGGCGTCTACAACGCCTGCGACGCGCTGGTCACCCCGCAGGACGAACTGGACGTGCCCAAGCAGTGGCGCGCTTTCATCAGCGAGCAACAACTGGACGGCGTGGTGTGCATCGCCGCGGCCCTGCGCCGAGGGGTGCTGAACGACGACGAAGCCAAGCGCTATCAACGCGACGCCGTCTCCGTCAGTGCGCCGTGGGAACTGTCCGGCCTCGGCCAGTTGCATGACGCGGTGCAAGACGCTGACCGCCTGATCTGTTTCGGAGGTGCGTGAGATGGCCAAATCCTTGTTGATCGTCAGCCGCCAATCACCGTGGTCCGGCCCCGGCGCCCGCGAAGCGCTGGATATCGTGCTGGCGGGCGGTGCTTTCGATCTGCCGATCGGCCTGTTGTTTCTCGATGACGGCGTGCTGCAATTGGCCGCTGGACAAAACGCCAAGGCGCTGCAACAGAAAGACCTGAGCGCCAACCTGCAAGCGTTGCCGATGTTTGGCGTCGAAGAGCTGTTCTACTGCGCCGACAGCGCCAGTTCCCGTGGCCTCGCCGATCTATCGCTGGACGAAGCACAACCGCTCGCTGCCGAGCAAATCACCGCCCTTATTGACCGTTACGACCAGGTGATCACCCTCTGATGTCGACTTTGCATGTGTTGTCTCACTCACCATTCGGCGACGATCGCCTGACCAGTTGCCTGCGCGTGATCGGCAGCGCCGATGCATTGCTGTTGTCAGGGGACGCGGTGTACGCACTACAACCGAACACCGCGCCATTCACTGCACTGCAAAACCGTCAAATCAAGCTTTTCGTCTTGGCCGAAGACGCACAGGCCCGTGCTGTGCAGGTTCCGGACTGGGCGCAAGCGATCGATTATCCGGCCTTCGTCGAACTGTCGATCCAGCACGACAAGGTCAACAGTTGGCTATGAATTCCATGACCCTCGGCGATCGCGCCATCGATCTGGACAAAGACGGCTTTCTGGTTGATCTGAGCGATTGGTCTCACGATGTCGCCGCCGCCCTCGCCGCCGCCGAAGGCATCGAGTTGACGCCTGAACACTGGGAAATCCTCGAACTGCTGCGCAGCTTCTATGCCGAATTCCAGCTCTCGCCGGCCACTCGACCGCTGATCAAATACACCGCGTTAAAACTCGGACCGGACAAAGGCAACAGCCTGTACCTGAACCGATTGTTCAAAGGCACCCCCGCCAAACTCGCCGCGAAACTGGCGGGCCTGCCCAAACCGACGAATTGCTTATGACCGACTTTCCAGCGCTCACTCTCGAAACACCCGCCGAACATCCGTTCGCTCAATTTGTGCGAATTCTGGGCAAGGGTAAGCGCGGCGCCCGCGATCTGACCCGTGAGGAAGCCCGCGAAGCCATGGGCATGGTGCTCGACGACAAGGTCGAAGACACCCAGCTCGGCGCGTTTCTGATGTTGCTGCGGCACAAGGAAGAAAGCGCCGAAGAAATGGCCGGTTTCACCGAGGCCCTGCGTGAGCGATTGCAGGCGCCGGCGCTGAATGTCGACCTGGACTGGCCGACCTACGCGGGCAAGAAACGTCATCTGCCGTGGTATCTGCTGGCGGCCAAGTGCCTGGCGCAGAACGGCATACGCATCTTCATGCACGGCGGCGGCGCGCACACCGCCGGACGCCTGTACAGCGAGCAAGTGCTGGGCGAACTGAATATCCCGCTGTGCCGCAACTGGCAACAGGTCGCCGTCGCACTGGACAACGGCGGGCTGGCGTTCATGCCGCTGGTGGACTGGGCGGCGCCACTGCAACAGATGATCGACCTGCGCAACACGTTGGGGCTGCGCTCACCGATCCACTCGCTGGCGCGGATTCTCAATCCGCTGGGCGCACGTTGTGGGCTGCAAAGCATTTTCCACCCGGGCTATCAGGCGGTGCACCGCGATGCCAGTGGTTTACTCGGTGACACGGCGATTGTGGTCAAGGGTGATGGCGGCGAAATCGAGATCAACCCGGATGCCACCAGTCACCTGTACGGCACCACAGGCGGCGAGAGCTGGGACGAGGAATGGCCGCAAATGTCGGCGCAACGTCATGTCAAACCAGCCTCGCTGGACGTCGATCATTTGAAAGCCGTGTGGCGCGGCGACGTCGTCGACAGCTATCCGCAGATGGCGTTGATCTCGACCATGGCGCTCGCCCTGCGCGGTCTCGGCCAGAGCCGTGAGCAGGCGTTCGAAACCGCCGAGCAATACTGGACTGCGCGGGATAAATCGATTTAACCGATCATTTGCGCCTGATCTTTGCGCTTTTTGTTCGAACTCATGGGAATAGACTCGACGCCAACGATTATTGGTTTCAGGAGCCTTGGACATGGGTTTATTAGTGGATGGCCTTTGGCAGGACAAGTGGTACGAAAGCACCAAGGACGGCGCGTTCCAGCGCGAACAGGCGCAGCGCCGGCACTGGGTCACCCCTGACGGCAAGCCCGGCCCTAGCGGTGAAGGTGGTTTTGCCGCCGAAGCCGGGCGCTATCACCTCTACGTTTCCCTCGCCTGTCCATGGGCGCATCGCACGCTGATTCTGCGCAAACTCAAAGGCCTGGAAAGTCTGATCGACGTCTCGGTAGTCAGTTGGTTGATGCTGGAGAACGGCTGGACCTTCGACACGTCGCTAGGCTCGACCGGTGACAAGCTCGATCACTTCGATTTCATGCACCAGCGCTACACCGCTGACACCGCCGACTACACCGGTCGCGTCACGGTGCCGGTGTTGTGGGACAAGAAACTCAAGCGCATCGTCAGTAACGAGTCAGCGGAGATCATCCGCATGTTCAACAGCGCCTTCGATGGTTTGACCGCCAACGACCTGGACTTCTACCCAGCGCCACTGCGCGGTGAAATCGATGCGCTGAATGAACGGATCTATCCCGCCGTGAACAACGGCGTATATCGCGCCGGGTTTGCCACGTCGCAACAAGCTTATGAAGAAGCGTTCGATGAGGTGTTTGCAGAACTGGATCATCTGGAACGCGTGCTCGGTGCCAATCGCTATCTATCCGGCGAGTACCTGACGGAAGCAGATATCCGTTTGTTCACCACGTTGATTCGCTTTGATGCGGTCTATCACGGGCACTTCAAGTGCAACCTGCGGCGGATTGCCGACTACCCGAACCTGTCGAACTGGCTACGTGAGCTGTATCAGTGGCCGGGGATTGCCGAGACGGTGGATTTTCAGCACATCAAACATCACTACTACGGCAGTCACAAGACCATCAATCCGACGGGGGTTGTGCCGAAGGGGCCAGAGCAGGACTTCACTGAGGCCCATGATCGGGCGCGGTTGGGCGGGAAAGGGGTGTGGCAGAGGGGTTAGTTGATTCGGTGTTTTTGAGGGCCTCTTCGCGAGCAAACTCGCTCCCACACTAGATCTGTGTCGTTCACAAATCCAATGCGGGAGCGAGCTTGCTCGCGAATGAGACGACGCGATCTTCAGACCTGCGCCTGAGCGCCCTCAAACCACGCCAGTTTCTCGCGCAGTTGCACCACTTCACCGACGATCACCAATGTCGGTGCATGCACTTCATGCTCTGCCACCATTCGCGGCAAGTCAGCCAGCGTGCCGGTGAAGACGCGCTGATTGACCGTGGTGCCCTGCTGAATCAGCGCTGCCGGGGTGTCCGCCGAGCGACCGTGCTTGATCAACTGCTCGCAAATCACCGGCAACCCCACCAGGCCCATGTAGAACACCAACGTCTGCGCCGGGGCGACGAGGTCGGCCCACGGCAGATCGGTGGATCCGTCCTTCAAATGCCCGGTGACAAAGCGCACTGACTGCGCGTAATCACGATGGGTCAGTGGAATCCCGGCGTACGCCGCACAACCGCTGGCTGCCGTGATACCGGGTACGACCTGGAATGGAATGCCGTGCGCGGCCAGCTCCTCGATCTCTTCGCCGCCACGGCCGAAGATAAACGGATCACCGCCCTTCAATCGCACGACTCGCTTGCCGGCCTTGGCCAGATCGACCAATTGCTGGTTGATCTGATCCTGCGGCACGGCGTGGTCGGCGCGACGCTTACCGACGTAAACCCGCTCGGCATCGCGACGGCACAGATCAAGAATGGCCGGTGCGACCAAACGGTCATACAGCACGACGTCAGCCTGTTGCATCAGACGCAGCGCACGGAAGGTCAGCAGATCGGGATCACCCGGCCCTGCTCCCACCAGATATACCTCACCCGTGGTGACGTCGGCCTCGCCATCGATCTTCGCTTGCAGCAGCCGCTCGGCCTCGGCGCCCTGCCCGGCCAGTTGCCGGTCGGCAATCGGCCCCTGAAACACGTCTTCCCAGAACCCGCGACGCTGCTGCACATCCGGAAAAAGGCTTTTGACCTGATTACGGAAACGCGCGGCGAGACCGGCCAGTTGTCCGTAGGTCGACGGAATCCAGGTTTCGATCTTGGCGCGGATCAACCGGGCCAACACCGGCGCATCGCCGCCGCTGGAGATCGCAACGATCAGCGGCGAGCGATCGACGATCGCCGGGAAGATCACGCTGCACAAGGCCGGGGCGTCGACCACGTTGACCGGCACGCAACGCCGATGGGCATCGGTGGAGACTTGTGCGTTGAGCGCTTCGTCATCCGTGGCGGCAATGATCAGCACGCAACCGTCCAGATCCGCTTCCGCGTAACCGCGAACCCGGCATTCGCCACCGCTGGCCACGACCAGCTCACGCAGCTGTGTTTCGATTTCAGGTGCAACCACCCGCAGCTGCGCACCGGCATCGGCCAGCAGGCGGGATTTGCGCAAGGCAATTTCCCCCCCGCCGACGACCAACACACGACTGCCGCGCAGGTTGTGAAACAGCGGCAGATATTTCATTTAGCCGATGACCTCAAGGCCACCCATGTAAGGCTTCAGCACGTCCGGCACGCGGATCGAACCGTCGGCCTGCTGATAGTTTTCCAGCACGGCAACCAGCGTGCGGCCAACAGCCAGACCGGAACCGTTGAGGGTGTGTACCAGTTCAGGCTTGCCGGTTTCCGGATTGCGGAACCGCGCTTGCATACGACGGGCCTGGAAATCGCCGCAGTTTGAGCACGACGAGATTTCGCGGTACTTGTCCTGGCTCGGAATCCACACTTCCAGGTCGTAAGTCTTGACGGCGCTGAAGCCCATGTCGCCGGTGCACAACGCCAGGGTGCGATACGGCAGGCCGAGCAATTGCAGGACTTTTTCGGCGTTGGCGGTCAGGCCTTCCAGCGCTTGCATCGAGGTCGACGGCTCAACGATCTGGACCATTTCAACCTTGTCGAACTGGTGCTGACGGATCATGCCGCGGGTGTCACGGCCCGACGCACCGGCTTCGCTACGGAAGCAGGGTGTATGGGCGACGAACTTGATCGGCAACAGTTTCGAATCGACGATTTCGCCGGCGACGATGTTGGTCAGCGACACTTCCGCCGTCGGGATCAGGTACAGATCGGCTTCGCCTTCGCGAGCGATCTTGAACAGGTCTTCTTCGAACTTCGGCAATTGACCGGTACCTTGCAGCGCCGGAGCCTGAACCAGATAAGGCGTGTAAGCCTCTTCATAGCCGTGCTCGTTGACGTGCAGGTTGATCATGAACTGCGCCAGTGCGCGGTGCAGACGGGCGATCGGGCCACGCAGCAGGGCAAAACGTGCGCCGGACAGTTTGGCGGCGGTTTCAAAGTCCAGCCAGCCGAACTTTTCGCCCAAGGCGACGTGGTCCTGAACCGGGAAATCGAACGCGGTCGGAGTGCCCCAGCGGCGCACTTCAACGTTGTCATCTTCGTCTTTGCCGACCGGCACGGATTCGTGCGGCAGGTTCGGGATACCGAGCAGGATCGAGTCCAGTTCGGTCTGAATTGCGTCCAGCTCGACTTTGCCGGCGCTCAGTTCGCCCGCCATGCGCTCGACGTCCGCCATCAGCGGTGCGATGTCTTCGCCACGCTGTTTGGCCTGACCGATGGATTTGGAACGCGCGTTACGCTCAGCCTGCAATGCTTCGGTGCGGGTCTGGACGGTCTTGCGCTGTTCTTCCAGCGCTTCGATGCGCGCGGTATCCAGGGCAAAGCCACGGGAAGCCAGGCGGTCCGCTACGTCCTGAAGGTTGCTACGTAACAGTTTGGAATCGAGCATGTCGGTTTCTCGTTATCAAAGTTTGGTCAAAGACAGGCCAGCCCACGTTGCGAGCAGCCCGCCGAATACGCTGAGCGCCGCATAGCCCAGGGCCAGCGGCACTTGCCCGCTTTCCAGCAGGCGCACCGTATCCAGTGAAAAGGATGAAAAAGTCGTCAGCCCACCCAGGAAGCCAACGATCAACCCGGCACGCAACTCAATCGGCACGTCCGGGCGGATCAAAAACAGGCCGTACAACACGCCAATCAGCAGACAGCCCACGATATTAACGGCCAGCGTCGCGGTATAGAAGTGCCGCGGCCAATTGGCATTGATCCAATTGCCGGTAACAAAGCGCAACAATGTACCGGCGGCCCCGCCGATGGAGACCGCAACTATCAATGGAATCACTATTTTCTCCGCTGTCTTGGGCTTAAACGGTCGAGTTGGGCAAGGTGATTGAGCTTCTCGCCGATCTTCAATTCCAGGCCACGCGGCACCGGCTGATAGAAGGGGATCGGCTCGAGTTCTTCCGGGAAATAGTCTTCGCCGGCCGCATAGGCGTCCGGCTCGTCATGGGCATAACGGTATTCGTCGCCGTAGCCCAGTTGTTTCATCAGCTTGGTCGGTGCGTTGCGCAGATGCAGCGGCACCTCCAGCGAGCCGTTTTCAGCGGCCGCGCGCAAAGCGGTTTTGAAGCCCATGTACACCGCATTGCTTTTCGGTGCGCAGGCCAGATACGTAATGGCCTGAGCCACCGCCAACTCGCCTTCCGGACTGCCGAGGCGTTCTTGCACTTCCCACGCCGCCAGGCAAAGGCTGAGGGCACGCGGGTCGGCATTGCCGATATCTTCGCTGGCCATGCGCACCACGCGCCGGGCCAGGTACAGCGGGTCGCAACCGCCGTCGATCATCCGTGCAAACCAGTACAGCGCGCCATCCGGATTGGAACCACGCACTGATTTGTGCAGCGCGGATATCTGGTCATAGAACGCCTCACCGCCCTTGTCGAAGCGACGACGGGTGTCACCGAGCAGACTTTGCAGGAGTTCGATGCCGATCTCGCTGTCGTCTTCGGCCAGATCCGAAGCGTTCTCCAGGAGATTAAGCAGCCGCCGCCCATCGCCATCGGCGGCGGACAACAGCATCTGGAAGCCTTCATCGCTCAACGTCAGGTTGCGCTTGCCCAAGCCACGCTCTTCGCTGAGCGCGCGGTGTACAAGCTTGCGCAGCGCCGCCTCGTCGAGGCTTTTCAGCACGTAGACGCGAGCCCGCGACAACAAGGCGTTGTTCAGTTCGAACGAAGGGTTTTCGGTGGTGGCGCCGATGAAAATCAGCGTGCCGTCTTCAACGTACGGCAGAAATGCATCCTGCTGGGACTTGTTGAAGCGGTGCACTTCATCGACGAACAAAATCGTGCGCTTGCCGTACTGGCCGGCCTGCTGCTTGGCGATTTCAACAGCCTGACGGATCTCTTTGACCCCGGCGAGAACTGCCGAGACTGTTTCGAAGTGCGCGTCCGAGACTTCGGCGAGCAACCGCGCCAGCGTGGTCTTGCCCACGCCCGGCGGCCCCCAGAAGATCATCGAATGCAGGGCACCCTGCTCCAGCGCCTCACGCAGAGGCTTGCCGCGAGCGAGCACGTGCTCCTGACCGACATACTCATCCAGATTGGTCGCACGTAAACGCGCGGCCAGCGGCTGGGCAATCGGTGCACTGCGAAACAGATCCATCACGTACCGTTGAAACCTCTAGTAGATCTTGAGACCGATGATTGCTCCTGTGGGAGCTTATTCCTGAATGACGTCGGCACCTTTCGGGATGTCGAACTTGAACTTGGACGCCGGCACCGCTTCGTTGGCCTTCACCCCGGTAAACAGGATGTTGGTGCGCTGACCAACGCTGTCGATCAGTTGCATGTCATTGAGCAGACCGTTGCGGAACGACAGACGCAGGCTGTCGAACAGGGTGTCCTTGGTTTTCGGCTTGAGGGTGAAGTCGATCACGCCACCCGCCTCTTTCGCCGAGATGTCGAAGCTCTGGCTGATTTTCGACACGTCACCCGACAGCAGCAGCGCTGGCGTCTGGGTCAGACGTTCGTCGAGCTTCTTGATGGTGGCCTGTTCCAGATCCGGGTCCCACAGGGTGACTTTCTTGCCGTCGGAGACCATGGTCTGCTCGGCCGGCGCATTGGTGTGCCAGTAAAACAGGCCCGGGCGCTGCAGGGTCATGTCACCGGTGGTTTCCTGCAACTGAGTGCCGCTGCCGTCGAGGGTCAGTTGCGAGAAGTTAGCAGTCAGGGTCTTGGAGGTTTCCAGCAATTGGGTCAGACGAGCCACGTCCTTGTCATCGGCGTGGGCCGTGAGTGTGGTCAAAGCCAGTACTGGCAACAGCATGCGGATAAGACGCATGGGAGTCCTCTTGAATACTCGTTGGGAGGGGACGGCGCATCATTGCACCGTCCTTTTGTTAGTCATCAGGGGCGCTGAATCAGTCGCGTACCGGGCCCGGAGCCAGGACTTCACGCGACCCATTGGTGTTCATTGAAGTGACGACACCGGCCATTTCCATAGCCTCGATCATTCGCGCGGCGCGGTTGTAGCCGATTTTCAGCTTGCGCTGCACCGCGGAAATCGATGCGCGGCGGCTTTCGAGGACGAACTGAACCGCTTCGTCATATAGCGCATCGGCTTCCGGATCATCGCCGTCGCCACCACCGCTGCTGCCCTCAAAGCCGCTGCCCGCCTCTTCGACACCGTTGAGGATGTCGTCGTTGTACTCCGGTGCGCCGCGCAGTTTCCACGCTTCAACCACGCGGTGTACTTCATCGTCGGAAACGAACGCGCCGTGAACCCGAATAGGCAGGCTGGTGCCCGGTGGCATGTAGAGCATGTCACCGTGGCCAAGCAGTTGTTCGGCGCCGCCCTGGTCGATGATGGTCCGCGAGTCGATCTTGCTCGACACCTGGAACGCCATACGCGTCGGAATGTTGGCCTTGATCAGACCGGTGATCACGTCCACCGAAGGCCGCTGGGTCGCAAGGATCAAGTGAATACCCGCGGCACGCGCCTTCTGCGCGATCCGGGCAATCAACTCCTCAACCTTCTTGCCGACGATCATCATCATGTCGGCGAATTCATCGACGACCACGACGATGGTCGGCAGCTTGCTCAGCAGCGGCGCTTCGTCATGAATGCTTTCACGCTTGTACAGCGGATCGCTCAACGGCTCTCCGGCATCCTGCGCTTCCTTGACCTTGGCGTTGAAGCCGGACAGGTTACGCACGCCCATCTTCGCCATCAGCTTGTAGCGACGCTCCATCTCCGCGACGCTCCAGCGCAGGGCATTGGCGGCGTCCTTCATGTCGGTGACCACCGGGCAGAGCAAATGCGGAATGCCTTCGTAGATCGACAGCTCAAGCATTTTCGGGTCGATCATGATCAGTTTGGCGTCTTCCGGGCCGGACTTGAACAGGATCGACAGAATCATCGCGTTCACACCCACCGACTTACCGGAACCGGTGGTACCGGCTACCAGCAAGTGCGGCATCTTCGCCAGATCGGTAATGACCGGTTTGCCGCCGATATCGTGACCCAACGCCAACGTGACCGGCGATTTGAAGTTGTCGTACTCAGGCGTCGACAGCACTTCGGAGAAGCGCACGATCTGCCGGTCTTCGTTCGGGATCTCGATACCGACCGTGGTCTTGCCCGGAATGACTTCGACCACACGCACACTGGTCACGGCCAGGGAGCGCGCAAGGTCTTTCGCCAGGTTGGCGATGCGGCTGACCTTGACGCCGGCGGCGGGCTGAATTTCATAACGGGTAATCACCGGGCCCGGGTGAATCGAATCCACGGACACCTCGACACCGAACTCCTTGAGTTTGATCTCCAGAAGGTGGCCGACCGCAGCCAGGGACTCCGGCGAGTAATTGAGTTGTTTCTTTTCCGCCGGGTCGAGGATCGAGATTGGCGGCAAAGTGCCTTCCACGGCGCTGTCAACGAACAACGGCGCCTGCTTCTCTTTCTGCACACGCTTGCTTGGCTCCGGCGCCTTGACCGGGGCTGGCGCGATGACCGGCGGCACCTGTTTCTCGCGCTCGGACATGTGTTTGCTCAGGGCCTGCTCGCGTTCGATCAAGCGCTCTTTGACCTTGGCCTGCTCACGTTTGTCGGTGACAGTCGGAGCAACGACATCATGGACTCGGTCATCGACTTCACGCAGTTGTGCAACCAGTTGCTTGCGTTCGGTGCGCGCCGACCACCAGCGGTTGAGCGCGCCCTGAAACAGCTCGAACAGGTCGAGGGTGATCTTGCCAGTGATGTCCATCACCTTGAACCACGACAAGTCGGTGAAGACGGTCAGGCCGAACAGAAACAGCGCGATGAACAGCAGCGTGCTGCCCTGGATATTCAGCGCATTCTTCGCCAGATCGCCGAGACTCTCGCCCAAGGCACCGCCGGCACCGGCCGGCAGACCGGTCGCGGCGTGAAAATGGATGTGTGCCAGCGCAGCGCCGGACAACACCAGAAACACCAGACCGATCAGCCGCCAGGAGAACAGCCAGCCGCTCCACTGCCACTGCTCGTGGCGCTGACGGAAGATCTGATAGGCCTTGATCGCCAGTAGCAAGGGGAAGATATAGGCAAAATAACCGAGCACCATGAACAGGATATCGGCGCTGTAAGAGCCCGCCGGGCCGCCGAAATTCTGTACGTCGTCGATCTTGCTGTTGTGGCTCCAGCCCGGATCGTCCTTGCCGTAGGTCAGCAAGGCCATCATCAGGAACAGGCACAAAGCGCCGATGGCGATCAATGCACCTTCCTTGAGCCGGTAGTGCAATTGCTGGCGCCAGAGCGGAACGACTGTTTTTGGTGCTTCGGTGGATTTCTTCAAAACGCTTCTTTTCCTGCGCCCAAGGCGCGTCCATCTATTGAATGACGATAAAAAACTGCCCAATCCAGGCAGGTGAAAAGTTGACGGGCACAACTGAGACTACTTTTAACATTGCACTGATGCTTTCATAAACACAGCCATAAGCATCGCACGCAGCGAATATTCTGTAACAGCCCGGCATTGTACGGGTTTGTGCGTCTGATGCCATGCTTCAACGCCCAGGTTTGAGCATAGCCAAGCGTACAGAACCTGCGATTCAATTTGAGCATGCATTGTCTTTTGTGACAAAGGCTTATGAGGTGTATTTGATGAACATAGCGAAGCATTGCCACCCACACCTCGCAACCTGTCACTGACTGCCCGTCAAGCCTGTTGCATGCCCGACCACGCCGCTCGCTTACGACCGCATCAAGCTTGCCAAGTTGCAACACTGCAAACGTCAGGCAGGATCGGCACGACATTCGCGCCATTTAGCGGCACACTTTAGCGCGGGCTAACAGCCCACATCACCCTCCCCTTCTGCAAGCCTGGATGCCATGCTGACTTGGTTACAACGTAATTCCCTGACTTTTCCGCCGCTGGAAAAGGCCATGCGCGACCCCAATGGACTGCTCGCCGCGGGCGGCGATCTGTCCGCCGATCGCCTGATTCAGGCTTATCGTCATGGCTGCTTCCCATGGTTTTCCGAGGGCCAGCCTATTCTTTGGTGGTCACCAGACCCTCGCACCGTGCTATTTCCCGACGAACTGCATGTCTCGCGCAGCCTCGGCAAATTACTGCGCAAAGCACGCTACCAGGTCACCTTCGATCAGGACTTTGAGGCGGTGATCCACGCCTGCGCCGCCCCACGGGACTATGCCGATGGCACCTGGATCACCGAAGCCATGCAGGAGGCCTACATTGAATTGCATCGGCGCGGCTTCGCTCATTCAGTGGAAGTCCGGGATCAGGGCAAACTGGTCGGCGGCCTGTATGGCTTGGCGATGGGACAGCTGTTTTTTGGTGAATCGATGTTCAGCCGCGCGGATAACGCCTCCAAATATGGCTTTGCCACCTTGGTGCAGCACCTGAAGGACTCGGGTTTTGTGCTGATCGACTGCCAGATGCCGACCGATCATCTGCACAGCCTTGGCGCCCGGGCGATTCCCCGCCACGAATTCGCGGAATATCTGGCTCGGCATCTGGATCAGCCCAATGATGCGACCTGGGTTTGCTGAGCGACTTTTGCGCGCGTGGCTTACACTTAATTCACCAGCTTACCCCGAGGGTTGATCATGACCGAGTTGGCGCGTTTGAAGTTCTATGCCACTCAGCCCCACTCTTGCAGTTATCTGCCCGAGGAGCAGGCCACGACCCTGTTTCTCGATCCGAGCCAGCCCATGGATGTGCATGTTTACGCAGATCTGTCGGAAATGGGCTTTCGTCGCAGCGGCGATCATCTGTATCGCCCCCATTGCCAGAATTGCAATGCGTGCGTGCCTGCACGCATTCCGGTGGCGCTGTTCACCCCCAATCGTCAGCAAAAGCGCATTTTCAAGCGCAACGCCGATTTGCAGGTTCATCCGGCCAAACCCAAATTCAGCGAAGAATATTTCGACCTGTACCAGCGCTACATCGAACAGCGTCACGCTGACGGCGACATGTATCCGCCGAGCCGCGATCAATTCTCCACGTTTCTGGTTCGCGACCTGCCCTTCTCGCGCTTTTACGAATTTCGTCTCGACGGACGGTTGCTGGCGGTGGCAGTGACCGATTTGCTACCAAACGGCTTGTCAGCGGTGTACACCTTCTACGAGCCCGCCGAAGAGCGCCGCAGCCTGGGCCGCTTCGCCATCCTGTGGCAAATTGCCGAAAGCCAACGCATGGGGCTTGAGGCGGTTTACCTGGGTTACTGGATCAAGAACTGCAAAAAGATGAACTACAAGACCCAGTATCGCCCCATCGAACTGCTGATTAATCAGCGCTGGGTGATCCTGAACTAAACCCAAACCCTAAACCCCTTGGCGTAAACGCCATTTTTCGGGCACAATGCACGCCGCTTTTGCCTGGCGCAGTTGCACCGGGCCATTCATTGGATACCGAGGGCTTTACTGCATGTCGAAAGAAGACAGCTTCGAAATGGAAGGCACTGTCGTCGACACCCTGCCCAACACCATGTTTCGTGTGGAGTTGGAAAATGGGCACGTCGTAACCGCGCATATTTCCGGCAAGATGCGCAAGAACTACATTCGTATTCTTACCGGTGACAAAGTGCGCGTCGAGCTGACGCCCTATGACTTGAGCAAAGGGCGCATCACTTACCGCGCTCGCTAATCAAGTCAATACAGAACGCCCGGTTTATGCCGGGCGTTTTTGTGTCTGCACTTTAATGGTTTTGTGTGTATATCCGCTGCTGCGGATCCCTTTTTCAAACGCCGGAGTGCCGGCCCAGCAAAAAAACACCAAAAGGCTTTGCCCCTGACGCACGGCACTTCGCTGAGACTCAGTGCTCCCTCGCTACGGTTGAGCAACAGATCAAAAGCCAAAGCCAAAGCAGATCAAAAGATCGCAGCCTTCGGCAGCTCCTACATGGGGACTGGGTGTGTTCAGTGAAAATTCGGTGGCTGGTAAGCCGTCTTCGCCAGCAAGCTCGCCCCCACAGCTGGATTGGGCGCGATTAGTCAGAGATGGTCGGCTCGCAGGCCGCCATCGCTGGCAAGCCAGCGCCCACAAAAAACCAACAGCAAACAGCGCCCGCTTTTCACTGCTCAACAGGATGAGCGTTAGCTCGGCTGCAGTTTTTGATCTGCAAGGCGACGTCGGAAGGCTGAGTGGAGGGATTGATCCGGGGGTGGGAGCGCAGCGACCGTTTGGCGAAGCCAAACACAGCGAGAGGAGGTGCAGCGAAGCAAACCGTAGGCGCTGCGCCCGGATCGATCCCGGAGCGAAGGAACCCCGAGCCCCAGCGAGCGGGCCGAACGTAGGAGCAAGCGTTTTTTGCTTACTTTTTTTGGCGTTTGAAAAAAAGTGAGTCGCCGTAAGGGCGAAACCGTAATAAGCCATCACCGCAGCAACGGATATTCACCCAAAACCCAAAAACCCCACCCCCCCCCCAAAAAACAAAAAAGGCGCCCGAAGGCGCCTTCCCAATCAACACCAAGCCGTCAGGCCATCTCAGCCGTGGTTTCGAAGTCAAACGTCATTTCACCGTCCTTGATGTCGATGTGAACCACACCGCCATGCTCGGCCAGCTCGCCAAACAGAATCTCCTCCGCCAGCGGACGCTTGATCTTGTCCTGGATCAGACGCGCCATCGGACGAGCGCCCATGGCAGAGTCGTAACCACCCGCCGCCAGCCAACTGCGCGCCGCATCGGTAACTTCCAGCAGCACACGCTTGTCTTCCAACTGCGCCTGAAGCTCGGTAAGGAACTTGTCCACCACACTTTTGATGACCTCATGACTGAGGCGACCAAACTGGATAATGGTGTCCAGACGGTTGCGGAATTCCGGCGTGAAGCTCTTCTTGATCACTTCCATCGCATCGGACGAGTGGTCCTGATGGGTGAAACCAATCGAAGCACGAGCTGCCGTTTCGGCACCAGCGTTGGTGGTCATGATCACGATCACGTTGCGGAAGTCCGCTTTGCGCCCGTTGTTGTCAGTGAGCGTACCGTGGTCCATCACCTGCAGCAGCAGGTTGAAGACTTCCGGGTGCGCCTTCTCGATTTCATCGAGCAGCAATACGCAGTGCGGCTGCTTGGTGATCGCCTCGGTCAACAGACCGCCCTGATCGAAGCCGACATAACCTGGAGGGGCACCGATCAGACGCGATACGGTGTGACGTTCCATGTATTCGGACATGTCGAAGCGAACCAGTTCGATCCCCAACGCCTTGGCCAGTTGCCGCGCGGCTTCGGTTTTACCGACACCGGTAGGCCCTGCGAAAAGGAACGACCCCACCGGTTTATCAGGCGACTTGAGGCCGGCACGGGACAGCTTGATCGCAGTGGACAGCGAGTCGATCGCCGCATCCTGACCAAACACCGTCAGCTTGAGGTCACGCTCCAGGTTACGCAGCAGTTCCTTATCGGAACTGGTGACGTGCTTCGGCGGAATACGCGCGATTTTCGCCACGATATCTTCAACCTGCGGCACTTCGATACGCTTGACGCGCTTCTCGACCGGTTGCAAACGCTGGTAGGCACCCGCCTCATCGATCACGTCGATGGCCTTGTCCGGCATGTGTCGATCATTGATGTAACGCGACGCCAGTTCAGCGGCGGCACGCAACGACTCATCGCTGTACTCGATGTTGTGGTGCGCCTCGAAACGACCCTTCAGGCCGCGCAGGATACCGATGGTGTCTTCCACCGACGGCTCGACGACATCGACCTTCTGGAAGCGCCGCGCCAAAGCACGATCCTTCTCGAAGATGCCGCGAAACTCCTGAAACGTGGTCGAGCCGATGCAGCGAATATCGCCAGACGACAGCAGTGGCTTGAGCAGATTCGAAGCGTCCATGACACCACCGGATGCAGCGCCAGCACCAATGATGGTGTGAATCTCGTCGATGAACAGGATCGCCTGAGGACGCTTTTTCAGCTCATTGAGCAACGCCTTGAAGCGCTTCTCGAAATCACCGCGATATTTGGTGCCCGCGAGCAGAGCACCGAGATCGAGCGAGTAAACAACGCTGCTGGCCAACAGATCAGGGACCTGGTTGTCGACAATGCGTTTGGCCAGGCCTTCGGCAATCGCGGTTTTACCCACGCCAGCCTCGCCGACCAACAGCGGATTATTTTTGCGCCGCCGCGCCAGGATCTGCGCGACACGCTCGACTTCCGACTCACGGCCGACCAGCGGATCAATCCGCCCCTGACGCGCGAGTTCGTTGAGGTTGCTGGCATAAGCATCCAGAGGATTGCCTGAAGAAGAAGACTCACCGCCCTCGTCGTCCTGCATGTCTTGCTCACCTTCAGAGTGATCGCCATGCCCCGGCACTTTGGAAATGCCGTGAGCGATGTAGTTGACGACATCGATGCGCGCAACGCTCTGCTGTTTCAGCAGAAACACGGCCTGACTCTCTTGCTCACTGAAGATTGCAACCAGCACATTGGCGCCAGTCACTTCGCGTTTGCCCGAGCTCTGTACGTGAAAAACAGCACGCTGCAGTACACGCTGGAAGCCCAGGGTTGGCTGGGTTTCGCGATCTTCGTCATGAACGGGGATCAATGGCGTGGTGGAGTCGATGAACTCCTGCAGGTCATGCTTGAGTTTGTCGAGGTTTGCGCCGCAGGCACGCAAAACGGTGGCGGCAGCCTCATTGTCCAATAAGGCCAACAGGAGGTGTTCGACGGTCATGAACTCATGACGCTTCGAACGAGCCTCCTTGAAGGCAAGATTGAGGGTGACTTCGAGCTCGCGGTTTAACATAGCTTCACCTCATACCCAAGTGGTCGGCGATTAACCGTCCTTCTCGATTTCACAGAGTAGCGGATGCTGGCTTTCCCTGGCGTACTGGTTGACCTGCATGGCCTTTGTCTCGGCGATGTCGCGGGTAAACACTCCACATACTGCCCGCCCTTCTGTGTGGACGGCCAGCATGACCTTGGTCGCCAGCTCGCGATTCAGGTTAAAAAACACCTCGAGCACTTCGACGACGAAATCCATCGGTGTGTAGTCATCGTTGAACAAAACCACCTTGTACATCGGCGGCGCCTGTAACGCAGGCTTTGCTTCCTGAACAGCAACGCCTGCCGAATCGTCGTCGTGCTCCTCTGGAAGATCCTTTTGGAGAAGCGGGCGATCCTGATTGAATGTTAGTCGAATCTGGCTGATTGCATGCATGGAAAGAAAGGTTCGTCAGTTGTGCAAATACAGTGGTGGGGGCGGCTGTACACGTTTTCAACTCCGACTGCCCGGTCACCTTGACTATCGGGAAAACGGTGTTACAACCAATAGAGCCCACAGTGGGTAAAAAAGATCCGCGGAGTCAATCCTTTTAACGGATTAGATTGCGGATGTCCTGGATGATACTCCAGCGTTGGAGTCTGTTGCAGAGGGATTTGAGCATGGCTGTCGGCAAGGTGAAATGGTTCAACAATGCCAAGGGGTTCGGGTTCATCAATACCGACACCCGTGAAGGTCGAGACGAGGCTGGCAAAGATATTGATTTCTTTGCGCACTACTCCGCCATTGAAATGGACGGGTATAAAACCCTCAAGGCTGGGCAGGCCGTAAGCTTCGTGATCGCTCAGGGGCCCAAAGGCCTGCACGCGGTCAATATTACAGCGGTCGTAGCCACAGAAGAAAAAGAAACAGTCCCGGACACCTTTAGAGAACAAAAAGTTACCAGTTGACGCGTCAAAACCTTCAGCCATAAAAAACCGCCCCTCTATTATCCGAGAGGGGCGGTTATTTGCATGCTTGCAGTTCTTACATATGCGAGATCAGCGCATCACCGAAGCCCGAAGACGACACCAGTTTGGCCCCATCCATCAGACGCTCGAAGTCATAAGTCACGGTCTTGGCACTGATGGCGCCGTTGGTGCCCTTGATGATCAGATCCGCCGCTTCGGTCCAGCCCATGTGACGCAGCATCATTTCCGCCGAAAGAATCAGAGAACCCGGGTTGACCTGATCCTTGCCGGCGTACTTCGGCGCAGTACCGTGGGTGGCTTCGAACATCGCTACGGTGTCGGACAGGTTAGCGCCCGGCGCGATACCGATACCGCCCACTTCCGCCGCCAGAGCGTCGGAGAGGTAGTCGCCATTGAGGTTTAGGGTGGCGATCACATCGTATTCGGCCGGGCGCAGCAGGATCTGCTGGAGCATGGCGTCGGCGATGGCATCCTTGACGATGACGTTCTTGCCGGTTTTCGGGTTCTTGAACTGCATCCACGGACCGCCGTCGAGCAGGGTCGCGCCGAACTCTTCGGCGGCCACTTCGTAGGCCCATTCCTTGAAGGCACCTTCGGTGAACTTCATGATGTTGCCTTTGTGCACGATAGTCAGCGAATCGCGGTCGTTATCGACCACATACTGCAGCGCCTTGCGCGCCAGGCGCTTGGTGCCCTCGAGGGAAACCGGCTTGACGCCGATACCGCAGTTTTCGTCGAAACGGATCTTGGTGACGCCCATTTCTTCTTTAAGGAATTTGATGACCTTGGTGGCTTCCGGCGAACCGGCCTTCCACTCGATGCCAGCGTAGATATCCTCGGAGTTCTCGCGAAAGATAGTCATGTCGACGTCGCCAGGCTTTTTCACCGGGCTTGGCACACCTTCGAACCAGCGCACCGGACGCAGGCAGACGTACAAATCGAGTTGCTGACGCAGAGCCACGTTCAGCGAGCGGATGCCGCCACCGACCGGGGTGGTCAGCGGGCCTTTGATGGAAACCACGTAATCCTTGACTGCGTCGAGCGTTTCCTGAGGCAGCCAGGTGTCCTGATCGTAAACCTGAGTGGCTTTTTCCCCGGCGAAGACTTCCATCCAGGAAATCTTGCGTTTGCCGCCGTATGCCTTTTGAACTGCAGCATCGACAACCTTGATCATCACCGGACTGATGTCAACACCAATGCCGTCACCTTCGATGAAGGGGATGATCGGGTTATCTGGAACATTGAGAGAATGGTCTGCATTGACGGTGATTTTGTCGCCGACGGCTGGAACCTGAATCTTCTTGTAACCCATGCTGAACTCCATTGTTTGGATTGAACATCTGGCTTGGTTCGAGCGTAACCCAGTTAAATCAACACGCAAACCCTCTGTTCAAGGCGCAGGCACATCTCGTTTCGTACAACCCTGAAAGCAAAGGGAAAAGCGCCAAACTCAAGCATTGCGCAAGACTCTACGCCCCACCCTGCCCTGCGACCTTTAGACCAATGGACGAGAATCGTTGCATATGAACCATCG
This sequence comes from Pseudomonas sp. RA_15y_Pfl2_54, assembly GCF_963971015.1. Lineage (NCBI taxonomy): Bacteria > Pseudomonadati > Pseudomonadota > Gammaproteobacteria > Pseudomonadales > Pseudomonadaceae > Pseudomonas > Pseudomonas sp. RA_15y_Pfl2_54. The sequence goes on from NZ_CAXAPN010000026.1 coordinate 75,660, forward strand.
GCAGATTGCCAGCTACCTATGTATAATGCCGCCCGCTGACCAAAGGGTCACGACGGCTGGCCTCTCTAGCACGAGACTTTCCGCCTGTTTGGTTGAACTGTTACCGCAGTCCGACTGCTTGACGCTCAACGATGCACCCAACATCACCGCGAAGAATCTCGACATTCGGTTCATGGATGACTTTGAACGAACGCGCTTACCCGGCGCCCCTCGAGTTTCTGCGCACGCTTTAGCAAAGAAGAGAGAGTTAATCCGAATATGCCCACCCGCTCGAAGATCATCTATACCTTCACCGACGAAGCTCCAGCCCTCGCCACCTATTCCCTGCTGCCGATCATCGAGGCTTACACCGCCTCGGCCGATATCGCCGTGGAAACCCGCGATATCTCTCTTGCAGCACGCATTCTGGCCAGCTTCCCCGAGCAACTGGGCGACAAAGCCGTAGCCGATCACCTCGCCGAACTGGGCGACCTGGCCGTTACGCCTGAAGCCAATATCATCAAGCTGCCGAACATCAGCGCTTCGGTTCCACAACTGCAAGCCGCGATCAAAGAGCTGCAAGCTCAGGGTTACAACCTGCCGGACTACCCGGAAACCGTAACCAGCGATGCCGACAAAGACGCCAAGGCGCGTTACGACAAAGTCAAAGGCAGCGCCGTGAACCCGGTTCTGCGTGAAGGCAACTCCGACCGCCGCGCTCCGCTGTCGGTCAAGAACTACGCTCGCAAGCACCCGCACAAAATGGGCGCATGGGCCAAAGACTCCAAGTCCCACGTTGCTCACATGAGCACCGGCGATTTCTACGGCAGCGAAAAAGCCGCCCTGATCGACGCCGCTGACGCTGTGAAAATCGAGCTGATCGCCAAAGACGGCACCACGACCGTCCTGAAAGAAAAAACCACCGTTCAGGCTGGCGAGATCCTCGACTGCGCCGTGTTGAGCAAAAACGCCCTGCGCGCGTTCATCGCCGCAGAAATCGAAAGCGCCAAGGCACAAGGCGTGCTGCTGTCGGTTCACCTCAAAGCGACCATGATGAAGGTCTCCGACCCGATCATGTTCGGCCAGATCGTTGCCGAGTTCTATAAAGACGCGCTGACCAAGCACGCTGACGTGCTGGCCCAGATCGGCTTCAACCTGAACAACGGCATCGGCGATCTGTACGCTCGTATCAAGGCCCTGCCTAGCGATCAGCAAGCGCAGATCGAAGCCGACATGGCAGCGGTCTACGCCGCTCGTCCATCGCTGGCGATGGTCAACTCCGACAAAGGCATCACCAACCTGCACGTGCCGAGCGACGTTATCGTCGACGCCTCGATGCCAGCGATGATCCGTGACTCCGGCAAGATGTGGGGCACCGACGGCCAGTTGCACGACACCAAGGCTGTGATCCCGGATCGCTGCTACGCGACCATCTACCAGGCTGTGATCGAAGACTGCAAAGCCAATGGCGCCTTCGACCCGACCACCATGGGCAGCGTGCCAAACGTCGGCCTGATGGCGAAGAAAGCCGAAGAGTACGGCTCGCATGACAAGACCTTCCAGATCAAGGCTGACGGCGTGGTTCGCGTGACCGACAGCAAAGGCACCCTGCTGATGGAACAGGCTGTTGAAGCTGGCGACATCTTCCGTATGTGCCAGACCAAAGACGCGCCGATCCAGGACTGGGTCAAACTGGCCGTCAACCGCGCTCGCGCCAGCAGCACTCCAGCCATTTTCTGGCTCGATCCGATGCGCGCTCACGACGGCGTAGTGATCGAGAAAGTTCAGGCTTACCTGAAGGATCACGACACTGCCGGTCTGGACATCCAGATCATGGCGCCGGTCGACGCGATGAAGTACACCCTGCAGCGCACCCGCGAAGGCAAGGACACCATTTCGGTGACCGGCAACGTACTGCGCGACTACCTGACCGATCTGTTCCCGATCATGGAACTGGGCACCAGTGCCAAGATGCTGTCGATCGTGCCGCTGATGAACGGCGGTGGCCTGTTCGAAACCGGCGCCGGCGGTTCGGCACCGAAGCACGTGCAGCAACTGGTTGAAGAGAACTTCCTGCGCTGGGATTCGCTGGGCGAATTCCTGGCTCTGGCGGCATCCCTCGAGCATTTGGGTGTGAACTACAACAACCCGAAAGCGCTGGTTCTGTCCAAGACTCTGGATCAGGCCACTGGCCAGTTCCTCGACAACAACAAGTCGCCATCGCGCAAAGTCGGCAACATCGACAACCGCGGCAGCCACTTCTATCTGGCGATGTACTGGGCTCAGGCCCTGGCTGCCCAGACCGAAGACGCTGCACTGCAAGCGCAGTTCGCGCCCCTGGCTAAAACCCTGACCGAGAACGAAGCAACCATCGTTGCCGAGCTCAACGCCGTGCAGGGCAAGCCAGTGGACATCGGCGGTTACTACCACGCCAATGCCGAGCTGATCAGCAAGGCCATGCGCCCAAGCGCAACCTTCAACGCGGCGGTTGCTGCGCTGGTTTAAGGTTGTAATGCTGTAAAGAAGCCCCGGCCCAGTGCCGGGGTTTCTTTTTGTGGCGCTGGCCCATTTATCCTTGAGACACGACCCCATGTGGGAGCGGGCTTGCTCGCGAATGCATTGGATCAGTCAATAAAGATGTTGAATGACAAACCGTATTTGCGAGCAAGCCTGCTCCCACAGGGGATCAGGTTTCAACCAATAGATTGAGGAAGATTTATGGAATGGCTCCCCCACATCACCGTCGCCACCATCGTCGAGAACAACGGCCGCTTCCTGATGGTCGAAGAGCACAAGGCCGGGCGCAACGTACTCAATCAGCCTGCCGGCCATCTCGACCCGAACGAAACCCTGATCGAAGCTGCCATTCGCGAAACCCTTGAGGAAACTGGCTGGGACGTCGAACCCACCGGCGTCATCGGCATTTACCTGTACACCGCACCGAGCAACGGTGTCACCTACCAACGCGTGTGCTTCAGCGCCAAAGCCGTGAAGCACCACCCGGATTGCCCGCTCGACGACGGCATCGTCGGCGCCAAGTGGCTGACCCGCGACGAATTAATCGCCCAGCGCGATAACTGGCGCAGCGAGCTGATCATCCGCTGCATCGATGATTATCTGGCCGGCCATCACTTCGGCCTCGAACTGATCCGCCCTTCTCTTTAGCCTTGAGGCCGTGAGCCTGATAGAATCGCGTCCTTTTTCAAGACACTCATTGAATCCCTATGCGTGATCCAGCCCCTTCTGACACATCCAAGAAGCGCGTCATTGTCGGCATGTCCGGCGGCGTGGACTCTTCCGTTTCCGCTCTCCTGCTGATCGAGCAGGGCTTTGAAGTGGAAGGCCTGTTCATGAAGAACTGGGAAGAAGACGACGGAACGGAATATTGCACCGCCATGGACGACCTGGCGGACGCTCAGGCCGTGTGCGACAAGATCGGCATCAAACTGCACACTGCCAACTTCGCCGCCGAGTACTGGGACAACGTGTTCGAGCACTTCCTGGCCGAATACAAGGCCGGTCGCACGCCGAACCCGGACATCCTGTGCAACCGCGAGATCAAGTTCAAGGCGTTCCTGGACTACGCCATGATGCTCGGCGCCGACCTGATTGCCACCGGCCACTACGTGCGCCGCCGTGACATCGATGGCCGCACCGAACTGCTCAAGGGCCTCGATCCGAACAAGGATCAAAGCTACTTCCTGCACGCCGTCGGCGGCGAACAGATCGCCAAGACCCTGTTCCCGGTCGGCGAGCTGGAAAAACCGGCAGTCCGCGCCATTGCCGAAAAATACGAGCTGGCGACCGCCAAGAAGAAGGATTCCACCGGGATCTGCTTCATCGGCGAGCGTCGTTTCAGCGACTTTCTCAAGCAATACCTGCCGGCACAACCGGGCGAGATCAAAACCACCGAAGGCGAAGTCATCGGCCGTCACCACGGCTTGATGTACCACACCATCGGCCAGCGCCAGGGCCTGGGCATTGGCGGTTTGAAAGATGCGGGCGATGAGCCGTGGTACGTGCTGCGCAAGGATCTGGACAACAACGAGCTGATCGTCGGCCAAGGCAACAACCACCCATGGCTGTTCTCCAGCGCCCTGCACGCCTCGGAAATCTATTGGGTCAACCCGATCGATCTGAGCCAGCCGCTGCGCCTGACCGCCAAAGTGCGTTACCGCCAAAGCGACCAGGCCTGCACCCTGGAAAAAACCGCCAGCGGTTACCGCGCAGTGTTCGACGAGCCGCAACGCGCGGTGACGCCAGGCCAGTCCGTGGTGTTCTATGACGGTGAAATCTGCCTCGGCGGCGGCGTGATCGAAGTCGCCGAGCCGTGGAGCGGCCAGGCATGAACCCGACTCAGGAGCAACTGACGGCGCTGGGCGGCGTGTTTCTCGCAGCCGTGCTGGTCGACCGGATCGCCAAGACCGGCCAGACCAACGAGGCCGGCCTGAGCTGCATGCTCGGCAGCCTGCTGGTGCGCGACCCGAAAGACACGCTGGACGTGTACGGCGGCGACGATATCAATCTGCGTGAAGGCTACCGCGCACTGATCGGCGCGCTTGAACGCGACCCGAGCACCTTGCAGCGCGAGCCATTGCGCTATGCCCTGTCGATGCTCGGTCTTGAGCGGCAACTGGCCAAGCGTGACGACATGCTCGACACCATCGGCAAGCGCCTGCCGCAGATCCAGTCGCAAGTTGAGCACTTCGGCCCGGCCCACGAAAACGTGGTTGCCGCGTGCGGCGCGCTGTACCAAGACACCCTGAGCACCCTGCGCCAGCGGATTCAGGTGCATGGCGACATGCGCAACCTGCAACAGCCGAGCAATGCCTCGAAAATCCGCGCCCTGCTCTTGGCCGGTATCCGTTCAGCACGCCTGTGGCGCCAGCTCGGCGGGCATCGCTGGCAGTTGGTGATCAGCCGGCGCAAGCTGCTCAAAGAGCTGTATCCGTTGATGCGCAGCGAGTAAATCGTCGCGCAATAAAAGCTTTGTAGTCTGTAACGCGTAATACGCCGGTCAGTTGGCGACGGACCGGCGGATTTTTTCATGTATGATACGCGCCCCATTTCGTTGCCCGACTGTCCGAGAACACCCCATGCAGCTCTCTTCGCTCACTGCGGTTTCCCCTGTAGACGGCCGCTACGCCGGCAAAACCCAGGCCCTGCGCCCGATTTTCAGCGAGTACGGCCTGATCCGTGCCCGCGTCCTGGTTGAAGTACGCTGGCTCCAGCGCCTGGCCGCCCACGCCGGCATCCCGGAAGTGCCAGCCTTCTCCACCGAGGCCAACGCCGTTCTCAATGAACTGGCTGAAAACTTCTCGCTGGAGCACGCCGAACGCGTCAAAGAGATCGAGCGCACCACCAACCACGACGTCAAGGCGATCGAATACCTGCTCAAGGAGCAGGCGGCCAAGTTGCCGGAGCTGGCCAAAGTCAGCGAGTTCATCCACTTTGCCTGCACCAGCGAAGACATCAACAACCTGTCCCACGCGCTGATGCTGCGCGAAGGCCGTGACGACGTGATGCTGCCGCTGATGCGCCAAACCGCCAACGCCATCCGCGAACTGGCCATCCGTTTCGCTGACGTGCCGATGCTGTCGCGTACCCACGGTCAACCGGCTTCGCCGACCACGCTGGGTAAAGAACTGGCAAACGTGGTTTACCGTCTCGAGCGTCAGATCACTCAAGTCGCTGCGGTGCCACTGCTGGGCAAGATCAACGGCGCTGTCGGCAACTACAACGCCCACCTGTCGGCCTACCCGCAGATCGACTGGGAAGCCAACGCCCGCGCCTTCATCGAAGACGAGCTGGGCCTGGGTTTCAACCCGTACACCACGCAGATCGAACCGCACGACTACATCGCCGAACTGTTCGACGCCATTGCGCGCTTCAACACCATCCTGATCGACTTCGACCGTGACATCTGGGGCTACATTTCCCTGGGTTATTTCAAACAGCGCACCATCGCTGGCGAAATCGGTTCGTCGACCATGCCGCACAAGGTCAACCCGATCGACTTCGAAAACTCCGAAGGCAATCTGGGTATCGCCAACGCGCTGTTCCAGCACTTGGCGAGCAAACTGCCAATCTCTCGCTGGCAGCGAGACCTGACCGACTCCACCGTACTGCGCAATCTCGGCGTCGGCTTCGCTCACAGCGTGATCGCTTACGAAGCCAGCCTCAAAGGCATCAGCAAGCTTGAGCTCAACGAGCAGAAGATTGCTGCCGACCTCGACGCTTGCTGGGAAGTATTGGCTGAGCCGATCCAGACCGTGATGCGCCGCTACAACATCGAAAACCCGTACGAAAAGCTGAAAGAACTGACCCGCGGCAAGGGCATCAGCCCTGAAGCACTGCAGACTTTCATCGACGGTCTGGACATGCCAGCCGAAGCGAAAGCCGAGCTCAAGCAACTGACCCCGGCCAACTACATCGGTAACGCTGTAGCGCAAGCCAAACGCATCTGATCGACCGCTTGACCCGTTTGAGACGCCCGGCCGCGCCGGGCGTTTTTATTCCCGTCTGAAAAGTGCTTTTTTTCAATAGGTTACATATGAATTCCGATATTCCTCTTCAACTTCTGGGCGGTCTCACGGCGCGCGAATTCCTGCGCGACTACTGGCAGAAAAAGCCACTGCTGATCCGTCAGGCGATTCCTGATTTCGAAAGCCCGATCGACGCCGACGAACTGGCCGGCCTGGCCCTTGAAGAAGAAGTCGAGTCGCGCCTGGTAATCGAGCACGGCGAGCGCCCATGGGAACTGCGTCGCGGCCCGTTCGCTGAAGACGAATTCAGCAAGCTGCCGGAAAAAGAGTGGACCCTGCTGGTCCAAGCGGTCGACCAGTTCGTGCCAGAAGTCAGCGAACTGCTGGAAAACTTCCGCTTCCTGCCGAGCTGGCGCGTCGACGACGTGATGATCAGCTTCGCCGCGCCGGGTGGCAGCGTCGGTCCGCACTTCGATAACTACGACGTGTTCCTGCTGCAGGGTCACGGCAAGCGCAACTGGAAAATCGGCCAGATGTGCGACTCCGAGAGCCCGCTGCTGCAACACGCGGATCTGCGCATCCTCGCCGAATTCCACGAAACCGAAGAGTGGGTTCTGGAACCGGGCGACATGCTCTACCTGCCGCCGCGCCTGGCCCACTGCGGCGTGGCCGTGGATAACTGCATGACCTACTCGGTCGGCTTCCGCGCCCCAAGCGCCTCTGAAGTACTGACCCACTTCACCGACTTCCTCAGCCAGTTCCTGACCGATGAAGAGCGCTACACCGATGCCGACGCGCAGCCGGCCAGCGACCCGCACCAGATTCAACACGATGCACTGGATCGCCTGAAAGCCCTGCTCGCCGAACACATGAGCGACGAACGCCTGTTGCTGACCTGGTTCGGCCAGTACATGACCGAGCCACGCTACCCGGAACTGGTGGCCGGCCCGGAAGATGTCGAAGAAGAAGACTTCCTCAGCGCTCTGCAAGATGGCGCCGTGCTGGTCCGCAACCCAAGCGCGCGTCTGGCCTGGTCGGAAGTCGATGACGATCTGCTGCTGTTCGCCAGTGGCCAGAGCCGATATCTGCCAGGCAAGCTGCGCGAACTGCTGAAACTGATCTGCGCCGCCGACGCCTTGCACACCGACAACCTCGGCGAGTGGCTGAGCGATGAAGACGGTCGCGGCCTGCTGTGTGAACTGGTCAAGCAAGGCAGCCTGGGGTTTGCCGATGAATAAAATTCGCGTACGTGTCGCAGACTGGCAGAAGGACATCGCCGAGATCCGGCGCATTCGTGAAACGGTGTTTATCGCCGAACAATCGGTACCACCTGAACTTGAGTGGGACGCGGATGACGCGACCGCCGTGCATTTTCTGGCATTCGAAGGCGACTTTCCGATCGGCACTGCGCGCCTGCTGCCCGATGGGCACATTGGTCGCGTGTCGGTACTCAAAGACTGGCGCGGCATGAAGGTCGGTGACGCCCTGATGCAAGCGGTCATCGCTGAAGCTGAAGAGCGCGGCCTGAAGCAGCAGATGCTCAGCGCACAGGTGCAGGCCACGGCGTTCTACGAGCGTCTTGGCTTCAACCTGGTCAGCGAGGAGTTCCTGGAAGCAGGGATTCCGCATGTCGATATGGTTCGCCACTCGGCGTGATACCGCAGCGCGGCTTTCGCGAGCAAGCCGCCCCACCGGGAATCTCCAGCGAACACAGCTTTTGTGCCCAGCAGAGATCGACTGTGTGCCGGCTTGCTCGTGAAGAGGCCCTTGAGCGCATCTCAAAACGCCCCGCCATCCACCGATGACGGGGCGTTTTGCTGTCTACGATTCAACTTGCCCCACCCCAGGCCGACAAACTGGCAATATCAAGCCTTTCAAAAGCGGAGATAACGGACATGTCCCTACGCACCCTGCTCACCACCCTGCTGCTCGGTTGCAGCTTATCGGTGATGGCGGCCACTGAAATCGTGCCCCTCAAGTACCGCACCAGCGCCGACATGCTGCCGATGGCGCAAGACTTCATGAGCAAAGACGGTCAGGTCAGCGCCTATGGCAATCAACTGATCATCAAGGCCGAGCCGGACAAGATCCAGGAACTCAAGGCACTGATCACCCAACTCGATACCGCCCCCAAACGCCTGCTGATCACTGTCGATACCAACGAAAACAACCAGCAGAACACCGGCGACCAACAGACCCGGATCATCAACTACAGCACCGCCAGCCGTGATGGCGGCATTCAGCAGATTCAGGCCAGCGAAGGTGCACCGGCACTGATCCAGGTCGGCCAGAGCGTGCCGATCACCAGCAGCCAGAGCAACTCGTACGGCGACTACAGCAGCCAGACGCAATATCGCAACGTCACACAGGGCTTTTATGTCACCGCCAGCGTCACCGGCGACATCGTTCATCTGTCAATCAGCACCAATCGTGACCGCATGAGCCAGGAACGTCCCGATGTAGTGAACGTACAAAGTACCGACACAACGGTCAGCGGTCGCCTTGGCGAATGGATCACCCTCGCCGGGATAAACCGTGAAACCCAGTCCGACAAACAGAGCCAGAGCCGCAGCTACGCGACTCAAGGCCGGGATGACATGACTTTACGGGTGAAAGTCGACGCTTTGGACTAAAGCACCGAAAATTGACTGATTAGTCGTATTAGACGAAAGATGTAGTGCTTTAAAAAAAGCACTACAAAACGTTTGACGAGGCAAAAAAGCGAAGGCATGATGGCCTCGCTCCCGCTAATCAGAGGCCCTGGCAAGGGCCTTCGAAACGATGTTCGCACCCACCCCGCGAACCGCTTCGTGTCTGTACCGCCCACAAGGTGTGTTTGACGAGGTTGCCGACTGGAACGAAGTTGTCCCGAGGGACGGAAGCGTAATTGGGTAACCCGGCATCACACTGCAGTTCGTATAAAGGCCCACGACGCCCGAATGCGCCCGCCAGTTGCGCCTTTACCTGCTCACTTCCCCTCGAGCCCATCGTTCATCCCGTCGCCTACCCCGCCGAATCCGACTTGAGCACCTAAGCTTCTGGTCAGCGAGCGCAGGAATTTTCCACCGCAGAACAACTTTTCATAAAGACGCGACGAGGTTTATCTCCATGGCACTGACACGCGAACAGCAAATTGCAGCCCTTGAAAAAGACTGGGCTGAAAACCCGCGCTGGAAAGGCGTGACACGCACTTACTCCGCTGCTGACGTCGTCCGTCTGCGTGGCTCGGTTCAACCTGAGCACACCTTTGCGAAAATGGGCGCCGAGAAGCTGTGGAACCTGGTCACCCAGGGTGCCAAGCCGTCCTTCCGCCCAGAGAAAGACTTCGTCAACTGCATGGGCGCCCTGACCGGCGGCCAGGCTGTTCAGCAGGTCAAAGCCGGCATCCAGGCGATCTACCTGTCGGGCTGGCAGGTGGCTGCGGACAACAACTCCGCCGAATCGATGTACCCGGATCAGTCGCTGTACCCGGTGGACTCGGTGCCAACCGTGGTCAAGCGCATCAACAACTCGTTCCGACGTGCTGACCAGATCCAGTGGAAAGCCGGCAAGAACCCGGGCGACGATGGCTACATCGACTACTTCGCGCCAATCGTGGCGGACGCTGAAGCCGGTTTCGGCGGCGTTCTGAACGCATACGAGCTGATGAAGAGCATGATCGAAGCAGGCGCCGCCGGCGTTCACTTCGAAGACCAACTGGCTTCCGTGAAAAAATGCGGTCACATGGGCGGCAAAGTACTGGTTCCTACCCAGGAAGCCGTGCAGAAGCTGACCGCTGCGCGTCTGGCTGCCGACGTTGCCGGTACGCCGACCATCATTCTGGCCCGTACCGACGCTAACGCTGCTGACCTGCTGACCTCCGATTGCGACCCGTACGACCAGCCGTTCGTGACTGGCGAGCGCACTCAGGAAGGCTTCTACAAGGTCCGTGCCGGTCTGGACCAGGCAATTGCCCGCGGCCTGGCTTACGCGCCGTACGCCGACCTGATCTGGTGCGAAACCGCCAAGCCGGATCTGGAAGAAGCCCGTCGTTTCGCTGAAGCGATCAAAAAGGAATACCCGGACCAACTGCTGTCGTACAACTGCTCGCCTTCCTTCAACTGGAAGAAAAACCTGGACGACGCGACCATCGCCAAGTTCCAGCGCGAACTGTCCGCCATGGGCTACAAGCACCAGTTCATCACCCTGGCCGGCATTCACAACATGTGGCACAGCATGTTCAACCTGGCGCACGACTACGCCCGCAACGACATGACTGCCTACGTGAAGCTGCAAGAGCAGGAATTCGCTGATGCTGCCAAGGGTTACACCTTCGTCGCCCACCAACAAGAAGTGGGCACCGGCTACTTCGACGACATGACCACCGTGATTCAGGGTGGCTCGTCTTCGGTAACCGCGCTGACCGGTTCGACCGAAGAAGAGCAGTTTCACTGATCTGCTTCACCTGAGCAAACGGCCGTTGCGGGCCGGATAGAAAGCTAACCGCAACGCCGCACATCTGACGCCCCGACTGGTTTGGGGCGTTTTTTTTTGCCCGCAAACATCTCAAAGGCTCCCACAGGTTTTGTGTAGGACCTTTCTGAAAAAACATTGATCCAGAGCGCTATGGACGTCAGAAAAATCGTTTAAAACGGGCGATACCGCTACTTGCAGTAACGGGCATATAAGACAACTTCCTGATTACTGCCCCGCTAAACAGTTTAAAAATCACTCCAAACGATATCAATTATCATTTCGAAGTAACTATGTTCGTTACATTTCCCACAAAACATAATTCGCAGAAACCCGGCTAATGCCCGCTATGCTTGGGCTACGGGGCATTCGAGGTGCGCTATGTCCTTATTCCAATAAATAATTTCGCTATAGGAATTTTACTTGCAGGGTGTTTAGCCATAAAATCAGCGCGATTGATTGCTGCGACATATCGTCACTGCTTTATTTCTTTATCAAGCTCAGAGACCTTTGCTCTCTGTTAAGGATTACCAGCATGCCCGAAGCGACAGGACTCATGGCCCACAACTGGGGCTTTGCCATTTTCCTTCTGGGTGTAGTCGGCCTGTGTGCCTTCATGCTCGGTGTCTCCAGCCTCCTCGGGTCAAAAGCCTGGGGCCGCAGCAAAAATGAACCGTTCGAGTCCGGCATGCTACCTACCGGTGGCGCCCGCTTGCGGCTCTCAGCCAAATTCTATCTGGTCGCGATGCTGTTCGTGATCTTCGATATCGAAGCCCTCTTTCTCTTTGCATGGTCTGTGTCCGTCCGCGAAAGCGGCTGGACCGGATTCGTCGAAGCTCTCGTTTTCATAGCAATTCTGTTGGCAGGTCTTGTCTACCTGTTCCGAGTGGGCGCCCTTGACTGGGCTCCGGAAGCTCGTCGCAAGAGGCAAGCGAAGCTGAAACAATGAGGCTTTGGCAATGCAATACAATCTCACCAGGATCGACCCCGATGCTCCTAACGAGCAGTATCCGATTGGCGAACGGGAAACCGTTTCCGATCCGTTAGAGGATCAAGTTCACAAAAACATTTTCATGGGCAAGCTGGAAGACGTGCTGAGTGGCGCGGTCAACTGGGGACGCAAGAACTCCCTGTGGCCGTACAACTTTGGCTTGTCGTGCTGCTACGTGGAAATGACCACCGCCTTCACGGCGCCCCACGACATCGCGCGCTTTGGCGCCGAAGTGATTCGGGCATCGCCGCGTCAAGCCGACTTCATGGTTATCGCCGGAACCTGCTTCATCAAGATGGCGCCGATCATCCAGCGTCTCTACGAGCAGATGCTCGAGCCGAAGTGGGTGATTTCCATGGGTTCGTGCGCCAACTCCGGCGGCATGTACGACATCTACTCTGTGGTTCAAGGGGTGGACAAGTTCCTGCCCGTGGACGTCTACGTACCTGGCTGCCCTCCTCGTCCGGAAGCATTTCTGCAAGGCTTGATGCTCTTGCAGGAATCGATTGGCAAGGAGCGTCGTCCGCTTTCCTGGGTCGTTGGCGATCAAGGCGTATATCGCGCCGACATGCCTTCGCAGAAGGATGCGCGCCGCGAACAGCGAATCGCAGTCACCAACCTGCGCAGCCCTGACGAAGTCTGATCCAGATCTGTTCTGACAAAGAAACGAGAAGCTGGCTTCATTCTTTACGTTGACCGAAAGCGAAAAAATAACCATGACTACAGGCAGCGCTCTGTACATCCCGCCTTACAAGGCAGACGACCAGGATGTGGTCGTTGAATTGAACAACCGTTTTGGCGCCGAAGCGTTCACCGCTCAGTCGACCCGCACCGGTATGCCGGTGCTGTGGGTGGCGCGCGCCAAACTCGTCGAAGTCCTGACTTTCCTGCGCAACCTGCCCAAGCCGTACGTCATGCTCTATGACCTGCACGGCGTGGACGAGCGTCTGCGCACCAAGCGTCAAGGGCTGCCTTCGGACGCCGAATTCACCGTGTTCTATCACCTCATGTCGCTTGAGCGTAATAGTGACGTGATGATCAAGGTCGCCTTGTCCGAAAGCGACCTGAGCTTGCCGACCGTCACCAGCATCTGGCCAAACGCCAACTGGTACGAGCGCGAAGTCTGGGACATGTACGGCATCGACTTCAAAGGCCACCCGCACCTGTCGCGCATCATGATGCCGCCGACCTGGGAAGGTCACCCGCTGCGCAAGGACTTCCCGGCGCGCGCCACCGAATTCGATCCGTACAGCCTGAACCTGGCCAAACAACAGCTTGAGGAAGAAGCCGCGCGCTTCCGCCCTGAAGACTGGGGCATGAAGCGTTCCGGGCCGAACGAGGACTACATGTTCCTCAACCTGGGGCCGAACCACCCTTCGGCTCACGGTGCGTTCCGCATCATCCTGCAACTGGACGGTGAAGAGATCGTCGACTGCGTGCCGGACATCGGTTACCACCACCGTGGCGCCGAGAAGATGGCCGAGCGTCAGTCCTGGCACAGCTTCATTCCTTACACCGACCGTATCGACTACCTCGGCGGTGTGATGAACAACCTGCCGTACGTGCTCTCGGTCGAGAAGCTGGCCGGCATCAAGGTGCCAGAGAAGGTCGACGTCATCCGCATCATGATGGCCGAGTTCTTCCGGATCACCAGCCACCTGCTGTTCCTGGGTACTTACATCCAGGACGTTGGTGCGATGACCCCGGTGTTCTTCACCTTCACCGACCGCCAGAAGGCTTACACGGTGATTGAAGCCATTACCGGTTTCCGTCTGCACCCGGCCTGGTACCGCATCGGCGGCGTCGCACACGACCTGCCACGCGGCTGGGAAAAACTGGTGAAAGATTTCGTTGAATGGCTGCCAAAACGCCTCGACGAATACACCAAGGCGGCACTGCAGAACAGCATCCTCAAAGGTCGTACCATCGGCGTTGCCCAGTACAACACCAAAGAAGCCCTGGAATGGGGCGTCACCGGTGCGGGCCTGCGTTCGACCGGTTGCGACTTCGACCTGCGTAAAGCGCGTCCATACTCCGGCTACGAAAACTTCGAGTTCGAAGTGCCGCTGGCGGCCAATGGCGATGCCTATGATCGCTGCATGGTCCGCGTCGAAGAGATGCGCCAAAGCATCAAGATCATCGACCAGTGCATGCGCAACATGCCGGAAGGCCCGTACAAGGCGGATCACCCGCTGACCACGCCGCCGCCCAAAGAACGCACGCTGCAGCACATCGAAACCCTGATCACGCACTTCCTGCAAGTTTCGTGGGGCCCGGTCATGCCGGCCAACGAATCCTTCCAGATGATCGAAGCGACCAAGGGCATCAACAGTTATTACCTGACGAGCGACGGCGGCACCATGAGCTACCGTACCCGGATCCGCACTCCGAGTTTCCCGCATCTGCAACAGATCCCTTCGGTGATCAAAGGCAGCATGGTCGCGGACATGATTGCGTACCTGGGTAGTATCGACTTCGTTATGGCCGACGTGGACCGCTAAGCATGAACAGCACGCTTATCCAGACAGACCGTTTCACCCTCAGTGAAACCGAGCGCTCGGCCATCGAGCACGAGCTGCATCACTACGAAGACCCGCGCGCGGCGTCGATCGAAGCCTTGAAGATCGTTCAGAAAGAACGCGGCTGGGTGCCAGATGGCGCCTTGTACGCGATCGGCGAGATCCTCGGCATTCCGGCCAGCGACGTTGAAGGTGTGGCGACGTTCTACAGCCAGATTTTCCGTCAGCCGGTCGGCCGTCACATCATTCGCGTCTGCGACAGCATGGTCTGCTACATCGGCGGCCACGAGTCGGTGGTCAGCGAAATCCAGAACAATCTGGGCATCGGCCTGGGTCAGACCACCACCGACGGTCGTTTCACCCTGCTGCCTGTCTGCTGCCTCGGCAACTGCGACAAGGCACCGGCGCTGATGATCGACGACGACACCTTTGGTGATGTGCAGCCTGCTGGCGTTGCCAAACTGCTCGAGGGCTACGTATGACCCTGACATCTTTCGGCCCGGCCAACCGCATCAAGCGTTCGGCCGAGACTCACCCGCTGACCTGGCGTCTGCGTGACGACGGCGAAGCGGTATGGCTCGACGAATACCAGGCCAAGAACGGTTACGCCGCTGCGCGCAAAGCCTTCGCCGACATGGCTCAGGACGACATCGTCCAGACCGTGAAAGACGCAGGCCTCAAAGGTCGCGGCGGTGCAGGCTTCCCCACTGGCGTGAAGTGGGGCCTGATGCCCAAAGACGAATCCATCAACATCCGCTACCTGCTGTGCAACGCGGATGAAATGGAGCCCAACACCTGGAAAGACCGCATGCTGATGGAGCAACTGCCCCATCTGCTGATCGAAGGCATGCTGATCAGTGCTCGCGCACTGAAAACCTACCGTGGCTACATCTTCCTGCGTGGCGAATACACCACCGCCGCCAAGCACCTCAACCGTGCCGTGGAAGAAGCCAAGGCAGCAGGCCTGCTGGGCAAGAACATTCTGGGCAGCGGTTTTGATTTCGAACTGTTCGTCCACACCGGCGCCGGGCGTTACATCTGCGGTGAAGAAACCGCACTGATCAACTCCCTCGAAGGCCGCCGTGCCAACCCGCGCTCCAAGCCGCCCTTCCCTGCCGCCGTGGGCGTGTGGGGCAAGCCGACGTGCGTGAACAACGTTGAAACCCTGTGCAACGTGCCGGGGATCATTGCCGACGGCGTTGACTGGTACAAATCGTTGGCCCGCGAAGGCAGTGAAGACATGGGCACCAAGCTCATGGGCTTCTCCGGCAAGGTGAAGAATCCTGGCCTGTGGGAACTGCCGTTCGGCGTGACCGGTCGCGAGCTGTTCGAAGACTACGCCGGCGGCATGCGCGACGGCTTCAAGCTCAAGGCCTGGCAGCCAGGTGGCGCCGGTACCGGTTTCCTCCTGCCTGAACACCTCGACGCCCAAATGTACGCCGGCGGCATCGCCAAAGTGGGCACCCGTATGGGTACCGGCCTGGCCATGGCGGTGGACGACAGCGTCAACATGGTCTCGCTGCTGCGCAACATGGAGCAGTTCTTCGCTCGCGAGTCGTGCGGTTTCTGCACCCCGTGCCGCGATGGCTTGCCATGGAGCGTCAAGCTCTTGATGGCCATCGAAGAAGGCCGCGGTCAGCCAGGCGACATCGAGACCCTGCTGGGGCTGGTCAACTTCCTCGGCCCGGGCAAGACCTTCTGTGCTCACGCACCGGGTGCCGTGGAGCCGTTGGGCAGTGCCATCAAATACTTCCGTCCAGAGTTCGAAGCCGGTATCGCGCCAGTCAGCGCCGCCGTCCCGCCTCTGGCAAGGCCGATCGTAATCGGCGCGTAAACGCTTAAAAAGGCGAAGGGTCCGTGCCCTTCGCCTTTCGTCCGATGACGCCTTTCGGGGCTGACTGGATTCGGACGGACAACAAGATTCCATTAGCCACGCCCGCTGACACCGGGCCAACGAAGACCTTTGAACCATGGCCACTATCCACGTAGACGGCAAAGCGCTCGAAGTCGACGGGGCAGACAACCTGTTACAGGCATGTCTGTCGCTGGGCCTCGACATCCCTTATTTCTGCTGGCACCCGGCGCTTGGTAGCGTCGGGGCCTGCCGCCAGTGTGCGGTCAAGCAGTACACCGACGAGAACGACACCCGTGGTCGCATCGTCATGTCCTGCATGACACCTGCCACCGATAACACCTGGATCTCCATCGACGATGAAGAATCCAAGGCGTTCCGCGCCAGTGTTGTCGAATGGCTGATGACCAACCACCCGCACGACTGCCCGGTGTGCGAAGAAGGCGGTCATTGCCACCTGCAAGACATGACCGTGATGACCGGCCACAACGAGCGCCGTTATCGCTTCACCAAACGCACCCACCAGAACCAGCAACTGGGCCCGTTCATTTCCCACGAAATGAACCGCTGCATCGCTTGCTACCGCTGCGTGCGTTTCTACAAGGACTACGCCGGCGGCACCGACCTCGGGGTGTTCGGCGCCCACGACAACGTGTACTTCGGTCGCGTTGAAGACGGCACCCTCGAAAGCGAGTTCTCCGGCAACCTCACCGAGGTCTGCCCGACCGGTGTGTTCACCGACAAGACTCACTCCGAGCGCTACAACCGTAAATGGGACATGCAGTTCGCGCCGAGCATCTGCCATGGCTGCTCGAGCGGTTGCAACATCTCTCCGGGCGAGCGTTACGGCGAACTGCGTCGCATCGAAAACCGTTTCAACGGTTCGGTGAACCAGTACTTCCTGTGCGACCGTGGCCGTTTCGGTTATGGCTACGTCAACCGCACCGACCGTCCACGTCAGCCGCTGCTGGCCGACGGCACGAAACTGGGCCTGGATCAGGCGCTGGACAAGGCTGCCGATCTGCTGCGCGGGCGCAACATCGTCGGTATCGGTTCGCCGCGTGCCAGCCTCGAAAGCAACTACGCGCTGCGTGAACTGGTTGGCGCCGAGCACTTCTACTCCGGTATCGAAGCGTCCGAACTGGAGCGCATCCGTCTGGTTCTGCAAGTGCTCAAAGACAGCCCGTTGCCCGTGCCGAACATGCGCGACATCGAAGACCACGACGCCGTATTCGTCCTCGGTGAAGACCTGACCCAGACCGCCGCCCGTATGGCCCTGGCCCTGCGTCAGTCGGTCAAAGGCAAGGCTGAAGACATGGCCGAAGCCATGCGCGTCCAGCCATGGCTCGACGCCGCTGTGAAAAACATCGGTCAGCACGCGCTGAACCCGCTGTTCATCGCCAGCCTGGCTGAAACCAAGCTCGACGACATCGCCGAAGAGTGCGTTCACGCCGCTCCCGACGATCTGGCGCGCATCGGTTTCGCCGTGGCTCACGCTCTGGATGCCAGCGCCCCTGCCGTTGAAGGTCTGGACGCTGAAGCTCTGGAACTGGCCAAGCGCATTGCCGACGCCCTGATCAAAGCCAAGCGTCCGCTGATCATCGCCGGTACTTCGCTGGGCTCCAAAGCCCTGATCGAAGCGGCGGCAAACATCGCCAAGGCTCTGAAGCTGCGCGAGAAGAACGGCTCGATCAGCCTGATCGTGTCGGAAGCCAACAGCCTCGGTCTGGCCATGCTCGGTGGCGAATCGGTGGATGCTGCGCTGCAAGCCGTGATCGACGGCCAGGCTGACGCCATCGTCGTGCTGGAAAACGACCTGTACACCCGCACCTCGAAAGCCAAGGTCGATGCCGCACTGAACGCTGCGAAAGTGGTGATCGTTGCCGACCATCAGAAGACTGCCACCAGCGACCGCGCGCATCTGGTTCTGCCGGCGGCCAGCTTCGCTGAAGGCGACGGTACGCTGGTCAGCCAGGAAGGTCGCGCCCAGCGCTTCTTCCAGGTTTTCGACCCGCAATACATGGACGCAAGCATTCTGGTTCACGAAGGCTGGCGCTGGCTGCACGCCCTGCGCGCGACCCTGCTGAACCAGCCGATCGACTGGACGCAACTGGACCACGTCACCGCGGCCGTGGCGTCGAGCACCGAGCAACTGGCACGTATCGTCGACGCTGCACCGTCTGCTGCGTTTCGCATCAAGGGTCTGAAACTGGCGCGTGAGCCGCTGCGTTATTCCGGTCGCACCGCGATGCGCGCCGACATCAGCGTTCACGAACCGCGTACTCCGCAAGACAAAGACACCGCGTTCGCCTTCTCCATGGAAGGTTACTCGGGCTCCGTCGAACCGCGTCAGCAGGTGCCATTCGCCTGGTCGCCGGGCTGGAACTCGCCGCAGGCCTGGAACAAGTTCCAGGACGAAGTCGGTGGTCACATCCGCGCTGGCGACCCGGGTACCCGCCTGATCGAAAGCACCGGTGATTCGCTGAACTGGTTCGCTGCCGCTCCACGTGCGTTCAACCCGGCGCCGGGCACCTGGCAAGCCGTGCCGTTCTTCCACCTGTTCGGCAGCGAAGAGAACTCTTCGAAAGCCGCTCCGGTACAAGAGCGCATTCCGGCGCCATACGTTGCACTGGCCAAGTCCGAAGCCGATCGTCTGGGCGTCAACGACGGTGCCCTGCTGAGCCTGAACGTGGCCGGCCAGACCCTGCGTCTGCCATTGCGTATCAATGAAGAACTGGGCGCAGGTCTGGTGGCATTGCCTGCGGGCATCGCTGGCATTCCACCGGCATTCGCCGGCGTATCCGTCGACGGTCTGCAGGAGGCAGCGCAATGACCTGGTTCACCCCTGAAGTGATCGATGTGATCCTCTCGGTCGTCAAAGCCATCGTGATTCTGCTGGCCGTTGTGGTCGCGGGTGCGTTGCTCAGCTTTGTCGAACGTCGCCTGCTGGGCTGGTGGCAGGACCGTTACGGTCCGAACCGCGTTGGCCCGTTTGGTATGTTCCAGATCGCCGCCGACATGCTCAAGATGTTCTTCAAGGAAGACTGGACCCCGCCGTTTGCCGACAAAGTGATCTTCACTTTGGCGCCGGTGGTGGCCATGTCCGCCCTGCTGATCGCGTTTGCGATCATCCCGATCACCCCGACCTGGGGCGTGGCGGATCTGAACATCGGCCTGCTGTTCTTCTTCGCCATGGCCGGTCTGTCGGTCTACGCGGTGCTGTTCGCCGGCTGGTCGAGCAACAACAAGTTCGCCCTGCTCGGCAGCTTGCGTGCCTCGGCGCAGACCGTGTCCTACGAAGTGTTCATGGGCCTGGCCCTGATGGGCATCGTGGTTCAGGTCGGCTCGTTCAACATGCGCGACATCGTCGAGTACCAGGCGCAGAACCTGTGGTTCATCATTCCGCAGTTCTTCGGCTTCTGTACCTTCTTCATTGCTGGCGTCGCCGTGACTCACCGTCACCCATTCGACCAGCCGGAAGCGGAACAGGAACTGGCCGACGGTTACCACATTGAATACGCCGGTATGAAATGGGGCATGTTTTTCGTCGGTGAATACATCGGCATCATCCTGATCTCGGCGCTGCTGGTCACCCTGTTCTTCGGTGGCTGGCACGGTCCGTTCGGCATCCTGCCGCAACTGGCGTTCGTCTGGTTCGCACTGAAGACCGCGTTCTTCATCATGCTGTTCATCCTGCTGCGCGCTTCCATTCCGCGTCCGCGTTATGACCAGGTGATGGATTTCAGCTGGAAATTCTGCCTGCCACTGACCCTGATCAATTTGCTGATAACCGCTGCGGTTGTGTTGTGGAACACACCTGCGGTTGCGGTTCAGTGAGGATTTGACCCATGTTCAAATATATTGGCGACATCGTTAAGGGTACTGGTACCCAGTTGCGCAGCCTGGTCATGGTCTTCGGCCATGGCTTTCGCAAGCGTGACACCCTGCAATATCCGGAAGAGCAGGTCTACCTGCCGCCACGCTACCGTGGCCGCATCGTCCTGACCCGTGACCCCGATGGCGAAGAGCGTTGCGTTGCCTGCAACCTCTGCGCCGTGGCTTGCCCGGTGGGTTGCATCTCGCTGCAGAAAGCGGAAACCGAAGACGGTCGCTGGTACCCGGACTTCTTCCGTATCAACTTCTCGCGCTGCATTTTCTGCGGTCTCTGCGAGGAAGCCTGCCCGACCACCGCGATCCAGCTGACGCCGGATTTCGAGATGGCCGAGTTCAAACGTCAGGACCTGGTGTACGAGAAAGAAGATCTTTTGATCTCTGGCCCCGGCAAAAACCCTGATTACAACTTCTATCGTGTTGCAGGTATGGCAATCGCTGGCAAGCCCAAAGGCAGCGCGCAGAACGAAGCCGAACCGATCAACGTGAAGAGCTTGCTGCCTTAAGGAAGAACGATGGAATTCGCTTTCTATTTCGCATCGGGTATCGCGGTTGTGTCCACGCTACGCGTGATCACCAACACCAACCCTGTGCACGCCCTGCTCTACCTGATTATCTCGTTGATCGCCGTGGCCATGACCTTCTTCGCACTCGGCGCCCCGTTCGCCGGCGTGCTGGAAGTGATCGCCTACGCCGGCGCCATCATGGTGCTGTTCGTGTTCGTGGTGATGATGCTGAACCTGGGCCCGGCCTCGGTTCAGCAGGAACGTACCTGGCTCAAGCCCGGCATCTGGGCAGGGCCGGTGATTCTCGCAGCCTTGCTGCTGGCCGAACTGCTGTATGTGCTGTTCGCTCACCAGAGCGGTCAGGCCATCGGCCACACCACCGTCGATGCAAAAGCCGTGGGCGTCAGCCTGTTCGGCCCGTATCTGCTGGTGGTCGAACTCGCCTCGATGCTGCTGCTCGCCGCAGCCGTCACGGCGTTCCATTTGGGCCGTAACGAGGCGAAGGAGTAAGACATGCCTGCTATCCCTCTCGAACATGGATTAGCCGTCGCCGGCATCCTGTTCTGCCTTGGTCTGGTCGGCCTGATGGTCCGCCGCAACATTTTGTTCGTGTTGATGAGTCTGGAAGTAATGATGAACGCCTCGGCACTGGCGTTCATTGTTGCAGGCGCCCGTTGGGGCCAGCCGGATGGACAGATCATGTTCATCCTGGTGATCAGCCTTGCAGCCGCCGAGGCCAGTATTGGTCTGGCGATCCTGCTGCAACTGTATCGCCGCTTCCACACGCTCGATATCGACGCTGCCAGTGAGATGCGCGGATGAATCTTATCTTTCTGACTTTCGTATTCCCTCTGATCGGTTTCCTGCTGCTGTCGTTCTCCCGTGGACGCTGGTCGGAAAACCTCTCGGCGCTGATCGGCGTGGGTTCCATTGGCTTGTCGGCGATTGTCGCCGCCTACGTCATCTGGCAATTCAACGTCGCGCCACCCGAAGGCGGTCACTACACGCTGGTACTGTGGAAGTGGATGGCGGTCGAAGGCTTCAAGCCTGACTTCGCCCTCTACGTCGATGGCCTGTCGATCACCATGCTCGGCGTGGTTGTCGGTGTAGGTTTCCTGATCCACCTGTTCGCGTCCTGGTACATGCGCGGCGAAGCGGGTTACTCGCGCTTCTTCTCGTACACCAACCTGTTTATCGCCAGCATGCTGTTCCTGGTACTGGGCGATAACCTGTTGTTCCTGTACTTCGGCTGGGAAGGCGTGGGCCTGTGCTCGTACCTGTTGATCGGTTTCTACTACAGCAACCGCAACAACGGGAACGCCGCACTCAAGGCCTTCATCGTGACCCGCATCGGCGACGTGTTCATGGCCATCGGCCTGTTCATCCTGTTCCAGCAAGTGGGCACGTTGAACATCCAGGAACTGCTGGTGCTGGCACCGCAGAAATTCCAGGTCGGCGATTTCTGGATCACGTTGGCGACCCTGATGCTGCTGGGCGGTGCGGTCGGTAAATCGGCACAACTGCCACTGCAAACCTGGCTCGCGGACGCGATGGCTGGCCCGACGCCGGTTTCGGCACTGATCCACGCTGCCACCATGGTAACCGCCGGTGTCTACCTGATCGCCCGTACCCACGGTCTGTTCACCCTGGCGCCGGACATCCTGCACCTGGTTGGCATCGTGGGCGGTGTGACGCTGGTGCTGGCAGGTTTCGCAGCACTGGTGCAAACCGACATCAAACGTATCCTCGCCTACTCGACCATGAGCCAGATCGGCTACATGTTCCTGGCGTTGGGCGTCGGTGCATGGGATGGCGCGATTTTCCACCTGATGACCCACGCCTTCTTCAAGGCCCTGCTGTTCCTGGCTTCCGGTGCGGTGATCGTTGCCTGCCACCACGAGCAGAACATCTTCAAGATGGGCGGTCTGTGGAAGAAACTGCCACTGGCCTACGCCAGCTTCATCGTCGGCGGCGCGGCGTTGTCCGCCCTGCCACTGTTGACCGCAGGCTTCTACTCCAAGGACGAAATCCTCTGGGAAGCGTTCGCCAGCGGCAATCACGGCTTGCTCTATGCCGGCCTGGTCGGTGCGTTCATGACCTCGCTGTACACCTTCCGCCTGATCTTCATCACGTTCCACGGTGAAGCCAAGACCGAAGCTCACGCCGGTCACGGCATCGCTCACTGGCTGCCACTGTCGGTGCTGATCGTATTGTCGACATTCGTCGGCGCCATGATCGTGCCACCGCTGCACGGCGTACTGCCGCAAAGCGTTGGTCATGCGGGTGGCGAAGCCAAGCACAGCCTGGAAATCGCGTCGGGCGCCATCGCCCTGGCCGGTATCCTGCTGGCGGCCCTGCTGTTCCTCGGCAAGCGTCGCTTCGTGACGGCAATCGCCAACAGCGGCATCGGCCGTTTCCTTTCGGCCTGGTGGTTCGCTGCCTGGGGCTTCGACTGGATCTACGACAAACTGTTCGTCAAGCCTTACCTTGCGATCAGCCACGTACTGCGCAAAGACCCGCTCGACCAGACCATCGGTCTGATCCCGCGTATGGCCAAGGGCGGTCACACTGCCCTGAGTCGCACCGAGACCGGTCAACTGCGTTGGTATGCGGCTTCCATGGCTGCTGGTGCCGTGCTGGTAATCGGCGCCATCGTGCTGGTAGCGGTCTGATATGAACCTTGCGAATTTGCGAAAGGAAACGAGCCCGTCATGATTCTGCCTTGGCTAATCCTGATCCCCTTCATCGGCGGCCTGCTGTGCTGGATGGGTGAGCGCTTCGGCGCTACCCTGCCCCGCTGGATTGCGCTGTTGACCATGACCCTGGAACTCGCCCTCGGCCTCTGGCTGTGGGCCCACGGTGACTATTCATTTGCTCCGGCGCCTGGCGCCGATCCGACCTGGGCGCTTGAGTTCAAGCACGTCTGGATCCAGCGCTTCGGCATCAACGTGCACCTGGCCCTCGACGGCCTGTCGCTGTTGATGATCCTGCTGACCGGCCTGCTGGGTATCCTCTCGGTACTCTGCTCGTGGAAAGAGATTCAACGTCACGTTGGCTTCTTCCACTTGAACCTGATGTGGATCCTGGGCGGCGTTGTCGGCGTGTTCCTCGCCCTCGACCTGTTCATGTTCTTCTTCTTCTGGGAAATGATGCTGGTGCCGATGTACTTCCTCATCGCGCTCTGGGGTCACAGTTCTTCGGACGGCAAGAAAACCCGGATCTACGCCGCCACCAAGTTCTTCATCTTCACTCAGGCGTCCGGCCTGATCATGCTGGTGGCGATCCTTGGTCTGGTGCTGGTCAACTTCAACAACACCGGCGTGATTACCTTCAACTACGCCGACCTGTTGAAAACCAAGATGTCGATGACCACCGAGTACATCCTGATGCTCGGCTTCTTCATCGCCTTCGCGGTCAAGCTGCCGGTCGTACCGTTCCACTCGTGGTTGCCTGATGCCCACGCCCAGGCGCCGACTGCCGGTTCCGTCGACCTCGCCGGTATCTTGCTGAAAACCGCGGCCTACGGTCTGCTGCGTTTCGCCCTGCCGCTGTTCCCGAATGCCTCGGCCGAGTTCGCGCCGATCGCCATGACCCTTGGTCTGATCGGGATCTTCTACGGTGCGTTCCTGGCATTCGCGCAAACCGACATCAAGCGTCTGATCGCCTTCTCGTCCGTTTCCCACATGGGCTTCGTGTTGATCGGCATCTACTCCGGCAGCCAACTGGCGCTGCAAGGCGCTGTGATCCAGATGCTCGCGCACGGTGTGTCGGCGGCGGCACTGTTTATCCTCAGCGGTCAGTTGTACGAGCGTCTGCACACTCGTGACATGCGTGAGATGGGCGGTGTGTGGTCGCGTATCGCTTATCTGCCAGCGATCAGCCTGTTCTTCGCAGCCGCTTCGTTGGGTCTGCCGGGTACCGGTAACTTCGTCGGCGAGTTCCTGATCCTGATCGGTACGTTCGCCAGCGCTCCATGGATCACTGCGATTGCCACGTCCGGTCTGGTGTTCGGCTCGGTCTATTCGCTGATCATGATCCACCGTGCTTATTTCGGTCCGTCCAAATCGGATTCGATCCTGCACGGCATGGACGCTCGCGAACTGATCATGGTGCTGGGCCTTGCGGTACTGCTGATTTACCTCGGCGTCTACCCGCAACCGTTCCTCGACACTTCTGCCGCCACGATGCATGGCGTACAGCAGTGGCTCGGCACCGCCTTCACTCAACTCGCTTCGGCCCGGTAAGAGCGCTATGGAATTTACGATTCAACACTTTATTGCGCTTGCGCCACTGTTGATCACCAGCCTCACCATTATCGTGGTGATGCTGGCAATCGCCTGGCGCCGCAACCACTCGCAGACCTTCCTGATCTCGGTGGCTGGTCTGAACCTGGCCTTGCTGTCGATCCTGCCAGCCCTGAAAGTCGCGCCTCTGGCCGTAACGCCATTGCTGCAAATCGACTCGTTCGCTTGCCTGTACATGGCGCTGATCCTGGTCGCCACCCTCGCTTGCGTCACCCTCGCCCACGCCTACCTGGGCGATGGCGGTTCGGGTTACCCGGGCAACCGTGAAGAACTGTACCTGCTGATCCTGATGGCCGCCGCCGGTGGTCTGGTTCTGGTCAGCGCGCAGCACCTGGCCGGTTTGTTCATCGGTCTGGAACTGCTGTCGGTGCCGGTCTACGGTCTGGTGGCTTACGCCTTCTTCAACAAGCGTTCGCTGGAAGCCGGCATCAAATACATGGTGCTGTCGGCCGCCGGTTCCGCGTTCCTGTTGTTTGGTATGGCGCTGCTGTACGCAGACTCCGGTTCGCTGAGCTTCGTCGGTATCGGTCAAGCGCTGGCCGCGACCGGCCTGCCAAGCTCGCTGGCGCAACTGGGCCTGGGCATGATGCTGATCGGTCTGGCGTTCAAGCTGTCGCTGGTACCGTTCCACCTGTGGACGCCGGACGTGTATGAAGGTGCTCCAGCACCGGTGGCTGCGTTCCTTGCGACCGCTTCAAAAGTGGCCGTGTTTGCGGTGATGGTGCGTCTGTTCCAGATCTCCCCTGCCGCGAGCAGTGGTGTACTGAGCGACGTGCTGACCGTCATCGCGATTGCCTCGATCCTGTTCGGTAACCTGCTGGCCTTGACCCAGAGCAACCTCAAGCGTCTGCTCGGTTACTCGTCCATCGCGCACTTCGGCTACCTGCTGATTGCACTGGTGGCGAGCAAGGGTCTGGCAGTGGAAGCCATCGGCGTCTACCTGGTCACCTACGTGATCACCAGCCTCGGCGCGTTCGGCGTGATCACTCTGATGTCCTCGCCGTACAACGGCCGCGACGCCGATGCACTGTATGAGTACCGCGGCCTGTTCTGGCGCCGTCCGTACCTGACCGCCGTACTGACCGTGATGATGCTGTCCCTGGCCGGTATCCCGCTGACCGCAGGCTTCATCGGCAAGTTCTACATTATCGCTACCGGTGTCGAGTCGCACCAATGGTGGCTGGTAGGTTCGCTGGTACTGGGCAGCGCCATCGGCGTGTTCTACTACCTGCGCGTGATGGTCACCCTGTACCTGATCGAGCCGAACCTGCGCCGCCACGATGCGCAATTGCACTGGGAACAGAAGGCAGGCGGCGTGATGCTGCTGGCCATCGCCCTGGTTGCGTTCTTCCTCGGCGTTTACCCGCAACCATTGCTGACACTGGTGCAGCAGGCGGGTCTGGCTGGCTGATTGTTCGGCTGGCTAGACATGAAAACGGCACCTTCGCAGACTGTGTGAAAACCTAGCAATCTGCGCAGCGCTCAATGAAAATGCTCCGTATCGAAAGATACGGAGCATTTTTCGTTATGGCCTACATCCAAGGAGTGTCCCGCAGCCAGACCAGCGTGTTCCCGGCCTCGCTGGAGGAACTGATCCCCGAGGATCACCTCGTTCGTGTGATCGACCTCTACGTCGCCAAGCTGGATCTGGTGCAACTGGGCTTTGACAAAGCGTTGCCCAAAGGCACCGGGCGCCCCTCTTATGATCCTGCCGATCAGCTAAAACTCTATCTCTACGGCTATTTCCAACGGCTTCGCTCCTCACGCCGACTTGAGGTCGAGTGTCAGCGCAACGTCGAAGTGATGTGGCTGATCAACCGGCTCAAACCCGATTTCAAGACCATCGCCGACTTTCGCAAAAACAACAAACTCGCCTTTGTGGCGACGTGCCGTGCCTTCGTTCGGTTTTGCCGCATGGCGGGTCTGATCGCAGGCGACTTGGTGGCCATCGATGGCAGCAAGTTTCAGGCTGTCGCTTCCTCGCGGCGCCACACGAACCTCAAGCAGCTCAAGCGTCAGGAAGAGAAGCTGGATAAGCGCATCGCTCAGTATCTGGCCGAGCTGGATGAGGCTGACAAGACCGAGATGGGAGAGGTGGTTGATCGCGGCGCGATCAAAACAGCACTGGCGCAGCTTGAAGTTCGGCAGCAGGACAATCAGAGCTGCCAAGCGCTGATGAACTCGATGGGCCTGGAGCAGTTCAACACCCACGAAAGCGATGCTCGTATGATGCGCACGCCCAAAGGGCCGCGGGTGGCCTACAACGTACAAACCGCCGTGGATGCCGCACATTGCCTGATTTTGCACCATGAAGTGACCCAGGACGGCGACGACCGAAAACAACTGGAGCCAATGGCCAAGGCCGCCAAAGAACAGCTGGAACAAGAAGCCCTGAGCGTGACGGCCGATGCCGGCTACTCAAACGGCCAGCAGTTTCAGGCCTG
>NZ_CAXAPN010000027.1:0-98251 GCF_963971015.1 Pseudomonas sp. RA_15y_Pfl2_54
CGCTTTTTTACAATGGATACGCCGTAGTCGTTCTTCAGGACATCGACCACATCTTCGAAAAATTTGGCTTTCTGATTTGCCAGTGCCAGTTGCTCCTCAAGCTCTTTGATTCTCTGCTCGGGGGTCAGAGGCAAAGTTGGCTCGTCCATCGGTCGAGTCCTCTGGGTACGAATGGAGGCGCCTTGGCTCCAATCCTGTCGACCATGCTTGCGTAACCAGACCAACACCGTCGACCGGCCCTGGATCCCGTAGCGCCGTTGAGCCTCTTTATAACTCAACTCGCCTTTTTCTACTTGGTCGACAACTGACAATTTAAAAGTCAGCGTGTAATCGCGTTGACTACGTTTTGCGCCCGTATCCATTGCCCCCTCCTGATAAGAAGCCAGAAGGTGTAAACCTTATTCAGGACGAGACAGCAGATACAAAAAAGGCGATCCCGAGGGATCGCCTTTTTTATTGCGCTTGAGCCGAAGCTTAGCTGCTCACCGGCAAAATCGGGCTGCCCAACCGATCCAGCAACGTCGCCTGCGCACTGCGCGGGTTCTGGTTGCCGGTTGGCGTGTTGCGGATGTAGCGGCCATCCGACTGCAGGCTCCAGCTGTGGGTGTTGTCGGTCAGGTACAGCTCCAGCTCTTTCTTCACGCGAGTCAGCAGCTTCTTGCCTTCCACCGGGAAGCAAGTCTCGACACGCTTGTCGAGATTGCGCTCCATCCAGTCGGCGCTGGAAAGGTACATCTGCTCCTCGCCACCGTTGAGGAAGTAGAACACGCGGGTGTGCTCAAGGAAGCGACCAATGATCGAGCGCACATGAATGTTGTGCGAAACCCCGGCGATGCCCGGACGCAGGCAGCACATGCCGCGCACCACCAGGTCGATGCGCACGCCTGACTGGCTGGCCTTGTACAGCGCGCGGATGATCTTCGGATCGGTCAGCGAGTTGAACTTGGCGATGATGTGCGCCGGTTTGCCGTCGAGCGCAAACTGCGTCTCGCGGGCGATCATGTCGAGCATGCCCTTCTTGAGGGTGAACGGCGCGTGCAGCAGTTTTTTCATGCGCAGCGTTTTACCCATGCCGATCAACTGGCTGAACAGTTTGCCAACGTCTTCGCACAAGGCGTCATCGGAAGTCAGCAGGCTGTAGTCGGTGTACAGGCGGGCGTTACCGGCATGGTAGTTACCGGTGCCGAGGTGCGCGTAACGCACGATCTCGCCGGCCTCGCGCCGCAGAATGAGCATCATCTTGGCGTGGGTCTTGAAGCCGACCACGCCGTAGATCACCACCGCACCGGCCGCTTGCAGACGACTGGCCAGTTGCAGGTTGGACTCTTCGTCAAAGCGCGCTCGCAACTCGATGACCGCCGTCACTTCCTTGCCGTTACGCGCGGCATCCACCAGCGCATCAACGATCTCGGAGTTGGCGCCGGAGCGGTACAACGTTTGGCGCACGGCCAGAACGTGCGGGTCTTTCGCCGCTTGGCGCAGCAGGTCGACCACCGGGGTGAACGACTCGAACGGGTGCAGCAGCAAAATATCCTGCTTGCTGACCACGCTGAAAATGTTCTCGCTGTTTTGCAGCAGTTTCGGGATCTGCGGCGTAAACGGCGTGTATTGCAGCTCCGGATGGCTGTCCAGACCGGTGATGCTGAACAGACGCGTCAGGTTGACCGGGCCGTTGACCTGGTACAGCTCGGTCTCGCTCAGGTTGAATTGCTTGAGCAGGTAGTCCGACAGGTGTTTCGGGCAAGTATCGGCAACTTCCAGACGCACCGCATCGCCGTAACGCCGCGAGAACAGCTCGCCACGCAGGGCGCGGGCAAGGTCTTCGACGTCTTCGGAATCGAGCGCCAGGTCGGCGTTCCGGGTCAGGCGGAACTGGTAGCAGCCCTTGACCTTCATGCCCTGGAACAGGTCATCGGCGTGAGCATGGATCATCGACGACAGGAACACATAGTTGTCGCCCGCGCCGCCGACTTCTTCCGGCACCTTGATGATTCGCGGCAGCAAACGCGGCGCCGGGATAATCGCCAGACCGGAGTCACGACCGAAGGCGTCAATGCCTTCGAGCTCGACGATGAAGTTCAGGCTCTTGTTCACCAGCAACGGAAACGGGTGCGTCGGGTCGAGGCCGATCGGGGTGATGATCGGCGCGATCTCGTCGCGAAAATAACGGCGCACCCAGGTTTTGATCTTGGTCGTCCAGTGGCGGCGACGGATGAAGCGCACCTGGTGCTTTTCCAGCTCAGGCAACAGGATGTCATTGAGGATCGCGTACTGACGGTCAACGTGACCGTGTACCAGCTCACTGATCCGCGCCAGCGCCTGATGCGGTTGCAGACCATCGGCGCCGGCCTGTTCACGGGCGAAGGTGATTTGCTTCTTGAGGCCAGCGACGCGAATTTCGAAGAATTCGTCGAGGTTGCTGGAAAAGATCAGCAGGAACTTCAATCGCTCCAGCAACGGGTAGGACTCGTCCAGCGCCTGCTCCAGCACGCGGATGTTGAACTGCAATTGCGAGAGCTCGCGGTGGATGTACAGGCTGCTGTCATCCAGGCCCGGAATAGCGATCACCGGCGCTGCCGCAGCGGGTTCGGCGACCGGCGCGGGCGGCGCAGGCTCGAGTTCCGGTGGGGTTTCGGTGATCTGCTCCACCACCGGCTGAGCTTCTTTTACTGCAACTTCAGTGAGTCCTTCGGTATTCATTGAATGTTCCTGGGAGGGCTATTTCTGCTCTCGTAACAATTGAGCGGCGCGGACAGCAAAGTAAGTCAGGATGCCATCAGCGCCGGCACGTTTAAAGGCGGTCAGTGATTCAAGAATCACCGCCTCGCTCAACCAGCCATTCTGGATCGCCGCCATGTGCATGGCGTATTCGCCGCTAACCTGATAGACGAAGGTCGGCACTTTGAAGGCATCTTTTACCCGCAAAAGAATGTCCAGGTACGGCATGCCGGGTTTGACCATGACCATGTCCGCGCCTTCAGACAAGTCCGCACCGACTTCGTGCAGCGCTTCGTCGCTGTTGGCCGGGTCCATCTGATAAGAGGCTTTGTTCGCCTTGCCCAGGTTCGAGGCCGAACCCACGGCATCGCGGAACGGGCCGTAATAGGCGCTGGCGTACTTGGCCGAGTAGGCCATGATCCGCACGTTGACGTGGCCGGCGATTTCCAGCGCTTCGCGGATCGCCTGAATGCGCCCGTCCATCATGTCCGATGGCGCGACTACCTGAGCGCCGGCCTCGGCGTGCGACAAGGCCTGGCGCACCAGTGCGTCGACGGTGATGTCGTTCTGCACGTAGCCTTCTTCGTCGAGAATGCCGTCCTGACCGTGGGTGGTGAACGGATCGAGCGCCACGTCGGTGATCACGCCCAGTTCCGGGAAACGAGCACGCAGAGCGCGAGTGGCGCGCTGGGCGATACCTTCAGGGTTCCAGGCTTGGGCGGCGTCGAGGGATTTGAGTTCTGCGGGTGTAACCGGGAATAACGCCACTGCCGGAATGCCCAGTTCGACCCATTGGGCGGCTTCTTCAAGCAACAGGTCGATGGTCAAGCGCTCTACACCCGGCATCGAGGCCACTGCTTCGCGACGATTTTCACCGTCAAGCACAAAGACTGGCAGGATCAGATCATCGACCGTCAGCACATTTTCCCGCACCAGCCGACGCGAAAAATCATCGCGGCGATTGCGACGCAGGCGGGTGGCGGGGAACAAACGGTTGGCAGGGGTAAAGCTCACGGCAGACTCCTGAGCCCGCGCAAACGGGCGAGCGTGACAGTTATAGACGGCCATTATGACCAACAGATGACAGTTGTGTGAGACCTGTGACAGGTAGGCGTATTCCATTCTCAGTGTAGGAATTGTTCACGTCGAGACACATCTCGATACTTTCCTGAATGTGTCCGAAGGGGTAGGCTGCGCGTTCATTTCGCCAGCACCCAGACAATGCTCCAACAATTTCTGCATGACTTCGGCTACTTTGCCCTTTTTCTAGGCACGTTCTTCGAAGGCGAAACCATCCTGGTGCTCGCAGGCTTCCTCGCGTTCCGCGGTTACATGGACATCAACATCGTGGTGGTCGTGGCGTTCCTGGGCAGCTATGCCGGCGATCAGCTGTGGTACTTCCTCGGCCGCAAGCATGGGCGCAAATTACTGGCGCGCAAACCGCGCTGGCAACTGATGGGTGACCGCGCGCTGGAGCACATTCGCAAGCATCCTGATATCTGGGTCCTGAGCTTCCGCTTTGTTTACGGCTTGCGCACAGTGATGCCGGTGGCGATCGGCCTGTCGGGGTATCCGCCGGGCCGTTACTTGCTGCTCAACGGCATTGGCGCGGCGATCTGGGCCACTGCGCTGGCCGCCGCGGCTTACCACTTCGGAGCGGTACTGGAAGGCATGCTCGGCAGCATCAAGAAGTACGAGCTGTGGGTACTGGGTGCATTGCTGATACTGGGCGTTGGCCTGTGGTTGCGTCGCCGCTTCAAGAATGCTCGTCTGGCGAAGAAGATCTACGAAGACGAGCAACTCCAGAAAGCTCAATTGGCCAAATCGGCCGAGCCTAAGACGCCAGCCGAGTAAGTCGCAGGCGACACACGTACAGCCCGATGCCACTGAGCAGGCTGTAACTGAGCACGCCAGCCCACGCCACCGGGCTGGCCGGCCAAAGCCCAACCAACGGCGCCAGCCACACCAACGCCAGGTTCGATGCCAGCCGCAGCAGCTCGACCTTCAGCGCCCACGGCCGATTCTCCAGGGCCACGCCCAACGCAAACACACCGAACGCCACAGCCCCCCAGCCGAGTATCAACGCGGCGACCGGCAAGCTGCGTTCCAGATTCATCAAATAACTGCCCAGCGCGATATAGACGCCAAACTGCGCCACCACATACCACTGCTGGCGGCTGTCGATCGACACTTCAAACTTGCGGAACTGGCTCAAGTCCGGCTTGTTCATCGGGTACCTGGCCGCGACATCCGCTGGCCGCCACCCGGTGCGCATGAACCAGATCCGCAGCTTGTCCCATTTGCGCTCGGCACGGCGCGCGTCGTTCCACAACTGCGCATAAAACTGCAGATTGGCCCACAGCGGGTTCCAGCTCGCCAACGGCGTGGTCACGCCAAAAATCACCGGCTCGTTGTCGTCTTCTTCCTGAAACGTACCGAACAACCGATCCCAAAGAATGAACACCCCACCGTAGTTGCGATCCATGTAGAGAGCATTCTGTGCATGGTGAGCCCGATGATTGGACGGCGTGACGAAGAACCACTCGAACCATCCGAGCTTGGGGATGTGCCGGGTGTGCACCCAGAATTGATAAAGCAGATTCAGCGCCGCAACGCTGACGAACACCAGCAGCGGCACGCCGAACACGGCCATCGGCAGGTAGAAGATCCAGCTCAGCAGAAAACCGGTGCTGGTCTGGCGCAACGCCGTCGAGAGGTTGTACTCCTCGCTCTGGTGATGCACCGAATGCGCGGCCCAGAGGATGTTTCGCTCATGGCCCATGCGGTGCAGCCAGTAATAGCAAAAGTCGTAAAGGACGAAGGCCAGCACCCAGACCCAAACGCTGTCCGCCGGCAGCCTGAGCAGCGCCAGATGTTCCAGGGCAAAGGCATAGGTCAACAGCCCCACGCCCTTGGTCAGCAGGCCGGTGGTGGTGGACAGCACGCCGGTGCTGATGCTGTTTACCGCATCGGCCAGGCGATAGTGGCTGACCCCGCGCCAACGGTCGGCGATGAGTTCAACCACGATCAACACGAAGAAAAACGGCACCGCATAGAGAATGAAGTCCATGACGCGTCCTGACGGGAAACCTTAGGACAGATCCTAGGCTTGGCCGCCCATTAACCCTATGGCAACGCGCGACAAATTAGTGGACATTTAGCGCCATGAATCTGGAGAGAAACCCATGAGCAAAAAAGTTGCAGTGATCCTGTCCGGCAGCGGCGTGTACGACGGCGCCGAAATCCATGAAAGCGTCATCACCCTGCTGCGCCTCGATCAACGCGGCGCGCAGGTGCAGTGCTTCGCCCCCGACATTGCGCAATTGCATGTGATCAATCACCTGACCGGCGAAGAAATGCCCGAGTCGCGCAATGTGCTGGTCGAATCGGCGCGCATCGCCCGCGGCAACATCAAGGACATCCGCCAGGCCGACGTTGAAGACTTCGATGCCCTGATCGTGCCGGGTGGTTTTGGTGCGGCGAAAAACCTGTCTAACTTCGCCATCGAAGGCGCCGGCTGCACCGTGCAGCCCGACGTGCTGGCCTTGGCCGAGGCATTTGCCGAAGCGGGCAAACCGGTAGGGCTGATCTGCATCTCGCCGGCACTGGCCGCAAAAATCTATGGCCCTGGCGTGACCTGCACCATCGGCAACGATGCCGACACCGCCACAGCGATGAACAAGATGGGCGCCAGCCACGAAGAGTGCGCGGTGGGCGACATCATCGAAGACAAGGCGCGCAAACTGGTGACCACCCCGGCTTACATGCTGGCGCAGAACATCAGTGAAGCGGCGTCCGGGATCAACAAACTCATTGACCGCGTACTTGAGTTGACCCACGAAAACGACGTCTGAGCCTGACTGCAAACAAAACCTGTGTGGGAGCGGGCTTGCTCGCGAAGGTGTCGTATCAGCCAACTTTGAGTTGAATGACTCAGCGCTTTCGCGAGCGAGCCCGCTCCCACCGGGTCAGTGCAGGACTCAGGTTTTGCGGGTGAGCCGGGTCAGAATCCGGTCCAATGCATTGGCAAACGCCTGCTTCTCGCGATCACCAAATGGCGCCGGGCCGCCGCTCACCTGGCCCTGTTCACGCAGATCGGTGAACAGGTTGCGCACCGCCAACCGCTCGCCCATGTTCTGTGCATCGAACTCTTTGCCCCGCGGGTCCAGCGCCGCCACGCCCTTTTTCACCAGCCGATCGGCCAGCGGAATGTCGCTGCAGATCACCAGTTCACCCGGCACGGCGTGCTCGACCAGATAATCATCCGCCGCGTCCGGGCCGCTCGGCACCACGATCAATTTGACGATGGCCAACCCCGGTTTAATCTGCGGCTGCCCGGCCACCAGCACCACTTCGAACTGGCGCTTGAGCGCGAACTTCACCACCAGATCCTTCGCCGCCCGTGGACAGGCGTCGGCATCGATCCAAACACGCATCATCTATTCCTCATCCCGCGAATGTGAGCGCAGCGAATGCTGTTAAGCGGCTACACGCTTGCTCTCAGCCCTGCGACTGCGGCTGTACAGCACAACAATCGCGACCATCGCCACCGCCTGCGCGGTCAGCGAATACGCATCGGCATGAATGCCCAGCCAGTCGAAATCAAAGAACGCCACCGGCCGCGTACCGAAGATCCCAGCCTCCTGCAACGCCTTGACGCCATGCCCGGCAAACACCACCGACAGCGCGCACAGCAGCGCAGCATTGATGCTGAAGAACAACGCCAACGGCAACTTCGCCGAACCACGCAGGATTACCCACGCCAGACCGACCAGCAGCACCAACGCTGTCGCGCCACCGGCCAGTACCGCGTTGTGTCCGGCCGGGCCGGCTTGCAGCCACAGGGTTTCGTAAAACAGGATCACTTCGAACAGCTCGCGATACACCGAGAAGAACGCCAGGATCGCAAAGCCGAAACGCCCGCCCCCACCGACCAGACTGCTCTTGATGTAATCCTGCCAGGCCGCTGCGTGGCGGCGATCGTGCATCCACACGCCGAGCCACAACACCATCACGCTGGCGAACAGCGCCGTAGCGCCCTCAAGCAATTCGCGTTGCGAGCCGCTGACATCAATCACATACGCCGCTAACGCCCAGGTACCGAGGCCGGCCAGCAATGCCAGGCCCCAACCGACATTGACGCTACGCACCGCCGATTGCTGGCCGGTATTGCGCAGGAACGCGAGAATCGCCGCCAGCACCAGAATCGCTTCCAGGCCTTCACGCAGCAGGATCAGCAGGCCGGAAATGAAACTCAGCGACCAGCTCAGGCCATCGTTACCCAACAGGCCGGCAGACTCCTTGAGCTTGGCCTTGGCCGCGTCGAGACGCTGTTCGGCCTGTGCCACCGGCAAACCGTCCTGCAACGACTGCCGATAAGCCATCAGGGATTTTTCAGTGTCCTTGCGCACGTTGGCATCGACGTTATCCAGCGAACTCTCGACCAGTTCGAAACCTTCCAGATACGCCGCCACCGACAGATCGTAGGCCTGATCGTGTTCGCCGGCGCGGTAGGCCGCGAGGCTCTTGTCCAGCGTCGCTGCGGTGTAGTCGAGCAACTGCGCCGGGCCACGCTTGACCTGCGGCGGCTGCGCACGCTGGGCGCGGAACGTCGCGGCGGCTTGCGGGCCTTCCGCGATCTGCACTTCGGCCGGAGTCTGGCGGGCCAGGTCGGCGATGTTATAGGTTTTCTCGGCTTTGGCGGCCGAGGCATCGGCGCTGAGCCCGGCGACATAGGTCGCCATGTCCCAACGCTGGCGGTCGTCCAATTGATCGGCAAAGGACGGCATGTCGGTGCCTTCGACGCCTTGACCGAGGGTGCTGTAGATCGCGTACAGACTCAGGTGGTCCAGACGTGCGGCATCGCGCAGGTTAGCCGGGGGCGGCACCAGACCGACACCGGCCGGACCATCGCCGGCACCGGTTTCACCGTGGCACACCGAGCAATGCTGGGCGAAGAGCGGTGCTGCACGCGCCGGATCGGGGGTGATGACCGGTGCCTGGCTGACTTCATAGGCCGCGGCCAGCTTCGCACCCAACTGCCGCGCCTGACGGGCAACGTCCGCGCCGTTCTGCCGTGCGGTGACGGCTGCACGCAAGGCAATCACGCCTTGTTCCAGTCCTGCCTTCTCCGGTTTGCCAGGCAACTCTGCGATCAGCCCCTGCAACACCTGAATGAATTCCAGCTGCTCGCGATACTCGGCGTCGTCGATGACCTTGCCCGC
The DNA here is from genome assembly GCF_963971015.1 of Pseudomonas sp. RA_15y_Pfl2_54. NCBI lineage: Bacteria > Pseudomonadati > Pseudomonadota > Gammaproteobacteria > Pseudomonadales > Pseudomonadaceae > Pseudomonas > Pseudomonas sp. RA_15y_Pfl2_54. The sequence continues at coordinate 8,943 of NZ_CAXAPN010000027.1, forward strand.
GTCCACCGTCGGCGGATAGTCGGCACTGATGTAATCGAGCATGTGCAGGGCTTGCGGCGCGCCTTCCACCGTATCGGCCAGCAGGTTGGAGCAACTCAGAGCGCACAACGGGAACAACAGCCAGGCCAGAAAACGGGACGGCGCAGTCATGAACGAATCTCAATTGGTAATACGAAGTAACACATTGTTCACTCCCAATGAGATTCACTCAAGCTTTGTCGGCGCTACGGTCGTTTTTTAACGTAACCACCTGCACTTCGAGCGCGACATGCCGGGCTTGAGGATACCGCGGGCAATAGTGTCGCTGGTCATATGCCCCGGCCTCTGCAAACCGCCACTATAATGCGTCACCTCGCCGCCCCGACGTTCAAGGAAGATGCTGTCTTGATGCGCCATTGCCTACCGTTTTTTCTGTTGTTCAGCGCCATCGTGCACCTGAGCGGTTGCGCCGCTTACCGCGATTACGATTCGGAGATGCAGCAGACCATCGATGAGATGGCCAAGGGCGAACTCAACGAAGCGCTCTACCTGTTGGAGCTGCACAATCCCTGGGAAGACAAGGATCTGCTGTATTACCTGGAAAGAGGCGCCATTCTCAGCGCCGGCACGGCCTTGCCGCAAAGTCAGGAAGCCTGGCGCACGGCTGACCGGATGATTTTCCAGCGCGAAGAGGCCAACCCATCCGGCGCCATGAAGCTGCTGACCCGGTTCGGCAACGAAATGGGCACGATGCTGGTCAATGACAAGTTGCTGCGCTACGAAGGCTACGACTACGAAAAAGTCATGCTGACCACAGAGATGGCCCTCAACCAACTGGCGGAAAACGATTTCGACGGTGCGCGTGCCGACATCAAGAAAACCCACGAGCGCGAAACCCTGATTGCGCGTCAGCGGGAACGGCAATACGAAGAAGCTGAAGAGCAGGCCAAGAGCCAGGGAATCACGTTGCATTACAAGGATCTGCAAGGCTATCCGGTCGCCGTCCTCGACGCCCCGCAAGTGGTTGAACTGAAGAACGGCTACCAGAGTGCGTTCAGCCATTACCTGGCGGGTTTCACGTATGAAGCCTTGGGTGAACGCGGCCTCGCGGCACCCGGTTATCGGCAGGCTATCGAATTGCGTCCGGGTGTGCCGTTTCTCGAAAAAGCCTTGCGCAATCTGGACAAGCCCCCGCCGGCAGCAGATGAAAGCGAGGTTCTGGTCGTTGTCCAGGCCGGGTTTGCTCCGGCGCGCAGTTCGGTGCAAGTGCCGATCCCGGTGCGGTTGAACGAAAACCTGACAATTGTCGCGCCGATCTCGTTTCCGGTGATGCTGCCCGATACCATCACACCTCCTGTACCGAGCGTGCTCGTCGACGGACAACAATACCCGTTGACGATGATCAACAGCGTTACTGACATGGCCATGCGTACCTTGCGCGATGACATGCCGGCGATCATTTCTCGCGCCATGTTCCGCGCCAACATGGCCGCCATCAGCCAGGCTCAAGAGAACGAACGCAATCCGGCCAAGGCTTCGCTGGTAGTCACCGAGCATGATCCTTTCGAAGAGGCTGACACGCGGACCTGGCGCACACTGCCGGACAAAACCCTGGTCGCCCGGCTACGCCTGAAAAAAGGCCTGCATCGCGTTCGCTTTCCGTACTTCCGTGCAGAGGACGGGTTCACCGTGCGCGTCGATCAGCACCATCAAGTGCTCAATCTGCGGGTATTCATGGGCAAGAACTACTACGTGGGGTCTACGCTGGTGCTACCCGAAGCACCAGCACCTACGAACGTTGGCAGCGCCGGGCAGTAATGGCACCTAACTAACCAGTGAAATTAAAAAGCTATTACATAGCCAGCACCACACGCCTATAATGCCGCGCCCGCGCTATCGCGATGCGGCATTAAAGCTCCTCTGGTTATGAGGAATTGGCAGGAGGCCAACGCCACTGTCGATGGGTCACACCAGCCCGACCAGCATCCGCGGCTGTAGCTACTCCAGGGAAGAAGTACCCCCATGGCATTCCGCGCCCCTACTCTGATCGCGCTCAGCGCTATCACTCTGCTGTCCGGCTGTTCGGCGTTTCGCAACTACGACTCCGAACTGGCCCAGACCAACCAGCAACTAGCTTCCGGCAACGTCGATGCCGCGCTGACCCTGCTGGAAAAGAACAACGCCGGCCCAGACAAAGACCTGCTCTATTACTTCGAAAAAGGTGAATTGCTGCGCGCCAAGGGCGACCTGTCCGGCAGCCAGAATGCCTGGACCAGCGCCGACCAGGTGGTTGGTCAGTGGGAAGACTCGGTCAAGCTCGACACTGGCAAATATCTGGCCCAGTTCGGCAGCTTCATCGTCAATGACAAAGTGCGCCGCTACGAAGGCTACGACTACGAAAAAGTCATGCTGACCACGCAGATGGCCCTGAACCTGCTGGCGGTCAATGACTTCGACGGCGCACGCACTGCAATCAAGAGGACCCACGAACGTGAAGCGGTGATCGCCGACCTGCGTGACAAGGAATACCTCAAGAGCGAGGAAGAGGCCGAGAAAGAAGGCATCAAGACTCAGTACAAAGACCTGCAAGGCTACCCGGTCGCCAGCCTCGGCGCACCGGAAGTGGTCAGCCTGAAGAACAGCTACCAGAGTGCGTTCAGCCATTACCTGGCCGGTTTCGTCTACGAAGCCCTGGGTGAAAAAGACCTGGCTGCGCCGGGCTACCGCAAAGCGGCCGAACTGCGCCCGAACACCCCGCTGCTGGAACAGGCGCTGGTCAACCTCGACAAGCCGACCAAGAGCGACGACAGCGACATCCTGATCGTGGTGCAAAGCGGTCTGGCGCCATCGCGCGACTCCATCCGCGTGCCGCTGCCACTGCCAATCTCCAACAACGTGGTGATCACGCCTTTGTCGTTCCCGATCATCAAACCTGACACCTCCACCGCGCCGTTCGCACAGATCGGTGTCGACGGCCAGCAGGTCAACCTGACGGCCCTCAACAGCACCACCGCCATGTCCCGCCGTGCTCTGCGCGATGACATGCCGGGGATCATCCTGCGCACCACCGTGCGTGCGATCACCAAAGGTGTGGCGCAGAAGAAAATCAACGAAACCAACCCGCTGGCCGGTCTGGCCGTCGGTATCTCTTCAGCGGTGCTCGAAGGTGCCGATACCCGTACGTGGCGCACCTTGCCGGACAACACCCAAGTGGTGCGTCTGCGCTTGAAGAAAGGTGAACACCAAGTCACCCTGCCGAGTGCCGTAGGCGGTTCAGTGGTCAAGGTCACTGTTGATCAGCGTTATCAGGTGATCAGCCTGCGCGCCGTGGGCAATCAGGTGTTCGCCGGCGGTCTCGCCGCCCACGTGATCCCGAGCGCCGGCGCGACCAACGTCGCCAGCATCAAACAACCTTAAGAACGGAGTCTTTGCATGCACTTCAAACTCATCGCCGTTGCCGCCCTCGCCTTGTTGGCCACCGGCTGCGCTACCCCGCCGCCACCGGAGCCGGGCAGCGCCGCGAGCAAGGTCGTGGCCATGGGGCCGCAGAAACACATCGTCGTCGGCGCCATGCGCGTCGCGCGCGAAAACGGCTTCATGACCGTCAACGTGCAGTTGAGCAACACCCTCAACAGCAACAAGACGTTCTACTACCGCTTCGCCTGGCTCGGCCCGGAAGGTTTCCCGATTGCCGAGGAAGAAGTCTGGAAAAGCCAGATGATGTACGGCGCGCAGACCAGCTTCATCCAGGGCATCGCCCCGACCCCGAAAGCCGTGGACTTCCGTCTGGAACTCAAGACGCCTTAAGCCCGACCCACTCTTCCTGTTTTAGAGAGCATTCCCATGTTTGCACGCTTTTCCTGCATCGCCGTCATCGCCCTGCTGGCCTCCGGTTGCGCCAATACTTCGCCGACCCTGGGCAGCAAGAACATCAGCTACGGCGACACCAAAGCGGTTGAAACCGTGACCAACGAATTCGGTTCGACCGACCTGCAAATGATCGCCGAGTCGATGACCCGCTCCCTGGCCCAGTCCGGCATTCTGCAGGGCCGTCCGGTGGTTCAGGTCTACGACGTGAAGAACAAGACCAGCGAGTACATCGACACCCGCGAAATCACCACCAGCATCAAGACCCAACTGATGAAGACTGGCGTTGCGCGCTTTGCCAGCGACAACAACGCGATGCAGAGCCAGGTTGACCAGCTCAAGCTGCAAAACCAGAGCGGCCTGTACAAGAAGAGCACCGTGGCCAAGACCGGTAACATGATCGCCGCCAAGTACCGCATCGAAGGCTCGATCAGCTCGATCGTCAAGCGCAGCAGCGATTACAAGGACGTCTTCTACAAATTCAGCCTGCAATTGATCGACGTTGAAAGCGGTCTGGCCGAGTGGATGGACGAAAAAGAGATCCGCAAAACCACGGAGCGTTAATCGATGCGCACATGGATTGGCATGATGGCCCTGGCTTGCGCGCTCAGCGTGCAAGCGGCCCCGAAAGTCGCGGTGACGGATCTGGCGTACCAGGAACGTGTGGAGCAATACATCCACATCGTTTCGGCGCAGAGCAATTACCGCGAGGGTTACTACAGCTCCAGCGGTTCTTCGAACTACAACGAGCTCGAAGCGACCACCAGCTACATCGAACAAACCGAACTGCGTAAATTCACTGGCGACATCAAAGGTGAAATCCTGCGCACCGGCATGTTCCAGCTGGTGCAAGGCACGCCGTACACCGCGTCGTCCAAGGGTGACATCTACGACGTGATCAAGCGGATCAAGGCCGGTAACTTCAAGGGCGCCGACTATGTTCTGTTCGGTACCGTGTCGGACATCGACTTCACCCAGGACATGAACGAGCTGGCGCACACCGACAGCTATTCGGCAGTGCTGGGCCTGACGTTGGTGGCGGACTTCAGCCTGATCAACACCAAGACCTTTGAGATCACGTCGGCCTTCACGGCGATGGGTGAAGCGCAGGACACCAAACTGGTGAACCACCGCGACATCAAGGTCTCGCTGAACCGCCCACGGGTGGTGCGTGAGGTGTCGAAGGCGCTGGGTGAGGACGTGGCCGGGCAACTGAGCCAACAGCTCGGCGGTGGCGGTTACGAGCAGCCGCGCGAGCCGCAGCCACGCAACAATCTGCCGCGTGATACCGCGCCGGTGATTTTGCGCTAAAACCCCCTGCCACAAATGAAAAAGGCGACCTCAATAGGTCGCCTTTTTTGTGCCTGCGGGTTTTTAAACCGCTGCTTTGCGCAACGTCGCCATAAACGCCGCCGCACCGATGAACAGCCCGGCAAACGTGCGGTTCATGCGTTTCTGCTGTTTGGGCGTGCGCAGCAACCGCAGCACTTTCGACGCCAGACCGGTGTAGCCGGCCATGACGATCAGATCGACGCAGATCATGGTCGCGCCGATCACCAGATACTGGATCAGCAGCGGTGCGTGGGGATTGATGAACTGCGGCAGCACCGCCAGCATGAAAATCAGTGCCTTGGGGTTGCTGATGTTCACCAGAAAACCACGGAACACCAGTGCCAGCGGCTTGCCGATCGGCCGCACCGCCGCGTCATCACTCATGTCCATGGGCAGCGCGCGCCATTGCTTGATCGCCAGATAAACCAGGTAGGCCACACCAAACCATTTGATCGCATGGAACGCCGTAGCCGAGGCGGTGAGGACTGCGCCGACACCGGCGCCGACAATCGCAATCTGCACCGCGAGGCCGATTTGCAGGCCGAGGGCATTCCAGTAACCACGCCAGAAACCGTATTGCAGACCGCTGGACATCGACGCAATGGCGCCGGCGCCCGGGGACAGACTGATCACCCAGCAGGCGGCAAAGAATGCCAGCCATGTTTGAAGCTCCATCGCACACCTCGACTCGGACTCGTACCAAACGTGCAAATTAATGTGGTTTCAGGCGGATGACTATCGTTTTTTTGTAGGAGGTTACGGACGCAACCCCGTATTGGCGGGCTACTTCTCGAAACTGCTCGAAGCAAACACATCACTGCCGCGCCAGCGCCGCACGGAACGCTGGAAGAACAGACTGTTCGGCACCTGCACCATCGCGCTACCCGTGCCCAATTCCTCAGCCTCGATCAGCGTGGTGTAGAGCAGATTGATCGCCACCACCCGGCCTTTGACACCGGGCTTGTCGGTGGTGTCCACCAACTCGACCACATCACCGAGCCGAAACGGCCCGACGGTAAAGATCAGAATCGCGCAGAGCAGATTCGACAGCACACTCCACATTGCGAAGAACGCCACCGCCGCCACCGCGACGAATCCCGACAGCGCCGTCCACAACACCGTCGCCGATACGCCAAGGCGCTCAAGCACGAAGATCAGCGCACTGCCCATGATCAGCCAGCGCAAGCCACCGCGCAGCGGCATCAGCAGCTGCGGCGGAAACGGATAGCGCTCACCCAGGCGAGTCAGGCATTTGGCGACAAAGCGCTGGGCGAGGTAGCCGGCCAGCAGGATCAGCAGAATCTGCACGCCGAGCCAGATCGGCTCGACCCACATGGCCGGAAGCGACAGCCTGAACGCGTCCATCAGGACAGCGCCTCCAGCTCCGCCTGCATGCTTTCCAGCGTCTCCAGGGCTTGCATCCACGCCTCTTCCAGCTCGGCTTCGCGCACTTTCAGTTTGGCCTGCTCGGCCAGCAGATCACGCAATTCGTTCTTGCGCGCGGGCTCGTAGATGTCGCTGTCGCCGAGGCTGGCATCGACCTTGGCCAGTTTCTCGTGGAGCTTGCCCAGTTCGGCTTCAAGCTTGTCGGCTTCACGCTTGTGCGGTGCCAGTTGCTGACGCAACGCAGCAGCGGCCTGGCGCTGGGCCTTCTTGTCGGTTTTGTCCGGGTTGACCGGGTTGTTGCTGACCGGCGCGTTGCGCTGACGGTATTCGACCAGCCAACGGGCGTAGTCTTCGAGGTCGCCATCGAACTCCTCGACCTTGCCGTCCGCGACCAGATAGAAGTTATCGGTGGTGCTCTTGAGCAAATGCCGATCGTGAGACACCACCAGTACCGCGCCACTGAATTCCTGCAACGCCATGGTCAGCGCCAGGCGCATTTCCAGGTCGAGGTGGTTGGTCGGTTCGTCGAGCAGCAACAGGTTCGGGCGTTCCCAGGCGATCAACGCCAGGGCCAGACGGGCCTTTTCGCCACCGGAGAAATTCAGCACCGGCTCATCGATCCGCGCACCACGGAAGTCGAAACCACCGAGGAAGTCGCGCAGGGTCTGCTCGCGCTCGGTTGGCGCCAGACGCTGCAAGTGCAGCAACGGGCTGGCCTTGGAATCGAGCGAGTCGAGCTGGTGCTGGGCGAAATAACCAACCACGGTGTTCTCGCCACGAGTCAGACGCCCGGCCAGCGGTTCGAGCTCGCCGGCGAGGTTCTTGATCAGGGTCGATTTACCGGCGCCGTTCGGGCCAAGCAGGCCGATGCGCGCACCCGGGGTCAGTTGCAGCTTGACCTTCTCCAGGATGGCTTTGTCGCCGTAACCCAGACGCGCATCGGACAGATCGATCAGCGGACTGGAAATCTTCGTCGACTCGCGGAACACGAAATCGAACGGCGAATCGACGTGGGCCGCCGACAGTTCCTCCATGCGCTCCAGCGCCTTGATCCGGCTCTGGGCCTGACGGGCCTTGGTGGCCTGGGCCTTGAAGCGGGCGATGTAGCTTTCCATGTGCGCACGTTGCGCCTGCTGCTTCTCGTAGGCCTGTTGCTGCTGGGCCAGACGCTCGGCACGGGCGCGTTCGAACGCGGTGTAGCCGCCACGGTAGAGGGTCAGTTTGCGCTGATCGACGTGAGCCACATGGTCGACGACTTCGTCGAGGAAATCGCGGTCGTGGGAAATCAGCAGCAAGGTGCCCGGGTAACTTTTCAGCCACTCTTCGAGCCAAATGATGGCGTCGAGGTCCAAGTGGTTGGTCGGTTCGTCGAGCAGCAGCAAATCCGACGGACACATCAAAGCCTGCGCCAGATTCAGACGCATCCGCCAGCCACCGGAGAAATCGCCTACCTGGCGATCCATCTGTTCGTTGGTAAACCCCAGGCCAGCCAGCAGCTTGCGGGCTCGGGCATCGGCGGTGTAGCCGTCGGCGCTGTCGAGCTCGGCGTGCAGGCGGGCCAGCGCCACGCCGTCATGGGCCGCTTCGGCCGCGGCGAGGTCACGCTGCACTTCGCGTAGACGCAGGTCGCCATCGAGCACATAGTCGACCGCCAGGCGTTCGAGCGTGTCGACCTCCTGACGCATGTGCGCGATCCGCCAGTCGGCCGGCAGCAGGCAATCGCCCGAGTCCGGGTGCAACTCGCCGCGCAGCAAGGCGAACAGGCTGGATTTGCCGGCGCCGTTGGCGCCGATGAGGCCGGCTTTGTGGCCGGCGTGCAGGGTCAGCTCGGCGTCTTCTAGCAGACGTTGCGGGCCACGCTGTAAAGTCAGGTTCTGAAGTCGGATCATAATGGCGGCGGAGTCTACCAGCTTCGCTCACAACTGGCGCGAGTAGCACGATGTCCTCTGACCTGTGGAGCTTTTCCCTTGCCACCTACGCCCGCCCGGGCGTGGAAAACACCTGCCTGCACATGCAAGCGGCGGGCACCAATGTCTGCTTGCTGCTTTGCGGCCTATGGCTGGAACAACGCGGGGTGACCTGCAGTGAGCAACGCGTGCGGCAACTGCAAATGGTGGTGGAGCCTTGGGACGCGGAGGTGGTGCAGCCACTGCGTGCATTGCGCACTCAATGGAAAAGCCTGGCGAAGGAAGATCCGGTGCTCAAGGGGCTGCGCGATCAAATGAAGGCGCTGGAGCTGGAAGCCGAACGGCATCTGCTGTGGCAGTTGGAGCAAACGGCGCTGGACTGGCCGTTGCATGACGCCCCAGGGGCGGGAGAATGGCTGGAGAGCCTGGCGACAACCGCCGCCAGGCTGAACCGCGACGCGCTGCAAAGGCTGCGCGTCGCGGCAGCCGGCACTTAGGAAGCGCTGGTCGGGTTGCTGGTGCTGCTCGACGCAGCGGCTGGCGTTGGTGCGGTCGTGGTGGTCGAAGCACTGGCGGCCGACGAGGCCGGGGCTGTCGGCGCAGCAGGCTTGGCAGCCGCAGCGGTTGCCGGTTTTGCAGCGACTGGTTTGGCAGCAACTGGTTTTTTCACGGCAGGCTTGGCAGCCGGTTTGGCTGCTGGCTTGACGGCAGCAGTAGCCGGTTTGGCGGCGGGTTTAACTGCTGGTTTTGCAGATGACTTGGCGGCGGGTTTCGCCGCAGCTTTGGCAACTGGTTTGGCGGCTACCGGTTTAGCGGCAGTCCTGGCAGCAGGTTTTGCAGCTGCCGGTTTAGCAGCCGGTTTTACCGCAGCTTTGGCAGCCGGTTTAGCGGTTGGTTTTGCTGCTGTGGGTTTAGCTGGAGCAGCTTTGGCAGCGGCTGGTTTTACAGCGGCTTTCGCAGCAACGGTTTTGGCCGCAACTGGTTTTGCAGCAGTCGTTTTTGCAGCGCTTGCCGCAGCCGGTTTTTTCGCCGCAGGTTTCGCAGCCGCTTTCACAGGTGCTTTTGCAACCGGCTTAGCTACCGGCTTTGCAGCGGGTTTGGCTGCAGCCGTTTTCGCCGGTGCTTTGGCAGCGACAGGTTTGGCTGCTGCTTTCTTCGCAGGTGCTGCAGCAGGCTTCGCTTCACGGGAAGACAGAACCTTGGCCACTGCTTCTTGCACACGGCCAACACCCTGGGCCAGTTTCAGGCTTTCCTGAGCATCGCGCTTGAGTTGCAGAATGTAGTTGCGAGTGTCGGACTGACGTTCTTTCAGAGCATCGAGCAGTTCTTCGAGCTCTTTCACTGCGCCTTTGGCTTTGGTCTGTGCCTTGGCTTTACCGGCGGCAGCAGCGTCCTGCAATTTGGTGCGCGACTTGTGCAGTTTTTCTTGCGCCTTGCCGCGTTGCTTTTCCAGTTTGGCGAGCAGTTTTTCAGCATCAGCCAAGGCTTGGGAGCAAGCGTTTTCCAGATGCTCGAGCAAGCTGCCCGAGAGTTGTTGGAGTAAGTGCAACGGAGTGTTTACAGGCTTCTTGGTGGCCGACATGGTTTACCTCCTGGCTGACGTGAGTGCGGCTCATACTAGACCTCTGCTGCTACCGCCGCTAGGTCATCTTGACAGTAAGGAAAGCGCTGCGTTGCACCGAAGTGAAAATGTTCTGCGTTAAGTCAAAAGCAGTTCACCGTTGCAGACGTTCGCGCTGGCATAATCCACCGCATCTCAGGTCGGAGAGTGCCTATGTCGCGCTACCTTTTTTTATCCCTCTGCATGATTTTTTCAGCGGCCCACGCCGACGAAAAAACCACCGCGAACGACGCTCATGATCTGGCCTACAGCCTCGGTGCCAGCCTGGGCGAACGCTTGCGCCAGGAAGTCCCACAGTTGCAGATCCAGGCGCTGGTGGACGGCTTGCAACAGGCCTATCAAGGCAAGCCGCTGGCGTTGAGTGAAGCGCGGATCGAACAGATTCTGGCCGATCATGAATCGCAGAATGCCGAGCACGCCGCGATGCCTACGAGCGACGCCGCGATGGAAAACGAGCAGCGCTTTCTGACCGCCGAAAAAGCCAAACCGGGGGTGAAGGAACTCGCCGACGGCATCCTGCTCACCGAGCTTGCGCACGGCACCGGCGCCAAGGCTGGTCCCGATGGAAAAGTGCAGGTGTTGTATATCGGTCGTTTGCCAGACGGCACGGTGTTCGATCAGAACACTCAGCCGCAATGGTTCAACCTCGACAGCGTGATTGCCGGTTGGCGCACCGCTTTGCAGAACATGCCGGTGGGTGCCAAATGGCGACTGGTGATTCCATCGGATCAAGCCTATGGCGCCGATGGTGCTGGCGACTTGATCGCGCCATTCACACCACTGGTGTTTGAAGTCGAATTGCGCGGTGCGACGAGTTGATCAGGCATAAAAAAACGGTGCGCTTTGGGCGCACCGTTTTTTATTGAAAAAGCCAATCAGGCCTGAACCGGATCCTCTGTTTTGTGTGCGGTATGCAGCACTTCAATCAGGCAGTCTTCCAGCTCGAAGCGTTCGTGAAGCAGTCCACCGAGTTCCTTGAACTTCTCTGCAACGCATTTACCGTCATCGCAAAGATCGTTGAACGCGAGGAGTTTTTCAGTGATGACATCAATGCGCGGATAGATCCTTTCGGCGAGTTCAAGACCGCGAGTGTCGCCGAATGCCTTGGCCTCACCGGTCAACTGTTCGTAGATTTCGAAGTGTCCAGCCGATACGTAGTCGACCAGCACGCCGCAGAACTCCTGCAAGGGTTTGCGATTCTCGGACAACGCCTGAGGCTCCGCACCGAGCTTGTCGTAGGCGCCAATCAGCTCCTCACGCTCTTGCAACCAGCGGTCGATCAGCAGATGAACTCCACCCCAACGTTCCTGAGCATTCTGACAACTTTCGAGCATGGCGATCTCTCTTCCCTTGTGGGTCATGCTGCTCTACACCCGCGTCCCGCTTTTGGTTTTGGCTTGGGGGACGGCCGGGCAGAGCGTCATCGAGCAACATAAATCCAATGACACGTGGGGGCCAGATTATGCCCGCACGCCTGTGGCTTCAAGGTACGCAGGAGATAAAGTTCATACAAGTGTTTAATCCCTGATCAGCTTCCGGTGCGACGCTTCGCCGCCGGGCGGTCGTTGCAGAGCACTCCAGACCAGCCGCAACAATTGATAAACGGCAAGAATCGACACCGCTACAAAGAACAACAAACTCCACTCCGGGATACTCAGATCGAACAGGGTCCAGGAGATTTCGGCGCAATCGGCACCGCCGTTAAACATCTTTTGCAACGCGCAGATCCACGGCAAAGCGCTGAACATCGTTTCCGGCGGCGGGGCACAATTGAGCATTTGCAGCACAGGATCACTTTGAATCAATACTTGCCGCCAGGCCGCTGTGGTGCCCCCCAGACTCGCGCCCAGCGCAAACAGCCAGTAGAGCCACAGACCGACACGTTTGGGACCGTGCACCGCCGCCAGACCACAAGAGGCGCACAGCAGCGTGAGGAACAGGCGCTGCACCAGGCATAGGCTGCACGGCGTCAGGCCGACCGCGTATTCAAGATAATAGGAAGCTCCCAGAGCAAAGGCCCCCGCAGTGAAAGCCATGAAGAACAAGGAGCGTGAGCAGGCCAACGACATGGCTTTTCCGTAACAGTAGAGACAGACGGTTACGGTAGAGGAAAGCGTGTCAGCCTTTCAAGGCAACGCCCTGCCGACAGTTCACCAGATGTGTAGGGAAAACCCGACAGGTTCGAGAGGAATAGGTGTAGTCCACTGTAGGACTTTGCCCCTGACGCGCCTTGAAGTTAAATTTTCGGTCGCCAAACGGGGACGAGGGAGCGACCTCCCTCGTGACTTCAGACGTGCGCCGGGACCGGCAGAGGCGCGGCCAGCAGGCGCTCGTCCAGCAGCCCCAGTCCTTCCTGAAACAACTGATTGCTGCGATCAGTGTCGCCCAGTTGCGCGAGCAAGCGCGCCAGTTCCGCACAGGCTTCCGGATTGCGCTGCACACGCAGGCTGCTTTCCAGATAATCCCGCGCCTTGCCCCATAGACTGGTTTGCAGACACAGACGCCCCAACGTCAAGAGCAGGCCTGGATCGTTCGGATGATCCTTTAGCCAGCCTTCAGCGGTTTGCAATTGACGCGCCGGATCGCTGCCGCGAACCAGGCCATAAAGACGTGCCAGATGGCTGTCGTAATTGCGTTTGAGGGCCGTACGCAGCACTTCTTCTGCCTCCACCTGAGCACCTAGCTGACGCAATTGCTCGGCGTAAGCCAACACCAGCGGCGACTCCTGGCGCTGCGCCGAAGTCAGTTGCTGCCAGGCGCGATTGAGGGACTGCAGGCCCACGGAGCCATCCTCTTCGCGCTGTGCAGCCAACGACAGGTTCTCACCCCAGGCACGGCGTTCCAGTTCAGCCAGCTCGGCGCGTGGCAGGACTTTGTCCTTGCGCAGTTCAGGCAGCAATCGAATCACCGCGGACCATTCGCCGCGCTGTTGATACAGGCGCTGCAACTGGCGCAGCGTCTGCACATTGTGTGGATGACGCTCGTGCATCGCTTGCAATGTCACCAGCGCGCCGTCGGTATCGCCGCGGTCGGTCTGCAACTGTGCATGACTCAGAGCAATCGCCAGCTCAGCTTGTGGCTGACGCTCCAGAGCGCGCTCCAGCAGGCCATCACAATCCTCGTAATTGCCTTGTTCGTTGGCCGCGCGGGCAGCACCGAGATAGTAAAGGAGAGGCTGGCGCTCGGCTTCGGCAGCACGATACAAATGACGCTGAGCACTGGCCCAGCGACCTTCTGCCAGATCCAGTTGGCCATGCTCGATTGCCACCTGTACCCGCCGACTGCGGTTGCGCCGTGACCATGGATTGACCACGCCACTGGACGTCATGACCAACTCGACCAACGCCTTGATGCCCCAGACCAGCAACCACAACACCGCGATCAGCGCCAACGTCGCCCACAGACTCGACTCGTAGCGGAAGGACTTGTAGGCCACCAGCACGTAACCGGAATGCTCGGCAATCGCCAGGCCCAATGCTGCCGTCGCGGCGATCACCAGAAACACGATCACATACAGACGTTTCATGGTGTGGCCTCCTGCGCGGTGTTGGCGGCAGGTTTGGCGAAGGGTTTCACCGATTCCTCGGCGTTGACAGTGCGCCGCTCCAGATAGGCTTGCACCGCACTCAGGGTGCCGGTCAGATCCGGGGTGTTGACCGTGACCGGCTCCTTGCTCAGCTCGGCAACCTGCTCAAGCATCACTTTGCTTTGCGGATTGTCCGGGTTGAAGTTGCCATGCAACACGTCCCGCGCCTCGGTCAGCGCCTGGCTGTACACCGGCGCCTGACCATTGAGCGCCGCCCACTGCGCCTGTTCCAGCGCCAGGCTCAGCGCCAGGCGCACCTGGCTCAGGCTCTGCCCGGCCAGCAGTGGCTTCACATTCTTGTCAGCGTTGAAATCAATACGAATGTAGCGAGAGACCTCATCCCACCACTGTGCCCAGCGACTGGCGCCGTCACCATCGGCCGTCAGGCCGAGCAGCGACTCGCCGCGATCCTTGTACTCCGGCGCCAGTTCGGTAAGGCCGATGACCTGATCACGCAGCGCCCCCAGACGCAGGAACAACCCGGTGCGATCCGGCTGCTCGGTGCTGCGCAATGCGACGAGGGTTTTGGCCACTTGCTCACGAGCAGCGAAAGAGCCGGGGTCGTTTTGCTCGCGAAGAATTTCGTCGGCGCCCTGCACCAGGGCTTGAGCGCTGCTGATGTCCTGCAACGCCGAAAGACGCAGGCTGGCCAGACGCAGCAGGTGTTCGGCCTCGGCCAGACGCCAATCCTTGCGACTGGCGCCAAGGACGGTTTCCAGACGTTGACTCAGTCGTTGCTGATCACCCTGAAGCTGAGCCACCAGCCGCTGGCGATCAGCAAGTTCGTCGGCGCCCGGCAACTGCGCGAGACGCTCGCTCAGCCGCTGCTCGCTGAGCTTCAGGCTCTGCGCTTGATCATTCAACGCCTGGACCTGACCCGACTGCTGCTCAGTGTTGGTTTGCAGGTGACGCACCTGCCAGACACCCCAACCACCGATCGCAACACCGGCAGCACCGAGCAACAGGGCGACGATGGCCAGTCCATTGCCTCGGCGCGGCTCTTTGGCCGGCGGTGGGGTTTCAACCTGCTTTTCAAGCACAGGCTGGACGTCATCTTTAGGCAAGGCTGTTTCGCTCACGTATCCATCCTTTGCATTAGAAAACGGGCACGGGATGCTCCCGTAGCGCCGTCAGCAAAGCCGCGGCACTCGCGCCGCGACAATCCACAACTGTTTGGGCCCCGGCGGCAACTGCCAGCTCGGCGACCCTTGGGCTTGGAACAAACAACGGCAACTGCGCAATCGCAGGCCATGCATCACCGGCCATCCGGCGCAGATGCTCAAAACCCTGTCCACTGCTGACCACCAGCCCATTCAAGCGTTCCGCTTCGATACGCCACGGCAACTCTCGCGGCGCATACGCTGGCAGATCGCGTCGATACAACTCCAAGTACTCGACACTAGCACCAAGCTCGCGCAAGCGCTCGGCGAGCAGCTCGCGGCCGCCCTCCCCACGCAGGATCAAAACCTGCGAACCGGGCCGGGCCACAGCTTCACCCAGACGCGGCAATTGCAGCAAGGCTTCGCTGTCATCGCCTTCTGCCGGGAAGCTCACATCGAGGCCGTGATCCTTGAGAATCTGCGCAGTCGCCGCACCGACGCTAAACCACGGCATCGCCAGAGACTGCATGCCATGGGCCTTGAGCAGATCCACTGCAATTCTTGCCGCCGGTTTGCTCACCACGATCACCGCGCTGCAACCGGGCAGCCTCGTAATCGCCTGACGTATTTTGTCAGAGACCGGCAGTGGTGCAATTTCCAAAAGCGGCAGGCAATTGCTGAAAACCCCCTGCGCGGCCAACGTCTCGGCGAGCGCCGCACAGTCATCGGCAGGGCGCGTCAGCAGCAGGCGCCAACCGGTCACTCGTGACCTGCCTCGCCGTACACCGCTTTGAGAATGTCAGCGGCACCCTGGCTGAGCAGGTCTTCAGCGACCCGCACGCCCAAGGCTTCGGCATCCGCGCGCGGCGCCCGGGCTTGGGCGCTGAGCAGCTTGCCGCCGCTCGGTTCGCCCACCAGACCACGCAACCACAATTGCTCGCCTTCGAGCACGGCGTAGCAGGCGATCGGCACTTGGCAGCCGCCATTCAAATGTTTGTTGAGTGCGCGTTCGGCCGTGACACGCGAAGTGGTATCGGCGTGATGCAGTGGCGCCAGCAAAGCGTGAATTTCGGTATCGGCGCTGCGGCACTCGATGCCGACCGCGCCCTGACCACCGGCCGGCAGGCTGTCGTCGACACTGATGGCCGACGTGATGCGGTCTTCGAAACCGAGGCGAATCAGCCCGGCCGCCGCGAGGATGATCGCGTCATACTCCCCGGCATCGAGCTTGGCCAGGCGAGTGTTGACGTTGCCGCGCAGGAAACGGATTTCCAGATCCGGGCGGCGGGTGAGCAACTGCGCCTGACGACGCAGACTGGAGGTGCCGACGATGCTACCGGCTGGCAAGGCATCAAGACTGGCATAGGTATTGGAAACGAAAGCGTCGCGCGGATCTTCACGCTCGCAGATACAGAACAGTCCCAGACCTTCAGGAAAGTCCATCGGCACGTCTTTCATCGAATGGACGGCGATGTCGGCTTCGTTTTCCAGCAGCGCGGTTTCCAGTTCCTTGACGAACAGGCCCTTGCCGCCGATCTTCGACAGCGGCGAGTCGAGCAGCTTGTCGCCGCGACTGACCATGGGCACCAGCGTCACCAGCAGACCCGGATGGGCCGCTTCCAGACGGGCTTTGACGTATTCGGCCTGCCAAAGGGCCAGTGCACTTTTTCGGGTGGCGATGCGGATTTCGCGAGAAGACATGGATCAATCCGTACTGAATAGATACGGCGGATAATAACAGCTCAGTCAAATCCACTTTGACTTGAATCAGAAACGGCGCGGCCTCCCTGGCCTGCGATGCCCGGTAAAGAGAAATGTGAACCGCCCGGAAAGGCCAGGTTACAGGCCCTGCATCATTTTGCGCACACCCGCCACATGCCGGCGGCTGACAATCAACGCGTCGCCATTGAGCCCTTTCAGAAAGAGCTGGAAATGCCCCAGCGGCGTGCGTTGCAGACGTTCGATCCGGTCGCGGGCGACCAGCGCGTTACGGTGGATGCGCACAAAGCGTTCACCAAATTCGTCTTCAAGGGCCTTGAGCGGTTCGTCCAGCAGCACCTCGCCAGACTCGTGGCGCAAGGTCACGTATTTATGGTCGGCGATGAAGTAGACCACCTGATCCAGCGGGATCAGTTCGATACCTTTGCGGGTGCGAGCGCTGATGTGACTGCGCGGGCCGTTGCCGCTTTCGGCAGCGGGACGGGTCAGGGCCGAGAGTTGCGCCCGGCTGGGACGCTCAGCCCGTTTCAGGGCGTCATGCAAGTGTTCGGTTCGCACAGGTTTCACCACATAGCCCACGGCGCTGGCCTGCAGGGCTTCCACGGCAAATTCATCGGGACTGGTGCAAAACACCACGGCCGGCGGCGTTTCTCGTTCGCACAGACGGGCAGCGACCTGCAGGCCGTCCAGGCCCGGCATGCGGATATCGATCAGCACGATATCCGGTTTGTGGCTGTCGATCAGTGCCAACGCCTCTTCGCCATTCGTAGCGCTGGGCTCCAGGACTGTATAACCCTCAAGCTCGCTCACCATTCGGCTGAGGCGCTCGCGAGCCAGTGGTTCGTCATCAACGATCAGGACATTCATATTGCGCTGGATTCCTGCGTGAGTCTCGCACAAGGATAGCGTAGACAGGTGGAGTGACGTCCGTCACCGCGATCCACGCTAAGACTAGTCCGAGCACCAAAAAGTGCCGTACGTCGGCCAGCAATATTTGCCAGTGTCCGGGTCGTACTGCTCAAAGCCCGCTGTTTCCCGCGTTTTTCACGCCGTTTGTCCAAGGACAATACACCCACCCCCTTATTATCAGTCGGCGGCCAGACCCTTTCGCGATCTGCACTCGCGCCGACCCTTATGTCCAACTGTAGACGCTCGTCGGGCCGATATTGCTCAATCGGAAAATATCCTTGCGCAAATCCCCCGGCGACCGCGACGACTATGGACGAGCAGATGAGAAAAAAACGTATCGACCAGTGTCAGCGACAGCAATGGCAACCCTGTTATTATCCGCGCCAGCGTTTCACGCCTTTTTCTTCAAGCCGATACGAGCGAATTCATGAGCACTGACAAGACCAATCAGTCCTGGGGCGGCCGCTTCAGTGAACCCGTCGACGCCTTCGTCGCCCGCTTCACCGCCTCCGTCACTTTCGACCAGCGCCTGTATCGCCACGACATCATAGGCTCGATCGCCCACGCCACCATGCTGGCCAAGGTCGGTGTGCTGACAGATGCCGAGCGCGAGAGCATCATCGACGGCCTGAAGACCATTCAGGGCGAAATCGAAGCCGGCCAGTTCGAGTGGCGCATCAAACTCGAAGACGTGCACATGAACATCGAAGCGCGCCTGACTGATCGCATCGGTATCACTGGCAAGAAGTTGCATACCGGGCGCAGCCGCAACGACCAGGTCGCCACCGACATCCGCCTGTGGCTGCGTGACGAGATCGACCTGATCCTCGCCGAAATCACCCGCCTGCAAAAAGGCCTGCTGGAGCAAGCCGAGCGCGAAGCCGCGAGCATCATGCCGGGCTTCACCCATTTGCAGACTGCACAGCCAGTGACCTTCGGGCACCACATGCTGGCCTGGTTCGAAATGCTCAGCCGCGACTACGAACGTCTGGTCGACTGCCGCAAGCGCACCAACCGCATGCCCCTGGGCAGCGCAGCACTCGCTGGCACCACCTACCCGATCGACCGCGAATACACCGCGCAACTGCTGGGCTTCGACGCCGTGGGCGGCAACTCGCTGGACAACGTATCCGATCGTGATTTCGCCATCGAATTCTGTTCGGCCGCGAGCATCGCGATGATGCACCTGTCGCGTTTCTCCGAAGAGCTGGTGCTGTGGACCAGCGCGCAATTCCAGTTCATCGATTTGCCGGATCGTTTCTGCACCGGCAGTTCGATCATGCCGCAAAAGAAAAACCCCGACGTGCCAGAACTGGTGCGCGGCAAGACCGGCCGTGTGTTCGGTGCGCTGATGGGCTTGCTGACCTTGATGAAAGGCCAGCCGCTGGCCTACAACAAGGACAATCAGGAAGACAAAGAGCCGCTGTTCGACGCCGCCGACACGCTGCGCGATTCGCTGCGTGCGTTCGCCGACATGATCCCGGCGATCAAGCCGAAACACGCGATCATGCGTGAAGCGGCGCTGCGCGGTTTCTCCACCGCAACCGATCTGGCCGACTACCTCGTACGCCGTGGCCTGCCGTTCCGTGATTGCCACGAAATCGTCGGCCACGCCGTGAAGTACGGCGTCGACACCGGCAAGGATCTGGCCGAGATGAGCCTGGAAGAACTGCGTCAGTTCAGCGATCAGATCGAGCAGGACGTGTTTGCCGTGCTGACCCTGGAAGGCTCGGTGAATGCCCGTGACCACATCGGCGGCACTGCGCCAGCGCAGGTCAAGGCAGCGGTTGCGCGCGGACAGGCACTGATCGCCAGCCGCCAAAAAGCCTAAAGCTTCGCGAGCAAGCCCGCTCCCACAAGGTACTTATGGTGTTCACCAAAGTGCCTGTGCGGGAGCGGAGTTGCTCGCGAAAGTGACCTGAAAACGCTACAAACCCTACTTCTCAGCCGCGATCATCGCCAAAAACGCCGGCATCGCCGCCTCTTTATCCGCCGCAATTTTCTGCACATGCGGATTCTGCTCAAGCCGCTCCAGTAGCGCTTTCGCCTGCGGCATCTCTGCCAGCAAATCAATGCCGAACAACTTCTGCCCTACTGCGCAGGCCAACGGCACGCTGTAGAGGAAGTACAGATCCGCGATGCTCAGGCTGTCGCCGGCCACATACGGGGCGAATTTGCCATGTCGGCCCAGCGCCGCAAAACCCAGCAGCAACTCGGTCCTGGTCTTTTCCTTGATCGCCTCCGGCAGCGTCATGCCGAAGAAGGCTTCGCCATAACAGGCGCGTCCCGGCAGCTCGATATACAACTCGATCTCTTTGGCAATCGCCAGCACCTGCGCGCGCTCGAATGGATCGCTTGGCAGCAGCGGCGTGCCTTTGTGCGTCTGTTCGAGGTATTCGAGAATGATCGCTGTTTCATTGATGAACCCGCCGTCGACGCCCAGCACCGGCACTTTGCCGCGCGGGCTGATCGCCAGCGAATCCGGGGTCTGCGCGGGGTAAAACGTGACCTCTTCGAACGGCAGGCCTTTTTCCATCAACGCCAGCTTGACCATGTTGTAGTAGTTACTGACAGAGAATCCATAAAGCTTGAACATCACATAGCCTCCAGGCCGTGCGGGGGGAGTGGGCAGTGCCTGTTTATAGATCGCATACGCGATTCCCGCCAGCAGCATCACGCCACTGAATGCGGGTAAACTGGCGACTTTCCTTGAGGAGCCTGCCATGAGCGAGCCGACAGACATCAATACTGACGACGACGAAGAGTTCACCGAGTCCACGCTGATCGAAGCCATCGAAAACCAGATCGAAAGCGACAACCCGCCTGCGGCCAAGGCAACCTTCAACAAGTTGACCCTGGTCGGTTACGAGCGTGAGGATATCCTCAACTTGATGGCCCACGTTCTGGCCTACGAAATCGACGCCATGCTCGATGACGACCGCGCCTTCAATACCGAATGGTATGAGACCGCGTTGCGTGCGCTGCCTGAGTTGCCACCCGAAAAGCAATAGTCGCCGCTTGCCCTGTGGGGCCTGCTCGCGAAAAGGCCGAACCATTGGAAATATGCGGTGCCTGACGCGCCGCATTCGCGAGCAGGCTCGCTCACACACAATTTCTCACCCCTCCATCCGGCCTTCTGCCAGCCCCTGACTACACTGGAATTCGCCCCCAGACAAAAACCCTGACGCGCACACTGGACAGTCCGCGCCGGCAGGTTCACCTTAGGGGCGCTGTCGTCCAATTCCTAGAAAGTCTGGAGTCCTTATGTCGCTTACCCCTGAGCTGGTTGCCGAACTGGAAGTCCTCGCACTCTTCAACCTGGACAGTTCCCAGGAAGGTTTGAAAATTCATCAGACCGCTGCCCCGAAACACATCGCCGCTGCCAAACGCCTCTTCGAAAAAGAACTGACCGACCAGCCTGATGGCGGGTATCTGACCAGCCTGGGTCGCGATGCTGCGCAAAACGTGCAAACCGTGCTGACGATTCTGAGAGAGCAAGAAACCGCCTGACCCTTCCCGACTTTGCCCACGGGAACTCCTGCCACGGGATTTCCGCGGGCCCATCCGTTCGCCAGCCGTCACCTCGCGATATAAATCTGACGTCAAAAAACAAATTCAGCTTAAAAGTCCCTCTGCGCAAAGGCTAAACTGCCCCAAATTCCGAGTCCCTTAACGTCCGAGCCCGCGAGCCGGTTTGAGCTGACATGACGCGCACCCACGAAATCCGCCCCGACCTGGACGAGGGAATTGACCGCAAGGTCCTCAGCCAACTGCGTGCGCGTTTTCTCAAACTCAATGAAGGTCGTCTGGGCCGCGCACTGGAAGGTCTGTCGACGCGCCAGCAAAGCGTGCTGACGCTGTTGCCGCTGTTCTTTCATGTCAATCATCCGCTGCTGCCGGGCTACGTTTCAGGCAGCACGCCGGCGGGCCTGTCCAATTACGAGCCAGACGCCAACGCCCTCGCCGAAGCCCAACGCCTGACCCGATCGTTCTCCTACAAGCCGCGCCACGGCAGTAATCCACCGCGCCCGATTCACGGCCTGTTCCTGATGGGCAGCCTCGGCACGCTGGCCCAGGCCGATCAGAGCGACA
Organism: Pseudomonas sp. RA_15y_Pfl2_54; assembly: GCF_963971015.1. Taxonomy (NCBI): domain Bacteria; kingdom Pseudomonadati; phylum Pseudomonadota; class Gammaproteobacteria; order Pseudomonadales; family Pseudomonadaceae; genus Pseudomonas; species Pseudomonas sp. RA_15y_Pfl2_54. The sequence continues at coordinate 30,441 of NZ_CAXAPN010000027.1, forward strand.
TGGACGTGTGGGTCTGCCACGCGCCGGACCTGAACGAAAGCGAACTCGCCGAGTTGCGCAAAAAATGTCAGTTGCTGGAAACCTGGGCGGCTACCCAGGGCGCCGAGGCGCATTTTTTCCTGATCGATCCGGTCCGCTTCGTCAAAGGTGAGCGCGACACCCAGCTCAGTTCCGAAGACTGCGGCACCACTCAGCACTATCTGCTGCTGGACGAGTTCTACCGCACCGCAATCTGGCTGGCCGGGCGCACGCCAATCTGGTGGCTGGTGCCGGTTTACCAAGAAACGGCCTACGATACTTACACTCACACGCTGATTTCCAAGCGCTTCATCCGCGCCGACGAGACCCTCGACCTCGGACATCTGGCGACGATTCCGCCGGGGGAGTTCATCGGCGCCGGGTTGTGGCAGCTGTTCAAGGGCATCGAGTCACCCTACAAGTCGGTGCTCAAACTGCTGCTGACCGAGGTCTACGCCAGCGAACACCCCAAGGTGCATTGCCTGAGCCTGCGCTTCAAGCAAGCGGTGTTCGCCAACCGGCTGGATCTGGATGAACTGGACCCGTACATGGTCGTGTACCGGCGCATCGAGGAATACCTTACCGCCCGCAACGAGCCAGAGCGCCTGGAACTGGTGCGCCGAGCGCTGTACCTGAAGGTCAACCGCAAACTCACTGGCAATAGCCGCACTCAGAGTTGGCAGCGCGCCTTGCTCGAACGTCTGGCCAGCGAGTGGCATTGGGATCAACGGCAACTGGCGCTGCTCGATAGCCGTAGCCAGTGGAAAGTCCGTCAGGTCAGCGCCGAACGCCGGGCGCTGGTCAACGAGTTGAATTACAGCTATCGCTTCCTGACCCAGTTCGCCCGTACCGAACAGACCGTCAGCCTGATCAACAAACGCGACCTCAACGTTCTCGGTCGTCGTCTATATGCAGCCTTCGAGCGCAAGGCTGACAAGGTCGAGTTCATCAACCCCGGCATCGCCCCCGATCTGGCCGAAGACACCCTGACGCTGGTGCAGTCGCCGAACAAAAAAGAGCCGGGGCAAACCCAGTGGGGGTTGTACAACGGCAGCCTCACGGCACTTGAGTGGGAACACTTCGCGCCGATCAAGCGCAGTCGCCAGCTACTCGAACTGCTGACCTGGTGCCACCGCAACGGCGTGATTGACAGCAGTACCCGACTGGCCCTGCACCCGGGCACGAGTGACCTGAGCGAGTTCGAGCTGTTCAACCTGCTCGGCAGCCTGCAACAGAGCATCGCCCTGCCCTTGCCCACGGTGGCGGAAGAGCCCTTGCTGCGCGCCGCCGTGCCCGGCGAAGTGCTGATTCTGGTCAATGTCGGCGTCGACCCGCTCAAGCATCACCGTGACCTGAATATCGTGATGACCACCGAACGCACCGACTCGCTGAGCTACGCCGGGGTACGCGAAAACCTCGTGCTGACCCTCGATCAGGTCACGCTCAATAGCTGGAACGAAGTGCTGGTCAACCGCTTCGACGGCCCTCATGCTTTGCTTGATTGCCTGCGCGACTATCTCAACAACCTGCCTCGCGGGCCGATGCAACCGTCGCTGAAGGTGCGTTGTTTCTGCCACAACCGCGCGCAGTTCATCGCCCGCCGTGTTGAAGAAATCGTCGACACGGCACAGCATCTGTTGCTCAGCGAGTTGAATCACCGCTACCTGATTCAGGTGCAGCAGCACTATCACGTTCTGGAGTTGGTGCCCGGCCAGGTCAACCATGTCGCCCTTGCCACCCTGCCCGCCTTGCTCGACTACCTCGGCGAAGAACAGCCGAGCTACAGTCCGTTGCATCTGGACCCGATGGCGCTCGATGAACATGACCTGGCGCTGATCCTGCCGATGGGTCAGCCCGAGTCCATTCAGGTGTTCTACCGGATCACCGAGCAACAGGCCGAGTTGTACGTGCTGGATGAGTTCAACGCATTGTGGCAACAACATTTGCCGTATCACGACGAACAGAGTCTGCTGGTGCCGCTGCAACGATTCCTGCAATCGATCCAGTTCCGGCGTGAAGCGGTGCTGCCGATGGATGCCGGCTCCGCTGCCAGCTTCGAGACGTTGTATTACCAGTTATTGCCGTCTGGCCCGGGACGGGCGCGGCGGGTCGAAGCGCGGCCAGCACCGCAGACACCGGTCAACAAACCGTTCTACGACGTGCAGGCAATTGTCGGCAAAGCCGCACCGGGGCAAGTGCAGGTCACGCTGTATTGCAATCAACGGGAATTCAGCGAGCTGGAACATGGCGACCAACTGTTCAGCGTGGTCGCCCGGGAAATCGTCGAACAGCGCCGCGAGACCGAGCGCTATCGCTGCTACATCACCGACCTGGACCTGTCGGGCCTGCTCGGTGATGGGCAAAGTTCAAGCAATCTGTATCTACGCTACAAGGCGGATCTGGAGCGCGCCCTGAACGAGGCGCTCGAACAGGTCTGAGGCAGGCTTATTCGCGGAAATCGCCGCCGTTGGCCGGCTGCGATTCGACTTCCAGCAAGGTCAGTTTCAGGGTCTTGCCACCGGGTGCCGGCCAGTCGATGTGCTGACCGACCTTCAGGCCCAGCAGCGCACTGCCAACCGGCGCCAGAATCGAGATCTTGCCTTCATCGGCGTTGGCATCCTTGGGATAGACCAACGTCAGGTGATAATCCTTGCCGCTGCTTTCTTCGCGGCAATGCACGCGGGAGTTCATCGTGACGACATCGGCAGGCACTTCTTCGTGGCTGACCAGGGTATCGGCGCGATCCAGTTCGGTTTGCAGCGCGATAACGCCCGGCAGCGTGTCGTCCAGGCTGTCGATCAGGCGCTCCAGACGCTGCACGTCCAGACGAGTAAGGGTGATGGAAGGTGCGGTCATGATCCGAGCAGACTCCTTTCTTCTGCACACAAAAAAAGCAAAACCCCGCCAAAAAAAGACGGGGTTTTCATCAGGCCTCGATGGGTTGAGGCGTGTTCGGACACTATCACAGCTCAAAAAATATACAAGTCACGCCCTTGTGGCGCGACGTTGCTGTGCCTGCGCGCAAATCACCCGCCGCCGCTCATCGTCTGCCGAACGCCACTCGCGAATATCTTCGACATGCCGGAAACAGCCGAGGCAGACCTTTTGTTCGTCCAGCCGGCACACCCCGCTACACGGCGAAGGCACCGCCGGACTGATGTTGCTGTAGAGCGGCTTGGGCGGACGAACGGGAGCGGTGTCAGTCACGGAATCACAGACCTTCGAAGTCGAATTCGGCACCGGCCTGCTGCTTGACGATGCGCTCGAGCATTTCGCCCAACTGCTCTTCGCTCTTGTCGCACATCCAGCGCTCGCTCTCTTCGTCGTAGTCGAAGTGGAAACCACCGGACACGGCCGCCAGCCATAGCTGACGCAATGGCTCCTGACGACTGAAGATCAGCTGCGAGCCGTTTTCGAACTTGACGCTCAGCACGCCGGCCGAACTTTCCAGATCGATATCCAGGTCACTTTCATCAAAGATGTCTTCCAGTTTTTCCTGGGTTTCATCGACCAGATCGTGGAAACGGGCTTCGGACAAACTCATTGCGGCAACCTCAAAAAATGTCTGATCAGGCTCAAGCGCCGAAAGATACGGACGCCGCCGGCCGATTGCAAAGGATAACGACCAAGGACCAAACGCACTACCGGCGGGAGCGGGCTTGCTCGCGAAGAGGCCGGCAAGTTCAACCTGTTCTCGGCCTGACACACCGCTTTTGCGAGCGAGCCCACTCCCACAGGGCATGATGCGTATCCGTGCCCCCGCCGGACGGGAACCCCGTCGCATAGGCAAGCTGCCGGGTGGCCGGTATACTCCGGCGCAATTAACGCATTTTCAAGGATTTCGCCATGAAGCGCCTGATCTCTTCCCTTGCTGCGCTCGTCGCGGTTGCCTGCCTCGTTTCGGCCTGTGGTCAAAAAGGCCCGCTGTACCTGCCGGATGACGATCAGGACCCGGCCGAGCAAGCCCAGTCTTCGCAAAAGCAGCCGTCCAAAGCACACAAGCACGACGTTTACCAATAAGGGATCGCCATGGACGCTTTTAACTACCGTGGCGGGGAGCTGTTCGCGGAAGGTGTGGCGCTGTCCGCCATCGCCGACCGTTTCGGTACGCCCACCTACGTTTATTCGCGCGCACACATCGAAGCCCAGTATCTGGCCTTCGCCGATGCGCTGGCCGGCATGCCGCACCTGGTTTGCTTTGCCGTCAAAGCCAACTCCAACCTCGGCGTTCTGAATGTCCTGGCCCGCCTCGGCGCCGGTTTCGACATCGTTTCGCGTGGGGAACTGGAGCGCGTACTCGCCGCTGGCGGCAGCCCCGACAAGATCGTGTTCTCCGGCGTTGGCAAAACCCGTGACGACATGCGTCGTGCCCTGGAAGTCGGCGTGCACTGCTTCAACGTCGAATCCACTGACGAACTCGAACGCCTGCAAGTCGTCGCCGCCGAGCTGGGCGTTCGCGCCCCGGTTTCATTGCGTGTGAACCCGGACGTCGACGCCGGCACCCACCCGTACATTTCCACCGGTCTCAAAGAGAACAAGTTCGGCATCGCCATTGCCGACGCCGAAGACGTGTACGTGCGCGCCGCGCATCTGCCGAACCTGGAAGTGATCGGTGTCGATTGCCACATCGGCTCGCAACTGACGACGCTGCCGCCCTTCATCGACGCGCTCGATCGCTTGCTGGCTCTGGTCGACCGTCTCGGCGATTGCGGCATTCACCTGCGCCACATCGATCTCGGTGGTGGTTTGGGTGTGCGTTATCGCGATGAAGAGCCGCCATTGGCCGCTGACTACATCAAAGCCGTGCGCGAGCGCCTGGACGGTCGCGATCTGGCGCTGGTGTTCGAGCCGGGCCGTTTCATCGTCGCCAACGCTGGCGTGCTGCTGACGCAGGTCGAATACCTCAAGCATACCGAACACAAAGACTTCGCCATCGTCGACGCGGCCATGAACGACCTGATCCGCCCGGCGCTGTATCAGGCCTGGATGGACGTCACCGCCGTCAAACCACGCGACACGGCCGCGCGCAAGTACGACATCGTCGGCCCGATTTGCGAAACCGGCGACTTCCTCGCCAAGGACCGTGAGCTCGCGCTGGAAGAAGGCGACTTGCTGACCGTGCATTCGGCCGGTGCCTACGGCTTCGTGATGAGCTCCAACTACAACACCCGTGGCCGTGCCGCCGAAGTGTTGGTAGACGGTGACAAAGTATTTGAAGTGCGCCGCCGCGAAACCGTGGCCGAGCTGTTTGCCGGCGAAAGCCTGCTGCCGGAGTAACCCATGCTGCTGCGTTTTACCAAAATGCACGGCCTGGGCAATGACTTCATGGTTCTCGACCTGGTCAGCCAGCACGCGCACATTCAGCCCAAACACGCCAAGCAGTGGGGCGACAGGCACACCGGCATCGGTTTCGACCAGTTGCTGATCGTCGAAGCACCGAGCAATCCGGACGTGGATTTCCGCTACCGGATCTTCAATTCCGATGGCTCCGAAGTTGAGCAGTGCGGCAACGGTGCGCGCTGCTTCGCCCGCTTCGTGCTCGACAAGCGCCTGACCGCCAAACGCCAGATCCGCGTCGAGACCAAGGGCGGCATCATCGAACTGGACGTGCGTAACGACGGCCAGATCGGTGTGAACATGGGCGCTCCACGCCTGGTGCCGGCGGACATTCCGTTCGAAGCACCGGCGCAGGCTATCAGCTATCAGCTCGAAGTCGACGGCACCACGGTCGAACTGGCCGCCGTGTCGATGGGTAACCCACACGCCGTGCTGCGTGTGCAGGACATCAACAATGCACCGGTGCATGAACTGGGGCCGAAAATCGAACACCACCCGCGCTTCCCGGCGCGGGTCAATGTCGGTTTCCTCCAGGTCATCGACCGCCACCGCGCGCAGTTGCGCGTCTGGGAACGTGGCGCCGGGGAAACCCAGGCCTGCGGCACCGGCGCTTGTGCCGCGGCGGTTGCTGCAATCAGTCAGGGGTGGATGGATTCGCCGCTGTTGATCGACTTGCCCGGCGGGCGTCTGTCCATTGAATGGGCAGGCCCTGGCCAACCGGTGCTGATGACCGGTCCGGCAGTACGTGTATACGAAGGACAAGTGCGTCTTTGAGTGAGCAGAAGCCATGACCGATAAGCCTCAGGTACCCGCCCGACAGTCCGACGAATCAGCGTCCGAGAGCCTGGAGGCGGCTGCGGTTGCCGCATACCTTGAGGCTCATCCGGACTTCTTCGTCGAACACCAGGAACTGCTGCCGGCGATGCGCATTCCCCACCAACGCGGTGACACCGTGTCGCTGGTCGAACGCCAGATGACCATTCTGCGCGACCGCAACATCGAGATGCGTCATCGCCTTTCGCAGTTGATGGACGTCGCCCGCGACAACGACCGGCTGTTTGACAAGACCCGCCGCCTGATCCTCGCCCTGATGGACGCCAGCAGCCTCGAAGACGTGGTCATCTGCGTCGAAGATAGCCTGCGCCAGGACTTTCAGGTGCCTTTTGTCAGCCTCATCCTGCTTGGCGACAACCCGGCCCCGGTCGGCCGCTGGGTCAGCCACGCCGACGCGCAAACCGCCATCGGCGGCTTGCTCACCGAAGGCAAAAGTGTCAGCGGCACCCTGCGTGAACATGAGCTGGACTTCCTGTTTGGCGAAGAACAGCGCAAGCAGATCGGCTCCACCGCCGTGGTCGCCGTCAGCCATCAAGGTATCCACGGGATTCTGGCCATCGCCAGCCGCGACCCGCAGCATTACAAGAGTTCGGTCGGCACGCTGTTCTTAAGCTACATCGCCGAAGTCATGGGCCGCGTGCTGCCACGGGTCAACAGCTCCCTGCGCTCGGTACGCTGAGCATGGAACGGCAACTGGACGCTTACTGCGAACACCTGCGCAGTGAGCGACAGGTGTCGCCGCACACGCTGTCGGCCTACCGCCGCGACCTCGATAAAGTGCTCGACTGGTGCATCAAGCAGAACATCGCCAGTTGGAGCGCGCTGGACATCCAGCGCCTGCGCAGCCTGGTCGCTCGCCTGCATTCACAGGGCCAGTCTTCGCGCAGTCTCGCCCGCTTGTTGTCGGCAGTGCGCGGGCTCTATCACTATCTCAATCGCGAAGGCCTTTGCGACCACGACCCGGCCACCGGTCTGGCGCCCCCGAAAGGCGAACGCCGCCTGCCGAAAACCCTCGACACCGACCGCGCACTGCAACTGCTTGAAGGCGCCGTTGAGGATGATTTTCTGGCACGGCGTGATCAGGCAATTCTGGAGTTGTTCTATTCCTCCGGCCTGCGCCTTTCCGAGCTGACCGGGCTCAATCTCGATCAGCTCGACCTCGCCGACGGCATGGTCCAAGTGCGAGGCAAGGGCAGCAAAACCCGTTTGCTGCCGGTGGGTAAAAAGGCCCGCGAAGCACTGGAGCACTGGCTGCCGTTGCGGGCGATGACCAACCCCGCTGACGACGCCGTGTTCGTCAGCCAGCAAGGCCGGCGCCTTGGCCCGCGAGCGATTCAGGTGCGGGTCAAACTCGCCGGCGAACGCGAACTGGGGCAGAACCTGCATCCGCACATGCTGCGGCACTCCTTCGCCAGCCACTTGCTGGAATCCTCGCAGGATCTGCGCGCGGTGCAGGAACTGCTCGGCCACTCGGACATCAAGACCACGCAGATCTACACCCATCTGGACTTCCAGCACCTGGCGGCGGTCTACGACAGCGCCCATCCACGGGCCAAACGCATGAAAGGCGATGATTCATGAGCATTCAGTTGATCACCTTCGACCTCGACGACACCCTGTGGGATACCGCTCCGGTGATCGCCAGCGCCGAAGCGGTTTTACGCGAATGGTTGAGCGAACACGCACCGAATCTGGGCGCGCTGCCGGTGGAACACTTGTGGTCGATCCGCGAGCGGGTGCTGGCCAATGAACCGGGCCTCAAACACCGCATCAGCGCGCTGCGTCGGCGAGTGCTGTTCCATGCCCTGGAAGAAGCGGGATACACCCACGGCGAAGCCTCGGTTCTGGCGGACAAGAGTTTTGAAGTGTTTCTGCATGCACGGCATCAGATCGAAGTGTTTCCCGAGGTCGAGCCGGTGCTGGAGATTCTCGCCAACCATTACGCCCTCGGCGTGGTCACCAACGGCAATGCCGATGTGCGTCGTTTAGGGCTGGCGGATTACTTCAAGTTCGCGCTGTGCGCCGAGGACATCGGCATTGCCAAACCAGATGCGCGGCTGTTTCACGAAGCCTTGCAGCGTGGTGGCGTGAGCGCTGAGGTGGCCGTACACATTGGCGATCATCCAGGCGACGACATCGCCGGGGCGCAGCAAGCGGGATTACGCGCGGTATGGTTCAACCCGGCGGGCAAAGTCTGGGAAGCGGAGCATTTGCCGGATGCCGAAATTCGCAGCCTGACTGATTTGCCGGCGGTGCTCGCACGCTGGAATGCTTCCTCAAATTGACACACCGCATTCGCGAGCAAGCCCGCTCCCGCGAGGGATAGCGGCGCACCCAAAAAACTTTATTTCAGACATGAAAAAGCCCGCAGCGACGGCGGGCTTTTTCAGCAAGCAAGCGGCACGCCTCAGATAGGGCGGCTGCCGTACTTGTTGTCCGGCTTCTTGGGCGGATCGGCGACCACATTGGCCTCCACTTCCTGCACTTTTCCGCCTCGCGACAGGAACTCTTCCATGGCCTTGGCCAGGGCGTCGCGCTCCTTGTTCTTGGCTTCAATGCTCGGCAACTCGTCAACCGACACCGCTGCCTTGGCTTTGCCTTTGGCAGCCGGGGCCGGCGTATCGTCACCGCCATCGTCGTCAGCAACGTCTTCCGCTGCTGCTTCCAGGCCTTCCTCGGCCTCGTCTTCGTCGCCTACTTCGAGGTCGTCGTTTTCCAGATCATCGTCGCTCATGTTCTACCTCATGACTTGCGAAAAGCAGATTAGTTATAGACCAGCTTTGGCAACTGTCGAAAGTCGCCGTTAAAAAATCATTCGCCGCTGCTGATCAGCGGCTATGCCCCTTCACCGTGCAAGGTGGCAAGGACTTTACGGGCACCGCCATGATCACGGTGCTCGCCCAGATAAACGCCTTGCCAGGTGCCCAGTGCCAGTCGACCTGCCGAAACCGGCAGACTGATCTGGCAACCCAGCACGCTGGCCTTGAAGTGCGCCGGGAGGTCGTCCAGGCCTTCGTCGTTATGCTCATAGCCGTCTGTTCCTTGTGGGATCAGACGATTGAAAAATCGTTCGAAGTCGCGACGGACCGCCGGATCGGCGTTCTCGTTGATGGTCAACGACGCCGAGGTATGTTGCAGCCACAGATGCAAAAGACCGACCCGGCACGCCTTGAGTTCAGGCAGGCCATTGATCAACTCGTCCGTCACCAGATGAAAGCCCCGGGGTCGCGCCCGCAGGGTTATCAGAGTCTGCTGCCACATACAGTTCTCCGCACGTTCGGGGCGCATTCTAGCGCGCTCTGGGAAAAAACAAAGGCCCTAATATTCCTGCAATGGTGTAAGCCATTGCCCGCAGAAAAACACCCTTCATAAACACGACAAAAGCCGTACGAAAAATCCTTTCAGCTTGTCCTTCAATGACAAATCCCAGACAAAAAAATGCCCGGCGAACCGGGCAAATTCTTGAGTGCGCGTACTTACAGGTTGTAGCCGCGTTCGTTGTGTTGTGCCAGATCCAGGCCCACCGACTCTTCTTCGTCAGTCACACGCAGCCCCATCACGGCGTCCAGTACCTTGAGGATGATGTAAGTGACGATCGCGGTGTAGATCACCGTGAAGCCGACGCCTTTGCACTGAATCCATACTTGAGCGGCGATGTCGGTGACAGTGCCGAAGCCACCCAGCGACGGTGCAGCGAACACACCGGTGAGGATCGCGCCGAGAATACCGCCGATACCGTGTACGCCGAACGCATCCAGGGAGTCGTCATAACCGAGTTTGCGTTTCAGGGTGGTGGCGCAGAAGAAGCACACCACACCCGCCGCCAGACCAATGACCAGTGCGCCCATCGGGCCCACGGTGCCGGCAGCCGGAGTGATCGCAACCAGACCGGCCACCACACCCGAGGCAATGCCCAATGCGCTAGGTTTGCCGTGGGTGATCCACTCGGCGAACATCCAGCCCAGCGCCGCCGCAGCGGTAGCGATCTGAGTGACCAGCATCGCCATACCGGCGGTGCCGTTGGCCGCCGCAGCGGAACCGGCGTTGAAGCCGAACCAGCCGAACCACAGCATCGCCGCGCCCATCAGGGTGTAACCGAGGTTGTGCGGAGCCATTGGAGTGGTCGGGAAGCCTTTGCGCTTGCCCAGCACCAGGCACGCCACGAGACCTGCGATACCGGCGTTGATATGCACAACGGTGCCGCCAGCGAAGTCGAGTACGCCCCAGTCCCACAGCAGGCCGCCGTTACCGGACCAGACCATATGTGCGATCGGCGCATAAACGAGGGTGAACCACACGCCCATGAAGATCAGCATCGCGGAGAACTTCATCCGCTCGGCGAACGCACCGACGATCAGCGCCGGGGTGATGATTGCGAAGGTCATCTGGAAGGTGATGAACACCGCCTCAGGGAACAGCGCGGCCGGGCCGGTCAGGCTGTCAGGTGTAACGCCAGCGAGGAACGCTTTGCCCATGCCGCCGAAGAACGAGTTGAAGTTGACGACGCCCTGCTCCATGCCGGTGGTGTCGAACGCAATGCTGTAGCCATAAATGACCCACAGGATGCTGATCAGACCGGTAATGGCGAAGCACTGCATCATCACGGAAAGAATGTTTTTGGAGCGAACCATGCCGCCGTAGAACAGCGCCAGGCCCGGGATGGTCATGAACAGCACGAGGGCTGTCGAGGTGAGCATCCAGGCCGTGTCGCCGGAATTGAGGACTGGGGCCGCCACTTCGTCTGCCGCCATTGCAAGGCTTGGCATTACGATGGACAACAGGGCTCCTAGCCCTGCGAATTTACGCAGAGTCATATTGTTTTCTCCTGGGGCGTTGGGGTTTGTGGCGGCTTAAATCGCGTCGGTATCGGTTTCGCCGGTACGGATACGAATCGCCTGTTCCAGATTGACCACGAAGATCTTGCCGTCACCGATCTTGCCGGTGTTGGCCGCCTTGGTTATCGCCTCGATAACGCGATCCAGATCCTTGTCGTCGATGGCCACGTCGATTTTCACCTTGGGCAGAAAATCGACCACATATTCCGCGCCGCGATACAGCTCGGTGTGACCCTTCTGCCGGCCGAAGCCTTTGACTTCAGTAACGGTAATGCCCTGCACGCCGATTTCGGACAGCGACTCGCGCACGTCGTCCAACTTGAACGGCTTGATGATGGCAGTGACTAGCTTCATGAAACTTTCTCCCGAATTGGTGGACTTGCCCCAGGAAAACAAACCCGACTCAAGTCTAAGCGCAGTGCCTGGCTTTGTAACGCATCGTCGGCCTTGACTGCCCGACTGACGCCAGCTAACCGCATCAGACGAAACTCCCCGTTCCGCCTGCCGCACTGCATTCGTCACAGCGACTGCATCAGTGCATGGGTCACAGGTCACTAAGCAGAAACCTTGCCATCTCGCCAAAACCCACTGATTTCAATCGCTTGGCCGCTGTCGCAAGCACCTTCGTGCAAAAGGCCATCCGGTTACGCACAACAACGGTGCGCTGCCGCCCATGCTCTTGCGCGAAAAGCGTGCATCCCGGCCTGCGAGATTGACTATAGACACTGCGTGATACACTGCCGGCCATTGTTTCCAGGACACTTCCCATGCTCGCGCCCAAAGACTTCCTCGACGCCCTGAGCGGCACCGCTTCTCGCCTGTTCAGCGGCGACACCCCGCTGCCGAAAGCCGAAATCGAAAGCCAGTTCAAGATGCTGTTGCAAAGTGCCTTCAGCAAACTCGATCTGGTCAGCCGTGAAGAGTTCGATAGCCAGATGGTTGTGCTGGCGCGCACTCGCGCTCGCCTTGAGAGCCTCGAAGCGAAGGTGGCCGAGATGGAAGCGAAGCTGAATCCGCCAGCCGAGTAACCCTGCTCCCCCTGTAGGAGCTGCCGAAGGCTGCGATCTTTTGATCTTCAGCCCTTCAATGATCTCGGCAACGTCCTACAACCTGAGTGACCGCCGTCCGATTGCGCCGAAAAGCCCCGGTTCCTAAGCTCACCCTATGCTGAATATTCAGCACTGAGTTTGGCGACCTGGAAAGCTTAAGGCGCACGACCACCATCTGATGGCGGCTAGATGTAACGCCTCATCGAGTTATGGCGGTTGTGCGTGGGAGATCTTCGGGTCTGCCGGGTTCCTTTTGCTCCGGCTCGCCAACCCGCGTACAACTGCCACCCGATCGTTTGGCGACGATCGAGGGCAGCCCTAAAGCAAGAGGAGCTGTTCGATGAATCAAGATGACACTTACCTAACGCCTTACAGCTTCACCCGCCCTGATGGTTGAGGCCTGCAAACAATTGTCAGTAGTCGATAACCTTCAGGTTTGGCCATACACCCAGCCAATCCTTGGTACGTAAACGATCCAGGTAAACTGCATGCTTCTCGGTTTGGAACCTCGCAGTAGGCCGAACAACAAGATCGAAGAGGTCATCCAGACCAAGCGGTGCTGCGACCTCCAGAACGCCCTGCGTACCGAGCCTTATGGCAATTGCCGTCGCTGTTTCCGGCCAGAACCTGATGGCATCAATTGCGCTCGCATAAGGCGCATCAGCATTTCGCAGATGCATACGCGCCTGGTTCTTCACTGACCAGTTGTATGAGGCGTCAATATTCCGTAAGCAAGCCTCCAGTTCAGTGTCTGATTCAGCAGTGGCCCGCTCTTGATCGAACCAGATGACATCAATGTCCGATGGCAATGGCGAATAAACGCGCTGGTGTAATCGATCCCATACGGCGCTACGCAGAAATCCCGCCCCTATCCAGCAATCAGGTAATCCAAGGCTCTGCACCAGACGCAATATCCGCATACGCACTGGATCCGCCTCGATTAGCACTTGGATTTGCTCTATCTGTTTCACGGCCGTTGTCACGTTTCAACTCTTCACGATTTCGACACAGGCCAGTGTAACCACCGCAGGTTCAAGGCTGGCGGCCACAAGACGACATCCAATAGTCATTTCCCGGTTGCGACCAGAGCCATACGTTCGCAACATCCCGTGAAAGTTTACCCACGCCCCCCCCCCTCCAACTCTCCCGCCCCCTACTACCCTTAAAAAAGCCCGCAGGAAGCGGCTCCCGATTCAGCTCAAGGAACGACCATGTCCCTCTCCATCGTCCACAGTCGCGCCCAAATTGGCGTGGATGCTCCCGCCGTTACCGTCGAAGTCCATCTGGCCAACGGTCTGCCGTCGCTGACCATGGTCGGCCTGCCCGAGGCGGCGGTGAAGGAGAGCAAGGATCGCGTGCGCAGCGCGATCATCAATTCCGGACTGCAGTTTCCGGCGCGGCGGATCACTTTGAATCTGGCGCCGGCGGATCTGCCCAAGGATGGCGGGCGGTTTGATCTGGCGATTGCCTTGGGGATTCTGTCAGCGAGTGTGCAGGTGCCGTGTCTCACGCTGGACGATGTGGAGTGTCTCGGTGAGCTGGCATTGTCCGGCGCCGTGCGGCCAGTGCGAGGAGTGTTGCCGGCAGCGCTGGCGGCGCGCAAGGCCGGGCGGGCGCTGGTGGTGCCACGGGCAAATGCCGAGGAGGCGTGTCTCGCTTCAGGGTTGAAGGTGTTTGCGGTGGATCATTTGCTGGAGGCAGTCGCCCATTTCAATGGGCATACGCCGGTCGAGCCTTACGTTTCTGACGGTTTGATCCATGCCGCCAAACCCTACCCCGATCTCAATGAAGTGCAGGGACAATTGTCGGCCAAACGCGCCCTGCTGATTGCAGCGGCGGGCGCGCACAACCTGTTGTTCAGCGGGCCACCGGGGACGGGCAAGACCTTGCTGGCGAGTCGCTTGCCGGGGCTGCTGCCGCCGCTGTCTGAATGCGAAGCGCTGGAAGTGGCAGCGATTCAGTCGGTGGCCAGCGGCATCCCGTTGACCCATTGGCCACAGCGACCGTTTCGCCAACCCCATCACTCAGCGTCCGGCCCGGCACTGGTCGGTGGCAGCTCCAAACCGCAGCCCGGCGAAATCACCCTCGCCCACCATGGCATGCTGTTCCTCGATGAGTTGCCCGAGTTCGACCGAAAGGTACTGGAGGTACTGCGCGAGCCATTGGAGTCCGGGCATATCGTGATTGCGCGGGCCAAGGATCGCGTGCGTTTCCCGGCGCGGTTTCAGTTGGTGGCGGCGATGAATCCGTGCCCCTGTGGATATCTTGGCGAGCCGAGCGGCAAGTGTTCGTGCACACCGGACATGGTGCAGCGTTATCGCAATAAACTGTCGGGGCCGTTGCTGGATCGGATCGATTTGCACCTGACGGTGGCGCGGGAAGCGACGGCGCTGAACCCGCAGGTGAAGCCGGGAGAGGACAGTGCCAGCGCAGCGGCGTTGGTGGCCGAGGCGCGTGAACGACAGCAAAAGCGTCAAGGCTGCGCCAATGCATTTCTTGATCTTCCGGGCCTGAAGAGGCACTGCACGTTATCCACAGCCGACGAATCCTGGCTGGAATCAGCTTGTGAACGGCTGACGCTATCGCTGCGCTCGGCCCATCGGTTACTCAAGGTCGCCAGAACCCTGGCTGACCTTGAGCAAGTCGACGCAATCAGGCGTGAACACCTCGCCGAAGCGCTGCAATACCGGCCGGCGACGCCTTAATGCTCGGTCAGATCAACCAGCGGTGTCTGCCGTACTTCGGTTGCACGCCCGGCCTGAATCTCGGTCACGCGTTTCAAGGCGTTATCCACAGCCCCTTTGTCCGCCAGCAGGCTGTAGCTGATCTGGAACTGTTTGTGTTCCTTCGGCGCAATGGTCGGCACCAGACTCAGCGGGCGCTGATAGCGGCGGTTGTAGGAGAAACTGGTGCCTGGCTCCAGCCCCGTGACATAGCCCTGCCCTTGGGTGTCAGTGTTTTTCCACAGGGAAAACACCGGCAATTGCTGGGTATTGAAGCCGACGGAGACACCAAGGCTGCCGGCCTTGTTGTGCAAAACGGCCAGGGTCTCGCCTTTGGCGTCGGCATAGGGCACGACATTGTAGACGGTTTCGTCGTAGTCCTTGGTTGGTGCGCGATACGTCTGCCAACTCGCCAATTCATCCTTGGCCTTGTCGTTGAACGGCGACACCTGTTTTACCGGCGCAGCAAAACGTGCGCCCTGTTCGAGGAACGGCGTGCTGAAGTTGCTGTGATACAGCGCCTGGTATTCCTTCGGATAATCGCCGTTGTTGGTCAGCGTATCGTTGAGTGCGAAACGCACGCTGCCGGGCTCGGTGACCAGTTCGGTGGCTACAGAGAAATCGACTTTCTTGAACGCCTGCTCTTTCAACTCGCCACGCAGGCTGATGGCGTAAGGCGGTTTTTCGTCGATGTGCAGCGTAACGGTACTGGCCGGAATGTTGGCAGCGCGTCCGTGCAGGGTCAGCAACTCACCCTTGTCCATGCCGGGATGGCCGACCCATTCGTAGCCGCAGCGGGTCACCAGTTCATTGAAACCTTCCAGCCAGCCCAATCCGCCGCGGCCATTGAGTTCGATGAATGCCGGGTTGACCACCTCCTTGACCGGCGAGTCCCACCCCATGCGCACGTTGCCAACGGAGGCGTGCAGGACATTCATGCCACGGGTCGGCACCACCGAGAGTTTCATCGTGCCATTGTCGATATCAACGATGCTGACACCTTCCTGCCGCCCGCCATGGAGGGTACGCAAGCTGACGGAGAAGGGTTTGTCGGTTTTCACACCGAGCTGTTCACTGGTGATGCTCCAGTTTTGCGCGGGCTTATTGGTATCGAGGAGCACGTAATCCCAAGCCATGGCGTGGGAAGCAGCGGACAGCGCGCCGAGTGCGGCAACGAGTTTGAGCAGGGTCATGGCAGCAGCCTTTATTGGAGTTGTGCCATTTTTATAGCGCTGCGGAAACGATTCAGCAAGTGTAATGACGGAAGTAGAGCTGCGATTGATCCGCGCAAGCAATTGCGGGCAAGTCCGCTCCCGCACGGTTCAACGGCGAGCACAATTTTTGCGCACAACCGATATACCTGTGGGAGCGGGCTTGCCCGCGATGGCTGTTTCAGAGGCGCATCAACGAAAACGATCAACCTCGGAACGCAAGTCCGCCGCCAATTTCTCAAGCTCTTTAGCCGTCACCGCAAGGTTGGAAACAACCTCACGCTGTTCACTGTTGGCCAACGCGATGCTCTGCAAGTTGCTGCTCAGCAAGGTCGCCGTGCTGCTCTGCTCCTGGGTTGCGGTGGTAATCGCGGCAAACTGTTGCCCGGCCGAACGACTCTGCTCATCGATCCGCGCCAGTGCCGAAGCGACATTGGCGTTGCGCGACAAACCTTCCTGCATCAGCACATTGCCTTGTTCCATCGTGCTGATCGCATTACCGGTTTCCTGCTGAATGCTGTGGATCATGCTGGAAATTTCATCGGTGGCCTGACGCGTGCGCGAGGCCAGGCTACGCACTTCATCAGCCACCACGGCAAAGCCGCGACCTTGTTCACCGGCGCGGGCAGCTTCAATCGCCGCGTTGAGCGCCAGCAGGTTGGTCTGTTCGGCAATCGAGGTAATCACGCCGACAATGCCACCGATTTCCTGGGAGCGCTGGCCGAGGGTGTTGATCACCGTGGCGGTGCTGTTCAGGGCGCCCGCGATTTGCTCAAGCGACGACGAAGCCTCTTCCATCGAGCTGCGACCAATCTGCGTTTGCTGGGCATTTTCCTGAGCCAGACGCTGAGTGGCACCCATGTTGTCGGCGATGTCCAGCGAGGTTGCGCTGAACTCTTCAACCGCGCCGGCCATGCTGGTGATTTCGCCGGACTGCTGTTCCATGCCGTCGTATGCGCCACCGGACAGGCCGGAAAGTGCCTGCGCACGGCTGTTGACCTCTTCCGAGGCACGGCGGATGTGCTCGACCATGGTCGACAGCGCCTGGCTCATCTGGTTGAACGCGCGAGACAGCTGACCGATTTCATCATTGCTGGACACATTCAAACGCACGCTCAGATCACCGGCGCCCAGGGCTTCAGCCTGACGTACCAGGTCGCTCAATGGCGCGAGTTTGCTGCGCAGCAACCAGACCACGGAACCGACCGCCAACAACATCGCCAGCAGGCTGCCGATTGCCAGTTGGGTGCCGACGCTCCAGGTCACCGCGCGAATCTCGGCTTTCGGCATGCTTGCCACCACCGACCACGGCCCGCCGTCGAACGGCACCGATACGCTGTAGAAGTCTTCAGCCTTGTCGCTCCAGAACTGGCCCTTGCCCGGCGTCTTGGCCAAACCGCTGATCACTGCAATCGCTTGATCCTGCGCCTGCACGCCGGCTGGCGGAACCAGCCATTTGTTATGCTCATCCAGCAATGCCAGCGAGCCCGTCTGGCCGATGCGGAAGCGCTTGAGGTTTTCAAATTGGGCGTTTTGCGCGTCGGTGTAGTCGAAACCGACGAACAGCACCGCAATCACCTTGCCGCTGCCGTCGCGCACCGGGGTGTATTGGGTCATATAGGAGCGATCGAACAGCACGGCACGACCCACGTAGCCCTGCCCTGCCATCAACTTCGCATAGGCCGGGTGAGTGTGATCAAGCAAAGTACCGATGGCGCGCGTGCCGTCCTGTTTGGTCAACGAGGTGCTGACCCGCACGAAATCTTCGCCGCTGCGCACAAACAGCGTGGCGACGCCGGCGGTCATCTGCTGGAACTCGTCAACTTCCTTGAAGTTGTTGTTCATCACTTCGCCGCCCAGGTGCAGGCCCGGCGTCTGGGTGCCGGCAACGGTCACCGGCTCACTCGGGTGAATGCTCAAACCTGTGCTGAATCGCATTTCGAACAACCCGCTCAGGCGCTGCGTGCTTTCACGCAAGGTGCCGTGGAAAGTGCTCAGTTGGTCAGCCAGCAGGCGGGCCTCACTGGCCAGATGCTCTTCACGAGTGGCGAGGTTGGCGGTATCCAGCGAACGCAGGGCGAAAACCGTACTGCCGCTGATGACAATCGCCAATATCACAGCGAGCGCGAGGCCCAGTTGTGAGGCGATCCGGGCGCGAGGTTGAGACATGGATAGCTCCTGGCCGAGCCACCGGATCCTCCTTGATCGCAGCACTTGCTCGGAAAATTCTAAGAATGGGGTGAATCGCGGACACCGGCACGACGGTTCCACAAGCACGTATTCGGCGGAAAAACCCAATACTTGAGCAATTAGCAAGGTTATGGCACAAGGCCGGCATTGTGAGGGCTCGAACGTTTCAGCTCAAGCGAACGACGGTCGGCAATTCCATGGCGCGGACTTCACCTTGCAGAAAATCACTCAGACGGCGCAAACGTTCACCTCCCGGACGGGTTTTGGGCCAGACCAGGTAATAGTTGAGTCCACTGGCAACCGCGGTCGGCCACGGCAAACTCAAGCGACCTTGCGCGACATCTTCGGCGACCATCAGCAGATCCCCCATCGACACGCCATAACCCCGAGCCGCCGCGATCATGCCAAGCTCCAGCGTATCGAACACCTGCCCGCCCTTGAGCGACACCTGATCGGACAGCCCCATGCACTCCAGCCAACTGCGCCAATCGCGTCGATCCGGGGTCGGGTGCAATAACTCGGTGGACGCCAGTCGCGCGACGTCCCACGGCTGGTCGTTGAGAAGATTGGGGGCGCCCACCGGGATCAGCTCTTCGGGAAACAGCAGGCTGGCTTCCCAGTCCGGCGGGAAATGGCCGTCGCTCAGCAGCACGGCACAGTCAAAGGGCTCATCGTTGAAATCCACCGAATCCACATCCATCCAGGCACTGGTCAGTTGCACCTCGTTGCCCGGTTGCAAATGGCGGAAGCGACTGAGCCGTGCCAGCAGCCAGCGCATGGTCAGTGTTGACGGGGCTTTCATGCGCAGGATGTCGTCCTCGGCGCGCAAGGTGTTGCAGGCCCGCTCAAGGGCGGTAAAACCTTCACGGATGCCCGGCAACAACATGCGCGCCGACTCGGTGAGTTGCAGGTGGCGCCCGCTGCGGTGAAACAAGCGGCAGGCAAAATGATCCTCAAGCGTGCGAATGTGCCGACTCACTGCACTTTGGGTGATCGACAGCTCTTCAGCGGCGCGCGTAAACGAGCTATGCCGCGCCGCCGCTTCAAATGCGCGCAGGGCATACAAAGGAGGAAGACGACGAGACATTCAGAAAGCTCCTATAGCGGGACGAGAGCAACTTAGCAGAATCCGCTCAGGATGAGTTTTAATCATGCCACCCATCCTTTTTATCCCTTTGTGCAATCGCGTGCATGCGCCGAGAATCGACGGTCTCCAGTTCCCTCTGTCAATCGAGTGGTGATGACCATGCAGCATCCTGTGCGTACCGAACTCTGGGCCATCCTGCGGCTGGCAGGGCCGCTGATTGCTTCACAGTTGGCACACATGCTGATGGTGCTGACCGACACCTTGATGATGGCGCGCTTGAGTCCCGAGGCTCTGGCTGGCGGCGGTCTCGGCGCGGCGACTTACTCGTTCGTGTCGATTTTCTGCATCGGCGTTATCGCTGCGGTCGGTACGCTGGTGGCGATCCGCAAGGGCGCGGGCGACATCATCGGTGCCGCACGCCTGACCCAGGCCGGGTTATGGCTGGCGTGGCTGATGGCACTGGGCGCCGGGCTGCTGCTCTGGAACCTCAAACCGGTGCTGCTGCTGTTCGGCCAGACCGAAACCAACGTCAACGCTGCGGGCCAGTTCCTGATTGCGCTGCCATTCGCCCTGCCCGGCTATTTGAGTTTCATGGCCCTGCGCGGCTTCACCAGCGCGATTGGCCGGGCGACCCCGGTCATGGTCATCAGTCTGGCCGGCACTGTGGCCAACTTCCTGCTCAATTACGCACTGATCACTGGCATGTTCGGCCTGCCGAAACTCGGGCTGATGGGCATCGGTCTGGTCACGGCGATTGTTGCCAACTGCATGGCGCTGGCACTGGCCTGGCACATTCGTCGGCACCCGGCCTATGACGCTTATCCGTTGCGCGCCGGCCTGTCGCGGCCTAACCGCCAATACCTCAAAGAGCTGTGGCGCCTCGGCCTGCCGATTGGCGGCACCTATGCGGTGGAAGTCGGGTTGTTCGCCTTCGCAGCGCTGTGCATGGGCACCATGGGCAGTACGCAATTGGGCGCGCATCAGATCGCCCTGCAGATCGTTTCGGTGGCGTTCATGGTGCCGGCGGGATTGTCATACGCGATCACCATGCGCATCGGCCAGCATTACGGCGCCGGGCAACTGAACGATGCGCGGATGTCCGGGCGGGTCGGGATCGTGTTCGGCGCGGTGGCCATGCTCGGGTTTGCGATGGTCTTCTGGCTGCTGCCAAATCAGTTGGTGGGCCTGTTCCTGGATCACAATGATCCGGCGTTCGCCGAGGTGATCAGACTGGCGGTGAGCCTGCTGGCAGTGGCGGCGTGGTTCGAGCTGTTCGACGGCACCCAGACGATTGCCATGGGCTGCATTCGCGGCTTGAAGGACGCGAAGACTACATTTCTGGTCGGGCTCGGTTGCTATTGGTTGATCGGTGCGCCGGCTGCGTGGTGGATGGCGTTTCACCTGAATTGGGGACCGACGGGCGTCTGGTGGGGCCTGGCGCTGGGCTTGGCGTGTGCGGCAGTGAGCCTGACACTGGCGTTTGAGTGGAAGATGAAGCGGATGATTCGGCGCGAGCCTCGATCGCAAGGCTTCAATATCGCTCAGGCTGAATAAAATTACCCTGTGGGAGCGGGCTTGCTCGCTCCCACATTGGGTTTTGTGTTCAGCTCACGATTTCCATTACTGGCTGTTGGCTGGAACCGAACGTCAGGTACTCAACCAACTCCGCCAACGGCAGCGGCCGGCTGATCAGATAACCCTGCACCTGATCGCAAGCAAAGCCGCGCAGCAACTCCAGCTGTTCCGGAGTTTCCACCCCTTCGGCCACCACTTCCAGATGCAGGTTGTGCGCGAGGTTGATCATTGCGTGCACCAGTTTGCGGTTCTCTTCGCGCTGCTCCATGCCGCCGACAAAACTTTTATCGATCTTCAGCAAGGTGATCGGCAGGCTGTTGAGGTGCACAAACGACGAAAAACCGGTGCCGAAATCATCCAGCGAGAAGCGCACGCCGAGGCGACCGAGGGCGTCCATGGTCTGTTTGACCAGATCGCTGCGGCGCATGACGGCCGTTTCGGTGAGTTCGAATTCCAGCCACTGCGCCTCGACACCACGTTCGGCGATCAAACGGCTGAGGGTCGGCAGCAACTGACTGTCCTGAAACTGCCGGAACGACAGATTGATCGCCATGTGCAGCGCTGGCAGTCCGCGCTCGCGCAGCGCCTGCATGTCCCGCAGCGCCCGGGAAATCACCCAGTAACCGAGCGGCACGATCAGACCGCTCTGCTCAGCCAGCGGCACGAATTCGCTGGGCGGCAACAGACCACGCTCGCCATGACGCCAGCGCACCAGAGCTTCGAGGCCGACGATCTGCCCGTCTGCAAGATTCAAACGTGGCTGGTAATGCAGCTCCAGTTCATCGCGGCGCAAAGCCCGGCGCAACTCGCTTTCCAGGTCAGCCATGCTTCGCGCGTTGCGGTTGATGCGCTCGTTGAAGATATGAAAGGTGCAGCCCTGGGTACTCTTGGCTTGCTGCATGGCGATGTGCGCGTGCCACATTAGCGGATCGGCGCCGCCCTGGGCGCGGGCATGTGCAATACCAAGGCTGGAGCCGATCAGCAGGCTTTCGCCATCGACCCAATACGGTTCGGCCAAGGCTTCGGTGATCCGTTCGGCCATCCACTCGGCGCGTTGCGGGGCCCGGCGGGTGTCGATCAATAAGGCAAATTCGTCGCTGCCCAACCGCGCCAACTGATCGCCGGCCTCCAGCTGATTCTTCAGCCGCGACACCACTTGCAGGATCAAGCGGTCGCCGGCCTGATGGCCGAGGGCGTCGTTGGCGTGGCGGAAGTTGTCGAGATCGAGATGCCCGAGCGCCAGACCACGGCCGTCGTTTTCCGCGAGGCGCGCCGCGAGCAAGGTCTGAAAACCCTGACGATTGGCGATACCGGTCAGCGGATCCTGTTCGGCGAGGCGTTGCAGGGTGTTTTCCAGCAGGCCGCGTTCGCGCACATGGCGCAGGCAACGACGCAGCATGCCGGCGTCAAGGGCATCGAACACCAGCCAGTCGCTGACGCCAACGGGCGCGGTGGCTGGCTCTTGGTCCAGCAACAATACCGTCGGCAGGCAGCAACGACCGGGGAGCGGTTGCAACGCGGGAACGGTCAACAGCACCGCGTGGCGGTTGTCTTCGAACAAACGGCGGACCGACTCCCAGCTCGGCGCGCTGATCAGCACCGCCGCGCTCCCCATCGGAGCCAGACACTCACGCAATAACGCTGTCCACGCTGGCTCTTCGGCCAGTAGCAGCAAACGCAAGGGTTCGACAGGCGTAGACAAGCTAGCTCCCTAGACTCTGCAATGATGTGGGCGGGGCATTATGCCGTTGCGCCGTTCAATGACCAAATGACAACGGTTATCAGAACGTTATTTTTTGTCACGAATGAGAACATTAGCCGCAAAATCTCCGCGCATCCTGCGTGAAAGTAACAAAACCGGCAAATTCGAATCGCGTGGTGCGTCACAAGTCGGACAGAGCAGCACAAATCGCTGAGCCTGTTAAAATGCCGGCCCATTTCGTCAACGACTCCCGAATTTTCGTATGTCCCGACTCAATCCCCGGCAGCAAGAAGCCGTGAACTACGTCGGCGGCCCTCTATTGGTGCTCGCCGGTGCTGGCTCCGGCAAGACCAGCGTGATCACGCGCAAAATTGCGCACCTGATCCAGAACTGCGGCATCCGCGCCCAGTACATCGTCGCCATGACCTTTACCAACAAGGCCGCGCGCGAGATGAAGGAACGGGTCGGCACCCTGCTGCGTGCCGGTGAAGGTCGCGGCCTGACGGTCTGCACCTTCCACAACCTGGGCCTGAATATCATCCGCAAGGAACATGCGCGGCTGGGCTACAAACCCGGTTTCTCGATTTTCGACGAGACCGACGTCAAAGCCCTGATGACCGACATCATGCAGAAGGAATACGCAGGCGACGACGGCGTCGACGAGATCAAGAACATGATCGGCGCCTGGAAAAACGACCTGATCCTGCCGCCCCAGGCGCTGGAGAACGCACGTAATCCCAAGGAGCAGACCGCCGCCATCGTCTACACCCACTATCAGCGCACGCTCAAGGCGTTCAACGCGGTGGACTTCGACGACCTGATTCTGCTGCCGGTGAAGCTCTTCGAAGAGCACGCCGACATTCTCGAAAAGTGGCAGAACAAGGTGCGTTACCTGCTGGTCGACGAATACCAGGACACCAACGCCAGCCAGTACCTGCTGGTGAAAATGCTCATCGGCAAGCGTAACCAGTTCACCGTGGTGGGCGACGACGACCAGTCGATCTACGCCTGGCGCGGTGCGCGCCCGGAAAACCTGATGCTGCTCAAGGACGACTATCCGTCCCTGAAAGTGGTGATGCTGGAGCAGAACTACCGCTCCACCAGCCGCATTCTGCGTTGCGCCAACGTGCTGATCTCGAACAACCCGCACGAATTCGAAAAACAACTGTGGAGTGAGATGGGCCACGGCGACGAGATCCGCGTAATCCGCTGCCGCAACGAGGACGCCGAGGCCGAGCGCGTGGCCATGGAAATCCTCAGCCTGCACTTGCGCACCGACCGGCCCTACAGCGATTTCGCGATCCTCTATCGCGGTAACTATCAGGCCAAACTGATCGAACTGAAGTTGCAGCACCATCAGGTGCCTTACCGCTTGAGCGGCGGCAACAGCTTCTTCGGCCGCCAGGAAGTGAAAGACCTGATGGCCTACTTCCGGCTGATCGTGAACCCGGATGACGACAACGCCTTCCTGAGGGTGATCAACGTGCCGCGCCGCGAAATCGGCTCGACCACCCTGGAAAAACTCGGCAACTACGCCACCGAACGCAAGATCTCGATGTACGCGGCCACCGACGAAATCGGTCTGGGCGAACATCTCGACAGCCGCTTCACCGATCGCCTGTCGCGTTTCAAGCGTTTCATGGACAAGGTGCGCGAGCAGTGCGCCGGCGAAGACCCGATCTCAGCCCTGCGCAGCATGGTCATGGACATCGACTACGAGAACTGGCTGCGCACCAACAGCTCCAGCGACAAGGCGGCCGACTACCGGATGGGCAACGTCTGGTTCCTGATCGAGGCGTTGAAAAACACCCTCGAGAAGGACGAAGAAGGCGAAATGACCGTCGAGGACGCCATCGGCAAACTGGTCCTGCGCGACATGCTCGAACGTCAGCAGGAAGAGGAGGATGGCGCCGAAGGCGTGCAGATGATGACGCTGCATGCGTCCAAGGGTCTGGAATTCCCTTACGTGTTCATCATGGGCATGGAAGAGGAAATCCTCCCGCACCGCTCCAGCATCGAAGCCGACACCATCGAAGAAGAACGCCGTCTGGCCTACGTGGGTATCACTCGTGCTCGTCAGACCCTGGCCTTCACCTTCGCCGCCAAGCGCAAGCAGTACGGCGAAATCATCGATTGTGCGCCCAGCCGCTTCCTCGATGAGCTGCCACCGGACGATCTGGCGTGGGAAGGCAACGACGACACACCGACCGAAGTCAAAGCCGTGCGGGGCAACAACGCATTGGCCGATATACGCGCGATGCTAAAGCGCTAGAATTGACCACTTTTTTTACTAGACCTTCGGCGCACAAAACGCCAAATGAGGACAGCTTCATGGAAGCATTGCACCAGAAAATCCGCGAACAAGGCATCGTGCTTTCCGACCAGGTCCTGAAGGTGGACGCCTTCCTGAACCACCAGATCGACCCGGCCCTGATGAAGCTGATTGGCGACGAGTTCGCCACGCTGTTCAAGGATTCGGGCATCACCAAAATCGTCACCATCGAAGCCTCGGGCATTGCCCCGGCGATCATGACCGGTCTGAACCTCGGCGTGCCGGTGATCTTCGCCCGCAAGCAACAGTCCCTGACCCTGACCGAAAACCTGCTGTCGGCGACCGTTTACTCGTTCACCAAAAAGACCGAAAGCACCGTGGCCATCTCCCCGCGTCACCTGACCAGCAGCGACCGCGTGCTGATCATCGACGACTTTTTGGCCAACGGTAAGGCGTCGCAAGCGCTGATCTCGATCATCAAGCAGGCAGGCGCCACCGTCGCCGGCCTGGGCATCGTCATCGAGAAGTCGTTCCAGGGCGGCCGTGCCGAGCTGGATTCGCAGGGCTATCGCGTTGAGTCGCTGGCTCGCGTTAAATCGCTGAAGGACGGCGTTGTAACCTTCATCGAATAAAGCCACACCGCCCCCCTGTGGGAGCGGGCTTGCTCGCGAATGAGTAGTGTCAGTCGAGATCCTGGTTGACTGATTTACCGCTTTCGCGAGCAAGCCCGCTCCCACAGTTGGTTTTGCAGCAGGCCGTTAGTTCGCAGTGGCTTTGAGGCCCGTGAGCAGCAGGCGCTGGAACAGGTCTTCCTTTAACCCTTCCGGATTCTTGAGCTGCATCCGCTCCAGGTGTTCAGGGAATGTTGAAGCGTCTGGCGCATCCAGCGCGGCCTTGCCCAGTTCCAGAATCTCAGTCAGCTTGAACTTGCTCTTCAACCAGTTCAGCGCCCGCAACAGATCCCGCTCGATCATCGTGAAATCACAGCCCAACGGATACTCCGGAAACAGGTTCGGGTGTCGCGCGGCAATCGCCTGCAAGCGTTGCGGCGTGTTATCGGCAAATCGTGGATCAATGCGGAAATCCTTCGGCAGTTTGCCGACTGTCTGCGCCTGTTCGATCAGCCCCGCCTGGAAGCGCGAATCGCTGATATTGAGCAACGCCTCGATCACCGCTGCGTCGGTCTTGCCGCGCAGATCGGCAATGCCGTACTCGGTGACGACGATATCGCGCAGATGCCGTGGAATCGTGCAGTGGCCGTATTCCCAGACGATGTTGGAGCTGACGTCGCCCCCCGATTCGCGCCAGCTGCGCAGGATCAGAATCGAGCGTGCATCGTGCAACGCGTGGGCCTGGGCGACAAAATTGTATTGCCCGCCGACCCCGCTGAGCACCCGTCCGTCTTCGAGCTGATCCGACACGCCGGCGCCAAGCAGGGTCATGGTGAAGACGGTGTTGATAAACCGTGCATCAAGACGCTGCAAACGCTTGAGTTCTTCCTGCCCATACAACTCGTTGATGTAGCTGATGCGGGTCATGTTGAATTCGAGGCGCTTGCTCTGCGGCAACTCGCGCAGACGCTGGTAAAAACTGCGCGGGCCAAGGAAGAAGCCGCCGTGCACCGAGATGCCGTCAGGCTGCGCGGCCTCATCGAGGGTGCCGGCGTTGGCCTGCTCTTGCGTGTGGACATCGGGGTAGACCTTGCGCCGGATAATCCCCGCATCCGCTAGCACCAGCAAGCCGTTGACGAACATTTCGCTGCAACCGTAAAGGCCTTTGGCGAACGGTGCGGTGCCGCC
Source organism: Pseudomonas sp. RA_15y_Pfl2_54 (assembly GCF_963971015.1). Classification (NCBI taxonomy): domain Bacteria; kingdom Pseudomonadati; phylum Pseudomonadota; class Gammaproteobacteria; order Pseudomonadales; family Pseudomonadaceae; genus Pseudomonas; species Pseudomonas sp. RA_15y_Pfl2_54. Next base: position 57,073 of record NZ_CAXAPN010000027.1, read on the forward strand.
CTCACGTTCGATCAATTGCGCCCACTGGCTGACATTCACGTCGGCCAGCAATGCCCGATATCCGGCGTTATCCGCCTGGCGTGCCAGCAACGCAGCCGTCAGTGCATCGCCCATAGAACCAATGCCTACCTGCAACGTACCGCCGTCACGCACCAGCGTACTGGCATGCAGGCCGATGAAATGATCCTGAAAGCCAACCGGCATGTTCGGCGTGGAAAACAACGTGGTGCTGTCCTTCTCGTCAATCAAAAAGTCGAAGGTGTCGATATCGACCTCGGCATCGCCGGGCATGTACGGCAAATCGGTATGCACTTGGCCGACCAGCAAAATCGTCTCCCCCGCCGCGCGACGCTTGGCGATCATCGGCAACAGGTCGAGGGTGATGTCCGGGTTGCAACTCAGGCTCAAGCGGTCGGGATGCTCACTGCTGCTGGCGAGCAACTGCGCGACCAGGTTCAGGCCGGCGGCGTTGATGTCGCGGGCGGCGTGGCTGTAATTACTGCTGACGTAGTCCTGCTGGGCCGGGGGACTATTGAGCAGGCTGCCGGGCTGCATGAAAAACTGTTCGATGCGGATGTTGGCGGGCAGGCTGTCGCGGTGCAGGTCAGCGAGGAAATCGAATTCCGGGTAATCGCCGAAGACGCGGTCTACGAAGGGCTCGATGAAGCGTTTCTGCAAGCCATCGCCAAGGCTCGGCCGCCCCAGGCACAGGGCGGTGTAGATCGTCAGTTGCCGCTCGGGCAGCCCTTTGATTCGCCGGTATAGCGCGTTGACGAAATGATTGGGTTTGCCCAGCCCCAGCGGCAAACCCATTTGAATATGCGCCGGCAACCGCGTGAGCACGTCGTCCACTGCCTGTTCGATTGAACACAACTGCACCATCTGAAGCCTCCCGCCCTTTGCGTGAATAGAGGTAGACCGAGCTTGCCGCTACTTTGCTGCAATGAACAGCCCAGGGTCAGAATCGCGGGCACAAAAAAACCGTCCGAAGACGGTTTTTTTCATCAAAAGAGCGCCTTACTTCAGGCCGGACATCTTCTGGATAGCGCCCTTGAGCTCGTCATCCGTGCAGTCGGCGCAGGTGCCTTTCGGCGGCATCGAGTTAATGCCCGTGATGGCTTTGGCCAGGATGCCGTCGAGGCCGCCCTGGTGATCGGCGCGTTCTTTCCAGGCGGCGGTGTCACCGATTTTCGGTGCGCCCAGCAGACCTGTGCCATGGCAAGCGTTGCAATGTTTGGCAATCACTTCGTCCGGGGTTTTCGCCCCGCCGCCACCGCCGGCGGTCGCTGCCACTTCCATCCCTTTGCATTCCTGACCTTGTACACACACCTGGCCTACGGGCTCCAGGCGCTTGGCAATGTCGTCATTCGTCGCAGCTTGAGCGCTGACAGCCCAGAGGGCCAGTACGGTTGCTGGTGCAGCCAGCATTTTCATAATTAGGTTCACGCGTTCACCCTCAATGGTGGCTATTCACGCCTGCGGCCACGGTTCGCAGGCGGGCGCAAGTATAGCGGGTAGCCCGCCACACTGAAACAACCCCAAAGTTAAAGGGGTCTTGTTGCACATCGCTAAAACGGTTCGGGTGCCTTCGCCATAGTGGCCTGGCGCCTCTTTATTTAAAAATTCGCCGGCGTGGCTGCGCTGATTAGTCGCGCGGGCAAGTCGAACGGATTGCGGAAACGATGGGGCTTGGTACTTTCAAAATAGTAGCTGTCGCCAGCTTCGAGAATAAAAGTTTCGAGGCCCACCACCAGTTCCAGACGACCTTCCACCAGAATCCCGGTTTCCTCACCCTCGTGGGTGAGCATTTCTTCGCCGGTGTCGGCGCCCGGTGGGTAGATTTCGTTGAGGAATGCGATGGCCCGGCTCGGGTGTGCACGGCCGACCAGTTTCATGGTCACGGCGCCGTCGGAAATGTCGATCAGCTCGTTGGCCTTGTAGACGATCTGAGTCGGTTGTTCCTGCAGGATTTCTTCGGAGAAGAATTCGACCATCGACATGGGAATGCCGCCCAGAACCTTCCTCAGCGAACTGATCGAAGGGCTGACGCTGTTCTTTTCGATCATCGAAATGGTGCTGTTGGTGACGCCCGCGCGCTTGGCGAGTTCACGCTGGGAAAGCCCTTTGAGCTTGCGGATCGATTGCAGTCGTTCACCGACGTCCAAGGCTGGAGCCTCCTGATGTTGTAAGAATATTGAGCGTTATCATGGCGACAGCGTTCAGTATTTACAACACTTGGGCCCCGCAGCTGCCTCAACCCTCGGAATAGAGCCTTGGCACCCGACGCAGGTTGCAGAAGATCTGGTAAGGAATGGTGTCGGCCCACTTCGCGACGTCGCTGGCGAGGATGTTTTTGCCCCACAACTCGACAGTTGAACCCAGCCCGGCTTCCGGCACATCCGTCAGGTCGATGCACAGCATGTCCATCGATACCCGACCGAGTAGGCGACTGTGTTTGCCGGCCACCAGCACAGGTGTGCCGGTCGGTGCCTGACGCGGGTAGCCATCGGCGTAACCCATGGCGACCACGCCGATGCGCATCGGTTTATCCGTGACGAATTTGGCGCCGTAGCCAATGGGTTCGCCGACCGGCAATTCGCGTACGCAGATAACTTTTGATTCGAGAGTCATCACCGGTTGCAGGCGCTCGGCCACAGCGTTGGCTTCTTCGAACGGCGTGGCGCCGTAAAGCATGATGCCCGGGCGTACCCAGTCGCTGTGGATCTGCGGCCAACCGAGTACAGCGGGCGAATTGCGCAGGCTGACTTCGGCGGCAAGGCCCTGGCGCGCGGCCTCGAAGACCGCCATCTGATCAGCACTGGTCTGCGCGTGCAGTTCATCGGCACGGGCGAAGTGGCTCATCAGCACGATCTTCGCGACTTTGCCGCTGGCCAGCAGTCGCTGGTAGGCCGCCGGGTAATCCTTGGGATGCAGACCGACACGGTGCATGCCCGAGTCGAGCTTCAGCCACACGGTGATCGGTTTGCTCAACGCGGCCTGCTCGATCGCTTCGAGCTGCCACAGCGAATGCACCACGCACCAGAAATCATGCTCAACGATCAGCGCCAGCTCATCGGCCTCGAAAATCCCTTCAAGCAACAACACCGGGGCACGAATGCCGGCGGCGCGCAGTTCCAAAGCCTCTTCGATGCACGCGACGGCAAAACCGTCAGCCTCAGCTTCCAGCGCCTGGGCGCAACGAACCGCGCCGTGGCCGTAAGCATCTGCCTTGATCACCGCGAGCGCCTTGGCGCCGGTGACTTCGCGGGCAATTCGGTAGTTGTGACGCAGGGCTTGAAGGTCGATCAGGGCACGGGCAGGACGCATGGCGGCAGACTTCTAGGCGGTCATGGGAATAAAAACCGGCGCTGGCTGACGGCGTGAACCGCCAACAACACCGGGAGAGGGATCTTTGAAACGATTACGGCAACGCAGCGACGATGGATATCTCGACCAGGATGCTCGGCTTGGCCATCTTCGCCTCGACAGTGGCACGGGCCGGGGCGGCGCCTTTGGGCAACCACTGATCCCACACGGAGTTCATTGCGGCAAAGTGTGCTTCGATGTCGTTCAGGTAGATCGTCGCCGACAGCAGATGCCGTTTGTCGGTCCCGGCCAGATCCAGCAAGCGCTCGATGTTGGCGAGGACATCGCGGGTCTGTTGTTCAATCCCGGCATCGAAATCGTCGCCGACCTGCCCGGCCAAAAACACGGTGCCGTTGTGGCTGACGATCTGACTCATGCGCTCATTGGTGAGCTGGCGATGGATTGACATGCTGGGTCGACTCCTGGGATTTGTTGCCATAACGGGAAATATCGAGGCCTTCGGCACTGATCTGCGGCTTTTTCTTTGCCATCAGGTCGGCCAACAGACGACCGGAACCGCACGCCATGGTCCAGCCGAGCGTGCCGTGACCGGTGTTGAGGAACAGGTTCTTGAACGGCGTGGCGCCCACAATCGGAGTGCCGTCCGGCGTGGTCGGACGCAGGCCGGTCCAGAAACTCGCCTCGGCCAGATTGCCGCCCTGAGGATAAAGGTCGTTGACGATCATCTCCAGGGTTTCGCGTCGACGCGGGTTCAGCGACAGGTCAAAACCGGCAATCTCGGCCATGCCGCCGACGCGGATGCGGTTGTCGAAACGGGTGATTGCGACCTTGTAGGTCTCGTCGAGAATGGTCGAGGTCGGGGCCATCGCCGGGTTGGTGATCGGCACGGTCAGCGAGTAACCCTTGAGCGGGTAAACAGGCGCCTTGATGCCCAACGGCTTGAGCAACTGCGGCGAGTAGCTGCCGAGCGCCAGAACGTAGCGGTCGGCGGTTTCCAGCTTGCCGTCGATCCACACGCCGTTGATGCGATCACCGGCGTAGTCGAGCTTCTGGATGTCTTGGCCGAAACGGAATTCAACACCCAGCTTCACAGCCATTTCGGCGAGACGGGTGGTGAACATCTGGCAGTCGCCGGTCTGGTCGTTCGGCAGGCGCAGCGCGCCGGCGAGGATGTCGGTAACGCCAGCCAGCGCTGGCTCGACCCGGGCGATGCCGGCGCGATCCAGGACTTCGAACGGCACACCGGACTCTTTCAGCACGGCGATGTCTTTGGCGGCGCCGTCGAGTTGTGCCTGGGTGCGGAACAATTGGGTGGTGCCGAGGCTTCGGCCTTCGTAAGCGATGCCGGTTTCAGCGCGTAATTCGTCGAGGCAATCGCGGCTGTACTCGGACAGACGCACCATGCGCTCTTTGTTCACCGCGTATCGGCTGGCGGTGCAGTTGCGCAGCATTTGCGCCATCCACAGGTATTGGTCGATGTCGGCGGTGGCCTTGATCGCCAGCGGTGCGTGGCGTTGCAGCAGCCATTTGATGGCCTTGAGCGGCACACCCGGCGCGGCCCACGGCGAGGCATAACCCGGCGACACCTGGCCGGCGTTGGCGAAACTGGTCTCCATGGCCGCGGCGGGCTGCCGGTCGACCACCACCACTTCAAACCCGGCACGGGCCAGATAATAAGCACTGGCGGTACCGATGACGCCGCTACCCAAGACCATGACGCGCATTTTTGTATCCCTCATCGCGGCTGACCGCCGACGTGTTGTTAGAGCAATGATGAGCGCAGTGTAAAAAATAAATGCCAGTGCTTTTCACTATATAAGCGCCTATATTTGGCGACAATTCTCGGCAAAAACCCTTTTCACGGAGGCGCATCCCCTATGCGTACCAACACTCAGACCAAACGTGAGCTGGACAAGATCGACCGCAACATCTTGCGGATCCTGCAGGCGGATGGGCGGATTTCCTTTACCGAACTCGGGGAAAAAGTCGGCCTCTCCACCACGCCGTGCACCGAACGGGTACGACGTCTGGAGCGCGAAGGGATCATCATGAGCTACAACGCCCGGCTCAATCCTCAGCACTTGAAGGGTAGTCTTTTGGTCTTCGTCGAGATCAGCCTCGACTACAAATCCGGCGATACTTTCGAAGAGTTCCGACGTGCGGTGCTGAAATTGCCCCATGTGCTGGAATGTCATTTGGTATCAGGGGATTTCGATTATCTGGTGAAAGCGCGAATTTCCGAGATGGCCTCGTATCGCAAGTTGCTCGGCGACATCCTGCTCAAGCTGCCGCATGTGCGGGAGTCGAAGAGCTATATCGTGATGGAAGAGGTGAAGGAGAGTTTGAGCCTGCCGGTTCCGGACTGAATTTGACGGTGCCTGTACCGGCCTCTTCGCGAGCAAGCCCGCGCTGGAATGCACTCCAAATGTGCGGGCGGGCTTGCTCGACCAGGTCAACAGTGAACCCGTTAAACCAGGACCTGCCGATTCGCCGCCATGTACTCGAAGATTTGCTTTTCAGCGCGCGGATGAATCAACTCGACCGGCCCCCGTCCATTCGGGCATGGCAAGGTCTTCGTCGTCCCAAACAACCGACAAATCAGCGGCCGCTCGCCATACACCGTGCAGCCATTCGGCCCCAAGTGCACACAGTTCAGTTCTTCCATCGCCGCATCCTGCTCGGCGCGGGTCTTGCGCGGCAGCCGGGCCATCTCTTCGGGTGACGTGGTCACTGGCCCGCAGCAGTCATGGCAGCCCGGCACGCACTCGAACGTGGGGATCTGCTGACGCAGGGTGCGGATTTTCTGGCTGTTGCAACTCATCGAAACAGTGACCTACGGAGAATAGGCGGCAATTGTGCCGCAAAAGCCGTGATCCAGACAGCAACGGGCGACCCGTGTTGCCCGTCTTCGGGCGGGCGGCTTATGCTCCGTCAAATTTTCTCGACACTTAGCCGTTGGATGATGCCCATGAATGCCCGCGCCCGAAACCTCGCGAGCCAACCCCACGTTGCCTCCTACTATGCCGCCAGCAGCCTGCCGCAGCCCGATCACCCAAGACTGCAAGGCGAAGTGATTGCCGACGTGTGCGTGGTGGGCGGCGGGTTTTCCGGGCTGAACACGGCGCTGGAACTGGCCGAACGCGGTCTGCGCGTGGTGTTGCTGGAGGCGCACAGGATTGGCTGGGGCGCCAGTGGTCGTAACGGCGGGCAGTTGATTCGCGGGGTCGGCCACGGTCTCGATCAATTTGCCAATGTCATCGGCGCCGACGGCGTGCGGCAGATGAAGCTCATGGGCCTGGAAGCGGTGGAAATCGTCCGCCAGCGCGTCGAGCGTTTCCAGATCCAGTGCGACCTGACCTGGGGCTACTGCGACCTCGCCAACAAACCCGCCGACCTCGAAGGCTTTGCCCAAGACGCCGAAGAACTGCGCGGTCTGGGCTATCGCTACGAAACCCGTTTGCTGCAAGCCAATGAAATGCACACCGTGGTCGGTTCCAAACGCTACGTTGGCGGGCTGATCGACATGGGTTCCGGGCATCTTCACCCATTGAATCTGGCGTTGGGTGAAGCGGCAGCGGCGCAGCAACTGGGGGTGCAACTGTTCGAGCATTCGGCGGTGACCCGCATCGACTACGGCTCTGAAGTGAAGGTGCACACAGCGCAGGGTTCGGTACGCGCGAAAACGCTGGTGCTCGGTTGCAACGCCTACCTCAACAACCTCAACCCACAACTGAGCGGCAAAGTTTTGCCCGCCGGCAGCTACATCATCGCTACCGAGCCTTTGACTGAGGAGCAGGCGCACAACTTGCTGCCGCAGAACATGGCGGTCTGTGATCAGCGGGTAGCGCTGGATTACTACCGCCTCTCGGCCGATCGCCGTCTACTGTTCGGCGGCGCCTGCCATTACTCGGGGCGCGATCCGAAGGACATCACCGCCTACATGCAGCCGAAGATGCTCGACGTCTTTCCGCAACTGGCCGGGGTGAAGATCGATTATCAGTGGGGCGGGATGATCGGCATCGGTGCCAACCGTCTGCCGCAGATTGGCCGGCTCAATGACCAGCCGAATGTGTATTACGCCCAGGCCTATTCCGGCCACGGGGTGAATGCCACGCACCTGGCGGGCAAACTGCTGGCAGAGGCGATCAGCGGGCAGCACAGCGATGGCTTCGATCTGTTTGCCAAGGTGCCGCACATCACTTTCCCGGGCGGCAAGCATCTGCGTTCGCCGCTGCTGGCGCTGGGGATGTTGTGGCATCGGCTTAAAGAGCTGGTCTGATCTTTTTATAAGCCTTCGCGAGCAAGCCCGCTCCCACACCAGGACTGCAATTCCCTGTGGGAGCGGGCTTGCTCGCGAAGAGGTCCGCAAAAACAATACAGATTTCAGATTCGCCAGAACGGCTTCAACCCTTCCTCCTGCGCCTGCTCGCGGGTCAGCCCCACATCCTTGAGTTGCTCCGGCGTCAGGCCGAGCAACACCTTGCGCGTGTGCAGACGATGCCAGAACAGACCCCAGCGACTCAGGCCTGACGGCGCGTTGCGCATGGCCGCATTCCACGTACTGTCCTCCTGCCCAGCCACCAGTTCCTGACTGTGTAACGTCAGCCGCACATCGCTCAAGCCGTTCATTTTTGTCGCTCCTGTTTACTTGGGTCGCCAGAGATTCCATGATGCGCGGGCCGGCAAAAGCATTACAGATCCAAACAACCTGCATTAAATCCATACAGATTTGCTGTTTCTGCCACTGAATTGTCGATTTACGCCGCATCTGTACTGGTTTATCGAATCATCTGCATCGAGGCAGTGTCATGACGCTATATGTGAATCTCGCCGAACTGCTCGGCACGCGCATCGAACAAGGCTTCTACCGTCCGGGTGATCGCCTGCCGTCGGTACGCGCCTTGAGCGTAGAACATGGCGTGAGTCTCAGCACGGTGCAGCAGGCTTATCGCGTGCTCGAGGACAGTGGCCTGGCCACACCAAAACCCAAGTCCGGGTATTTCGTGCCGGTCGGTCGCGAGTTGCCGGAGCTGCCCGCCGTCGGGCGTCCGGCGCAGCGCCCGGTGGAGATCTCGCAGTGGGATCAGGTGCTGGAATTGATTCGCGCGGTGCCGCGCAAGGATGTGGTGCAACTCGGACGCGGGATGCCCGACGTCACAACGCCGACCATGAAACCGCTACTGCGCGGACTGGCGCAGATCAGTCGCCGCCAGGACATGCCCGGTCTGTATTACGACAACATCCACGGCACCCTCGAACTGCGTGAACAGATCGCTCGGCTGATGCTCGACTCGGGTTGCCAGTTGAACGCCAGCGACCTCGTCATCACGACCGGTTGTCACGAGGCGCTGTCCACCAGCATCCGCGCGATCTGTGAACCCGCAGACATCGTCGCGGTGGATTCGCCGAGCTTTCACGGCGCCATGCAGACCCTCAAAGGCCTGGGCATGAAAGCCCTGGAAATCCCCACCGACCCGCTCACCGGCATCAGCCTCCAAGCCCTGGAACTGGCGCTGGAGCAATGGCCGATCAAAGCCATCCAGATCACCCCAAACTGCAACAACCCGCTGGGCTACATCATGCCGGAGTCGCGCAAACGTGCGTTGTTGACGCTGGCGCAACGCTTTGACGTGGCGATCATCGAGGACGATGTATATGGCGAACTGGCCTATACCTACCCGCGTCCGCGCACCATCAAATCCTTCGACGAAGACGGCCGCGTACTGTTGTGCAGTTCATTTTCCAAGACACTGGCACCCGGGCTGCGTATTGGCTGGGTGGCGCCCGGTCGTTATCTGGAACGGGTGCTGCACATGAAATACATCAGCACTGGCTCCACCGCGACGCAACCACAGATTGCCATTGCCGAATTTCTCAAAGCAGGCCACTTCGAACCGCATTTGCGCAGGATGCGTGCACAATACCAGCGCAGTCGCGACGTAATGATTGACTGGGTCACGCGCTACTTTCCGGCAGGTACTCGCGCCAGTCGCCCGCAAGGCAGCTTCATTCTTTGGGTCGAATTGCCGGAAGGTTTTGACACGCTGAAACTCAATCGTGCCTTGCATGATCAGAACGTGCAGATTGCAGTCGGGAGCATTTTTTCCGCCTCGGGCAAGTACCGCAATTGCCTGCGAATGAACTACGCTGCCAAACCAACACCGCAGATCGAAGAGGCGGTGCGCAAGGTCGGCGCAGCGGCCACCAGGCTGCTCGCCGAGGACGGCAACTGACACACAGGCTGTGGCGAGGGACCTTGCGCCCACTGGGCCCTCTGGTTCTCCGTAAAAGCGCGAGCACGCCCCCTCACCACACCTGACGTTTCACTTCCCCCCATTTTTCAACCTGACAGCATGGCCTTACTGACGAAAACTCAGCCGGGTTTCAAATCGGGTCAGGTCGCTGACCCGGGTGGCTGCCGAGGTGACGTGCGCTTCCAGTTCCAGTTCGACTTCCAGGCTTCGGCCTTCAATACCCATTCCCGCGACCGCCGGTATCAGGCTGACGCCAGGTTGCAGAGTGCGCGCATCCGCCGCGGGAGCCTGCCCGTCACTGATCCAGTCGACCGTTTTACCGTCCACCCGCACGGTCAGCACCCGCACGCTGAGCGTGCCCGCACCAAAGCGGTATTGCCCGGCATAAGCCGCTGGCGCGACCAGCGTCAGGCGCAACGGGCCTGGTTGTTCGCATTGGACGTTGGCCTGAGCACGACGCAATCCGAAACTCAATGGATCACCCGGCGGTGACTGCGCCAGCAATTGCCCGCGTGTCGTGCGGCCAAAATCGACGACGGCCGGGCCCAGTCTGACGCTGCAGTCGGGCCGGGCCTGCGCCCAGCCCATGTGCGTCAACAGGCACAGCCATACAACGCCTGCCACCCGATTTTTGATGCCGTGCATGGTGCTTTCCTTTTTCAGACAGTCCGGCAGAGGGCCTGCGCGGTTTCGTACAGCGCATAAGGGTCACGCGCCTCGCTCATGGCGAACTCCAGTCGACAGCGCTGACCGCCCGCAAGCCGCAGATACAGTTCGAGGTCAGGCTGTACGTCGGACAGGAAAATCTGTCCGGCACCCAGCACGCTGGTGATGTATTGCTCCTGTGCGTCGAACACGCCGAGCCCCTTGTCGACCAACACGTTATCCACCGTGCGCACCTCTAACAGCACCCGCCGAGCCGTGACCATGTCGAACGCCAGACGCGGCACCGCGCCGCGTCCAGCCTCGACCTCCTGATAGGCGTTATGCACATCGACGTTGTGTCCCAGGCTGGCGGTGTCGATCTCCACCCGGCCCTTGCTGTAGGCCGGCAGGCTGGCTGCCACCGCATGGCCGGAACGGTCGGTCCAGACCGGGCCTCGCGGGGTGATCAGGCGCACCCCGGCGCTGTCGCCCGCCTTGAGCAATGCGAAGGTCTCGCGCAGCGGATAAGGCGACAGCGTCACGCCGGCGTCATGCACCAGCGCACCGCCGCGCAGGCCGACGTCATAGCTCTCGTCGCCGCTACCGCTGCGCGAGTAACCCGCATCCAGCTGACTGTATCGGGGCAACAGATTGACCCGCCCGTTGAAACCCGATTGGCCACTATCCGGCCGCTCCGCACCGAGGCTGTAGGCCAGGGTATCGCTGACTTGTTCGTTGAATCGCAGGCCGCTGCGCGTGCCGCCGACCGAGTCATTGCGCACGTAACCGCGCAACGTCCGCTGCGATCCCAGCGGCACACTCACGCTCAGATATGCTGCCGTACCTCGGGCATCGTCCGCTACCCCGGCGATATCCCGCTCCAGGGTGAAAGAAACATTGGCCCGACGAATCATCTGCGACCAGGCAACGGCGACCCGTGAGGTCACCGTCCCGTCGAACATTGAGAACCGCGAGTAACTCCCAGAGAAACCACCCAGAGTCAGACTGCCCGCACTGAGGCTCGCACTCAGTTGATTGCGCACGCGCTGGAACGGCTGGTCATCGCGCGGATTCCACGCGGTGTCCGACAGCGTGCGGAAATCCCGGGTCTGCTGAGTCAGCGCCAGACTGGCCGATAGCCTTTCGCCTAACAAACCATTCGCCGCCCACTGTACCTGGGTGCCGGACAGTGCTTGATCCTTGGCCCGCGACATCACCTGCCGACCGCTCAGTACGAGGCGCTCACCGACCGCGCCCTGCATCGCCCAGCCCAACGATTGATAGCCGTTGCCGAACATCGCACCGGCCGTGGCTTGCCAGCGCGGGCTCAGGCGCCAGTCCTTGCTGGCGGCAGCAAACGACGGTGCATCACGCTCGTCGCCGGCGTAACGCCGCACCTTTCCCGCGGCCAGTCCATAGCCCGCCACCCTGCCCGGCAGCGTACTAAGCAGTTGCGTCGCCGGGACAATAAAGCGCCGCTGCTGACCGTCCTCTTCGTGCACCGTGACCTCAAGATCCACGCTCTGACTGAGCAGCGGCAAACCCACCAGGGTGAAGGGGCCGCTGGGCACTAGGGTGGTATAGATCAGCGCACCGTTCTGGTTGACCTCGATTCTCGCGGCGGAGTAGGCAATGCCCTCGACTCTGGCACCGGCGCTGTCCTCGTCCAGTTCCATCAGTGCCATTTCGGGCTGCAACTGAAAACCGTTGAATGCCTCACCGGAAAACAGCGGCGAGACCATGTTCAATTGCCCCAATTGAAGGTTGGCCTGATAGCGTTCCGAGGTGTGTGAAGCGTAGGCATACAGGTGTTCGACGCTGCCCTGCCCGGCGAATTCGCTGTAAGCCTGGCGGCTGCGAAAGGACCAGTCAGCCGTGTTCAAACCCAGTTCACTGTTGAGGCTGCGGTACTGGCTGGATTGCCCGGCGAACCGACTGCCGAGCAGCAAGGCATCGTAGTTGAACAGCCCCGCCGTACCGCCGTTGAAGAAACGCCGTTGCGCCGGATGATCGGGCAGCAGCGTATCGGTCGGCATCAGCAGATCGATGTGTTGCCGAGAAGGATCGGCTTGCACCACGGCTTGCGGAAACCGTCGGGCAAACAGTTCGCATCCCGAACCGGGCTCCGACTCGACGTGATCTGCCCTGATGCCGCCACGCTCCAGCAAAGGCGGCGCGAAACACAGATCACCTGCAGCATCGAACGTCACCCGCAACCGCCCCTTGGGCACACCATTGACCGCCAGCGTTACGGTTTGCGCACCCTCGCGAAAACGCGGTACCTGGCTGAAATACTCGGCCAGATGCGGATCCAGCCCGCGAGACCTGAGCACATCCTGATTGAACTGCACCGCAGCCGGCACTGCCCGGGTGTCACTTGAAACGGCATGACTGTGCATCGGCGGACAAACCCAAGTGATGACCAGCAAAACGCCAGCCCAGCGCCTCCCGTGCATCAGTCCGGCACCAACGGCGCGTCAACGTGCCCGATGGCAAATCCGTAAGTGGTCACCGGGAACAATCGCACTTGTGTCGGCCGACGGCCCGGGTCGACGGCACCGCTCAACGTCAGTTGCTCACCGGGCAACACGTACGTGCGCCCCAGATCGATCTCCTGCTCTCCCGGCAGCAAATTCACCGCGTGGCCAAGACGCACGACATACGGACTGGGGTTACGCACCTGGACCACGCTGCCCTGGCGCGTCCAGACCAGATGTTTCCAGGGTTCGCGGTCGACCGGTAATTTGGCCGGACGCAGGATGACGGGAATGTTCTGCCGCACGCTCAGGCTTACCTGGGCTTTGCCGGACGAGTCTTGCGGCGCGATGCCCTCGAACACCACACGCTTGAGGCGCTCGGTTTGCAGCGGTTCGGCGCTGCGCAGGATGAACCGCACACGCTGCGTGGTCCCGGGTTCGACGCGCGCCACCGGCGGCGTCAGTAATAACAGTGACTCAGTGTCTTGCGGCACGTCTTCGATGGAAGTGTGCAGCAGCGCCGGATGTGACTCGCTGTTGAGCACATTGATCCCTGCTTCACCGACGCCTTCATCGAGCACGACGACGGGCGTTTCGGGAACCATCCCCGCCGCCCGAACAGGATCGGGCCCCCACAAAGAAACCAGCAGCATGCTGGCGATGGTGTTGCGCACAAAGGCGTTCATGTAAGGCTCCACAGACAAGCACGCAGACGCCAGCAGCGCCGGACAACGAGCCAGCCGATTGTGTTGATTGGAAATGACAAGCCTGGACGCCACCCAAACCCGTCGAGGGGTTCTGCGGCTCATGCGGCACTGCCCGACCACGGTTCGCGGCAGTGCCTTGCCCTCAGAGGTAGAGCAGTTCGAACGTCGCCGAACCGTTGAGTGAAATGTCAGAGGTAATCGGCAGACTCGACGTCGGGCCTATGACGGGCACCAGCGTTATGGGGAAGGTATGCACCATTCCGGGCAGAGGGCCTGCGGCCGTACTGCGCCCCCAGGAATAACGCAGGTTGCCCTCATAGTTTTTACCCAGGAGCGTGGCAGTATCCGGCTCGCTCCAATTGGCGCTGGTACCTTGCTTGTACATCACACTCGACAACTCGCCATCGACGGAGGGTTTGCCGAATCGCAAGCCATAGCCGCCGATCTTGTTGCCGCCCACCTCACCGATTCCGAAGATGTACATTTTCCAATCGGTGCCATCGACAACGATGCCCGGCCGTTGAGTATGGGCCTGGTTGTCATGCACCTTGATGGCCATCGGCGCGGACGCCGAGCAACTGACGCTCAAGGTGATATTGCGGTTGGTCAGTTCGGTCTGATAATCGCGGTTCAGCGATGCGGCAGAGATGTTGCCCAGGTCTACCAAGTTGCCGCCGGAAAAAGCGGGGGTGCAGGAGGTCGGGATGATCGTCCCGGTAATGGTCAGATCTGTTGAGTCAGCCATGACCAGCGCTGGACAGAGCGCGCTTGCAACAGCCATTGCACGAAAGGTATTACGCATGAAAATTCTCACTCCATAAGAATCGAAAGATGACATTCATCTGCGCTTTTTCTGAGTAAAAACAGGAAAGATCCTGCATCAGAATCAGCGCCGTCATTATTCCGATTGCTGTATAGGAGTGATGTAAGGCGAAGTAACAATCGACACCGGAAAATTCGCTACAAGACGTAGCTGATGTGAGCCGGAAAATTCCTCAATCTGTTGAAGAACTTCCCTCCTGCCGACAGTCATAGGCTACAAGCCGCTCTAGTCGGCGCGTCGGCTCCGCCGAATAACCCGTCACGCCCGCCGTGCCATACTCCAGGCCCGCCCACATTCGGAAACATCTGACTTGAGTTCCAGACACGCCCTTACGCTTGCACTGCTGGTCGTCCTGCCGCTGAGCGGGTGCACCACGCTCGATGCTCCCCGGACGCCAAGCCAGGCCCTGCCGGCGAAGGAGTCTGCGTTCGGTCGTTCAATTCAGGCGCAGGCAGCGCCCCATCAGGGACAGTCCGGTTTCCGCCTGTTGTCCAACAGCACCGAAGCGTTCACCGCACGCGCCGAACTGATCCGCCACGCGCAAACCAGTCTCGACTTGCAGTACTACATCGTCCACGACGGCATCAGCACGCGGATGCTGGTTGAGGAACTGCTCAAGGCTGCCGACCGTGGCGTGCGCGTACGAATCCTGCTTGACGACACCACCAGCGACGGCCTGGACCAGATCATCGCCACGCTGGCGGCGCATCCGCAGATCCAGATTCGCTTGTTCAACCCGCTGAATCTGGGGCGCAGCACGGGCGTGACCCGGGCGGCCGGGCGCCTGTTCAATCTGTCGCTGCAACACCGGCGAATGCACAACAAACTGTGGCTGGCGGACAACAGCGCGGCCATCGTGGGTGGGCGCAATCTGGGCGACGAGTATTTCGATGCCGAGCCAAACCTGAATTTCACCGACATCGACATGCTCAGCATGGGGCCCGTGGCTGAGCAACTCGGGCACAGCTTCGATCAGTACTGGAACAGCGCGCTGAGCAAACCGATCGAAGCATTTCTAACCAGCAAACCCTCAGCCAAGGATCTGCAGAACACCCGCACACGCCTGGAAGAATCGCTGGAGGACACCCGCAAGCAGAATCACGCGCTGTATCAGCAGTTGATGAAGTTCAAGACCGAACCACGCATGGACATCTGGCGCACAGAGCTGATCTGGGCCTGGAACCAGGCGCTGTGGGATGCGCCGAGCAAGGTGCTGGCCAAAGCTGAGCCTGATCCGCAATTGTTGCTGACCACGCAACTGGCGCCGGAGCTGAAGGGCGTCAGCAAAGAACTGATCATGGTTTCGGCGTACTTCGTACCCGGCCAGCCGGGGCTGGTGTACCTGACCGGACGCGCCGACGCGGGCGTTTCAGTGACCCTGCTGACCAATTCGCTGGAAGCCACCGATGTGCCGGCCGTGCACGGCGGCTATGCCCCCTATCGCAAAGCGCTGCTGGAGCATGGCGTGAAACTGTTCGAGCTGCGTCGCCAGCCCGGTGATGGCGGCGGCAGCGGCCCGCATATTTTTTACAGCAAATCGTTTCGCGGCTCGGACTCCAGCCTGCACAGCAAAGCGATGATCTTCGACCGACAGAAGTCGTTCATCGGCTCATTCAACTTCGACCCGCGCTCAGTGCTTTGGAACACCGAAGTCGGGGTGTTGGTGGACAGCCCCGAACTCGCCGGGCATGTGCGCGAACTGGCCCTGCAAGGCATGGCACCGGCACTGAGTTACGAGGCAACGCTTGAGAACGGGCAGATTGTCTGGGTGACCGAGGACAACGGCCAGATGCACACCCTGACCAAAGAACCGGGGAGTTGGTGGCGACGGTTCAATGCGTGGTTCAGCACCACCGTCGGTCTTGAGCGAATGCTGTAGCCCGGCCAGAGGTATTCCCCCGCACGCATTCAGGCAGGCTCGGCCACCGCGCCAAACGCGCCTTGGCGCGACACCAGAATCACCAGGCCAAACGCCCCTGCCGCCATCAACAACGGCAGCGCATGGCCGCTGATCCACTGACTGCCCGCCCCCGCCGCCAATGGCCCGACCAGGCAGCCAACGCCCCACAGTTGCGCGATGTGCGCATTGGCACGCACCAGCGCATCGTCGCGATAACGTTCACCGATGAGGATCAGCGACAGCGTGAACAGTCCGCCAGCACTGGCGCCGAACAGCACCCACAACGGCCAGATCAGCAGCGTATCGATCAGCAACGGAATTGCCAGGCTCGACAGCAGCAACACCACGGCGCACCCGGTAAACAGCGTCCTGCGGGATAAACGGTCGGCCAACGCACCAATCGGCAATTGCAGTAACGCATCGCCAACCACCACAGTACTGACCATCGCCAGGGCGATTTCTGCGGTGAAGCCTTGGCGCAGACAGTAAACAGGCAGCAGTGTCAGGATCATCGCCTCGAACGCCGCAAACAACGACACCGCCCAGGCAATCGCCGGCAGCTCACGGGCGAAGCGCCACAGGTCACTGAACGTCACGCTGCTTGCTTCACTGCTCGGCGCACCACTGCGGCCCAGCAACAGCAAGGGCGAAATCGTCAGTAACGCCACACCGACCCAGAAACCGTAATCGTGATCGGTGCCGAGCGCTCCCAGCAGCAAAGGGCCAGACAATTGGCTCAGCGCATAGCTGCTGCCATACAGCGCCACCAGCCGTCCGCGCCATTGCTCGACCACCAGTTGGTTGATCCAGCTCTCGCCGAGGATGAAAACGATGGTCAGGATCACGCCGATCATCAGCCGCAACACCAGCCAGATCGGATAGCTGGGCAACAACGCCAGCAAACCGATCGACAGCGCCCCGGCCCACAGACACAGGCGCATGAGATTGGCCGTACCGAAGCGCGCCGCCAGATGACTGGAGATCTTCGCCCCCAACAGCACGCCAATCGCCGGCATCGCCGCCATCACGCCGATGGCGAAGGCGCCATAACCCCACCCCTCCAGACGCAACGACACCAGCGGCATGCTGACCCCCAGGGCCAGACCGACACTCAAGACAGACGCCAACACGGCGAAATACGTCGCCCAACGCATGTTCCACGCTCCTGTGGATATTCTTGTTTTCACCACAAAACCAATGTGGGAGCGGGCTTGCTCGCGAAGACGGTTTCACATTCAGCAGATGTGCTGAGTGATACACCGCTTTCGCGAGCAAGCCCGCTCCCACAGGGATCCGCGCTTCGTCAGAGAGCCCAGGACAACCGGGCTCCCTCAAGGCTTTACAGCTTGATCCAGGTCGATTTCAGCTCGGTGTACTTGTCGAACGCGTGCAGCGATTTGTCGCGGCCGTTGCCCGACTGCTTGAAGCCACCGAACGGTGCGGTCATGTCGCCGCCGTCGTACTGATTGACCCACACGCTACCGGCACGCAACGCCTTGGCGGTCAGGTGCGCCTTGGAGATGTCCTGCGTCCACACCGCAGCAGCCAGGCCGTACGGCGTGTCGTTGGCAATCTGGATCGCCTCTTCAGCGGTATCGAAAGCGATGACCGACAGCACCGGGCCAAAGATCTCTTCCTGAGCGATCTTCATTGCATTGCTCACACCGTCGAAAATCGTTGGCTCAACGTAGGTGCCACCGGTTTCCTGGAGGATGCGCTTGCCGCCCGCGACCAGTTTGGCGCCATCGGTATGGCCGGACTCGATGTACGACAGCACAGTATTCATCTGCTGGGTATCCACCAGCGCGCCGACGTTCGTCGAAGGATCCAGCGGGTTGCCCGGCTTCCAGGCTTTGAGCGCCTCAATCACCATCGGCAGGAATTTGTCCTTGATCGAACGCTCGACCAACAGACGCGAACCGGCGGTGCAGACTTCGCCCTGGTTGAAGGCAATCGCGCTGGCGGCGGATTCGGCGGCGGCTTGCAGATCCGGGGCATCGGCGAAGACAATGTTCGGGCTCTTGCCACCGGCCTCCAGCCAAACACGCTTCATGTTCGATTCGCCGGAATAGATCATCAGTTGCTTGGCGATCTTGGTCGACCCGGTGAACACCAGCGTATCGACGTCGTTGTGCAGAGCCAGCGCCTTGCCAACGGTGTGGCCGTAGCCCGGTAGTACGTTGAGCACGCCTTTCGGGATACCGGCTTCAACAGCCAATGCCGCGATACGGATGGCGGTCAGCGGGGATTTTTCCGACGGCTTGAGGATCACCGAGTTACCCGTCGACAGCGCCGGGCCGAGCTTCCAGCAAGCCATCATCAGCGGGAAGTTCCACGGCACGATGGCGCCGACAACGCCCACCGGCTCGCGGGTTACCAGACCCAGTTGATCGTGCGGGGTAGCCGCGACTTCGTCGTAAATCTTGTCGATCGCTTCACCGCTCCAGCTCAGCGCTTGCGCCGCGCCCGGAACGTCGATGTACAGCGAATCACTGATCGGCTTGCCCATATCGAGGGTTTCGAGCAGGGCCAGTTCTTCGGCGTGCTGTTTCAGCAGGCCGGCGAAGCGGATCATGGTGGCTTTGCGCTTGGTCGGCGCCAGGCGCGACCAAACGCCGGAATTGAAAGTGGCGCGGGCGTTTTCCACCGCGCGCTGGGCATCGGCGGCGTCACAGCTGGCAATCTTGCCCAGCAGACGGCCATCGACCGGGCTGATGCACTCGAAGGTCTCGCCGGAGACGGCATCAGTGTATTCGCCATTAAGGTAAGCGCGGCCTTCGATCTTCAGGTCGCGAGCACGTTGTTCCCAGTCGGCACGAGTCAGGGTGGTCATTTAAGTGTCCTCCTCTTGTTCAATACGAACGCCGCACGATCATCGCCAGCGCCCTCAGGAATTCTGCCCGGCCAGCCTGCATTTCGGCCCAAGGCACCCGCCACCCTAAACCAGCGGCCGGGTTTGTTTCAATATATTTGACATAAGCGCGCTATACGGCCTTGCGGTGTTCAATTTAATAAACATAGACTTTGGCCCTTTCCAGCCAACGCGCCGTCATCACGGGAGAAAACAACAATGAGCATCCAGAACGTCGTCGACATCAGCCTGACAACCAGCGAAGCCGAACGCTATCGCCCGGACCCAGCCAAAGTGCTCAAAGGGGATCCCGAGCAAGCGGTGTTCAATCAATACGACAGCCCTTGTGGACAAATGAACGTTGGCGTGTGGGAAGGCGCGGTAGGCCAGTGGACAGTGAATTACACAGAGCATGAATACTGCGAAATCTTGCAGGGCGTTTCGGTGCTGCGTGACAGCGACGGCAATGCCAAGACTCTGCGTATGGGCGACCGTTTCGTGATTCCGGCGGGTTTCAGTGGCACTTGGGAAGTGCTGGAAGCCTGCCGCAAGATCTATGTGATCTTCGAACAGAAGGCGTGATCTGACACAGAAGGTGACGAGACCGGTAGGACTTGGACAGGAGCTTTGAGAGAAGCTTCGCGAAGGCGCCAACTTTCAACGTCAAAGCCCATAACGACACAGCCAGTGCCGACAGGATTGACGCAAGGCGCCCTTCTCTCAAATGAACGCAAGGAGGCTTCATGCCCAACGACTGCAACCTCAGCAACGCCAATTTCTTCCTCGGCGATACCGCCACCCCTGAGAACCTGTTGGCTGCATGCAACGCTGCCGGGGCAAAAAAATATCGCCTTGAGGTACCGGACGGCATGTACAACCTGCGCACTGATCCAGATCGCATCCGCGTACTGGTGAATGAACGCAATGAAATCATCGAGATCATCTGCGGCTGATCGGTCATTTCCAGGCAACAAAAAAGGCCCGCATCGTGAGATACGGGCCTTTTTTGTAAGTCGGGAAAAATCAATTACTTGATTTTGCCTTCCTTGTACATCACGTGCTTGCGAACAACCGGATCATATTTCTTGATCTCGATTTTGTCCGGGGTAGTACGCTTGTTCTTGTCGGTAGTGTAGAAGTGACCAGTACCGGCGCTCGAGATCAAACGAATCAATTCACGCATGATTAGCTCCCTTAAATCTTGCCATCGCGGCGAAGTTCGGCGAGCACGACAGTGATGCCACGCTTGTCGATGATACGCATGCCTTTGGCAGATACGCGCAGACGCACAAAACGTTTCTCTTCTTCAACCCAGAAGCGGTGATGCTGCAGGTTCGGCAGGAAACGACGACGGGTTTTGTTGTTTGCGTGGGAAATGTTATTCCCAGTCACCGGACCCTTACCGGTAACTTGACATACTCTCGACATGCCTCAGCCCTCTAAAACCACATGCCCAACCCGGCATGGGTTGGCCGCTTAATCTCTCAGTCATTTGGCGCCAGGCGCCGCGTTTCTTTAGAGGTCTTACCGGCTACACCTACAGTGAAGGAACCGGGCCCCTAGAAAAGAGCGCTGCTTTATACCAGAAAGACCGGGAAGCAACAACAATCGGTGTGCAATCAATCGGTAAAAAGGCGATTTTTCAGGCTGCGAACGCCTTGGATAAAGGCCGGCATTGATTTTTACCGCTCGTCGCAGAAAAACGCCTGCGCGGGCGTTTCGGACTTTTTACGAAGCCACGCAGTCTGAAAAACGGATAGCACTGTGCCCTGAAAATGCAAAATGGGGATAGTCATTTGTAATCCAGACCTCTAGGGTAGGCCTTTTCCAGACTGCACTTGCAGATGGGCCTTCGATCTGTAAAAGGAAACCGACCATGCGCCTCGCTGCCCTACCCCTGCTGCTCGCACCGCTCCTGCTGAGCCCCCTGGCCCAGGCCGCCGCGCTGAGCGTTTGTACCGAGGCCAGCCCTGAAGGGTTCGACGTGGTGCAGTACAACTCGCTGACCACCACCAACGCCTCGGCCGACGTGCTGATGAACCGCTTGGTGGACTTCGACACAGCCAGCGGCAAAGTCGTCCCGAGCCTGGCCGACAACTGGGAAGTCAGCACCGATGGCCTGACTTATGTGTTCAAGCTACACCCGCAGGTGAAGTTTCATACAACCGATTACTTCAAGCCGACCCGCGAACTGACAGCAGAGGACGTCAAATTCAGCTTTGACCGCATGCTCGACCCTGCCAATCCGTGGCACAAAGTCGCCCAGAGCGGCTTCCCGCATGCGCAGTCGATGCAGTTGCCAGCGCTGATCAAGAAAATCGACGCACTGGATCCGCTGACCGTGCGCTTCACCCTCGATCACCCGGACTCGACCTTTCTGGCGACCCTGAGCATGGGTTTCGCCTCGATCTATTCCGCCGAATACGCTGACAAGTTGCTAAAGGCCAACGCGACGGAAAAGCTCAACAGCCAACCGATCGGCACCGGCCCGTTCGTGTTCGCCCGTTTCCAGAAAGACGCCTCGATCCGCTACAAGGCCAACCCGGATTATTTCGCTGGCAAGCCATCGGTTGATCCACTGATCTTCGCCATCACCCCGGACGCCAACGTGCGCCTGCAAAAACTGCGGCGCAACGAGTGCCAGATCGCTTTGTCGCCGAAGCCATTGGACGTACAGGCAGCGCTGAAAGAGCCGACGCTGAAAGTCGAAAAGACTGACGCGTTCATGACTGCTTTCGTTGGCATCAACAGCCAACATCCACCACTGGACAAGCCGCAAGTGCGCCAGGCAATCAATCTTGCCTTCGATAAGGCCAACTACATCAAAGCCGTGTTCGAAGACACCGCCGAAGCGGCTAACGGCCCTTATCCGCCGAACACCTGGAGCTATGCGAAAAACCTGCCGGGGTATCCTTACGACGTGGCGAAAGCCAAGGATCTGATGGCCAAGGCCGGCTTGAAGGACGGCTTCCAGACCACCATCTGGACGCGTCCGTCCGGCAGCCTGCTCAACCCCAACCCAAGCCTCGGCGCGCAGATGTTGCAATCGGACCTGGCGGAAATCGGCATTCAGGCGGAAATCCGCGTGATCGAATGGGGCGAATTGATTCGCCGCGCCAAGGCCGGCGAGCATGACTTGCTGTTCATGGGCTGGGCGGGCGACAACGGCGACCCGGACAACTTCCTCACGCCGCAGTTTTCCTGCGCGGCGGTCAAGTCTGGTACCAACTTCGCCCGCTACTGCAATGCCGATCTGGACAAGCTGATCAGCGCGGGCAAGACCACCAGCGAGCAAGGCGTGCGCAGCAAGCTTTATGAGCAGGCGCAGGCGCAGATCCAGCAGCAGGCGCTGTGGCTGCCGCTGGCGCACCCGACGGCCTTCGCGTTGACGCGCAAGGATGTCCAGGGCTACTCCGTCAGCCCGTTTGGACGGCAGGACTACTCCAGGGTTACGTTCAAGTAGCCTGACACAGCACACCCCCACTGTGGGAGCGTGCTTGCTCGCGAAGGCGCCGGATCAGCCAACACATTTATTGACTGATACACCCCCTTCGCGAGCAAGCCCGCACACAGGGGCTTGCATCGCCCCGCCAGATTTACATCCAGCCACTCTCCGCCATCGACAACGGCTCCCCGTCGCCGACGATGAAGTGATCCAGCACCCGCACATCAATCAGCTCCAATGCCTTTTGCAAGCGCTTGGTCAGCAGCCGATCCGCCTGACTGGGATCAGAGTTTCCTGACGGGTGGTTGTGGCACAGGATCACGGCCGCAGCATTGTTTGCTAGGGCCCGTTTCACCACTTCCCGGGGATGCACGCTGGTGTTGTCGATCGAGCCGCGAAACAGCGCCTCGAATGTCAGCACTTGATGTTTGGAGTCGAGAAACAGACAACCAAACACTTCGTGAGGCTCGTGGCGCAACATGGATTTGAGGTAATCACGAACGATTTGAGGGTTTTCCAGTGCCGGTTTCTGCCGTGATCGCTCGGCCAGATGACGCTTGCTCATTTCTTGAGCCGCTTGCAACTGAGCAAACTTCGCAGGCCCCAGGCCTAATTGTTTGCTGAATGCTTCCTGATCGGCCTCAAGCAGCAAACGCAGGCTGCCGAACCGAGTCAACAGTTGTCGTGCCAGATCCACCGCGCTTATTCCGGGCAATCCGGTCCGCAGAAAAATGGCCAACAACTCAGCGTCCGAAAGATTCGCCGCCCCATGCTCCAACAACCTTTCCCGCGGCCGTTCCGCCGCAGGCCAATCACGAATACTCATAGCGCTTCCTTGTCTGTGGGCGCCGCTGTTCCATAGCGGTCGCTGTGATATCGTAGCCCATCTTTTTTGCGGGCGAATTCACCCTGGGGAGGGGGTTTCGCCACGTATGTCACCCACGATATGAAAGGCAGACCTATGCAGCGGCTGTATCGGAAACGCATCGTTCTGGGCGTCGGCGGCGGTATTGCGGCCTACAAGAGCGCTGATCTGGTTCGTCGCCTGATCGACCAGGGCGCCGAAGTGCGCGTAGTCATGACCCACGGCGGCGCCGAGTTCATCACCCCGCTGACCATGCAAGCCTTGTCCGGGCACCCGGTTCATCTGGATTTGCTCGACCCGGCCGCCGAAGCGGCGATGGGCCACATCGAGCTGGCGAAATGGGCTGATCTGGTGTTGATCGCCCCGGCCACCGCCGACCTGATCGCGCGCCTAGCTCAAGGTATTGCCAATGATTTGCTGACCACGTTGGTGCTGGCCACCGACGCCGTCGTGGCTGTCGCTCCGGCAATGAATCAAGCGATGTGGCGCGACCCGGCGACCCAGGCCAACCTGCAACGGCTGGAGAGCCGTGGCCTGAAGACTTTCGGCCCGGCCTCCGGAAGCCAGGCCTGCGGCGATGTCGGCATGGGCCGCATGATGGAAGCCACCGATCTGGCCCAATGCGCCGCGGACTGCTTCCAGCGCCAGGCGCTGACCGGCAAACATGTGGTGATCACCGCCGGTCCGACTCAGGAAAACATCGACCCGGTGCGCTACATCACCAACCACAGCTCCGGAAAAATGGGCTTTGCCCTGGCCGAAGCGGCGGTGGAAGCCGGCGCCCGCGTCACGCTGATCAGCGGCCCGGTGCATCTGCCGCCCCCGGATCGCGTCACGCGCATCGACGTGGTCAGCGCCCGCGACATGCTCGCCGCGTGCGAAGCCGCAATCCCTTGCGACGTGTTCATCGCCTCTGCAGCGGTGGCCGACTACCGTCCGGAAGTCGTCGCCCCGCAAAAACTCAAGAAAGATCCTACGAGCGGTGACGGCTTCGTCCTGCAAATGGTGCGTAACCCGGATATCCTCGCCACCATCGCGACCCGCCCCGATCGTCCGTTCAGTGTCGGCTTCGCCGCCGAAACCGAACACCTGCTCGACTACGCTGCACGCAAGCTGAAGGACAAGAACCTCGACCTGATCGTCGCCAACGACGTCGCCAACCCGAGCATCGGTTTCAACAGCGAAGAAAACGCCTGCAGCGTGATTGACCGTGAGCTGCACGCCACGGTTTTCGCCCAGACCAGCAAGAGCAAGATCGCTCGCCAACTGGTCACTTTTATCGCCGAACGTCTGAACCAGGTTTAATTTACATGCACGCTTTGCAAGCCAAGATTCTCGACCCACGCATCGGTACCGAATTCCCGCTGCCGCAATACGCCACCCCGGGCTCCGCCGGCCTCGACCTGCGCGCCATGCTGGAACAGGACATCGTGATCAAACCGGGTGAAACCGTGCTGATCCCTACCGGTCTGTCGGTTTACATCGGTGATCCCAATCTCGCCGCGCTGATCCTGCCGCGCTCGGGCATGGGCCATAAGCACGGCATCGTTCTCGGCAACCTGGTCGGGCTGATCGACTCCGATTACCAGGGCCCGCTGATGGTGTCCTGCTGGAACCGTGGCCAGACCGACTTCACCATGACCGTCGGCGAACGTCTGGCGCAACTGGTGCTGGTGCCGGTGGTGCAGGCGCATTTCGAAATGGTTGAAGAGTTCGTCGAAACCGAGCGCGGCACTGGCGGGTTTGGCCACACCGGCACCAAGTAACCAGCACTGATACGCCTCTGCAGGAGCTGCCGCAGGCGGCTCCTACAGGGGGAATTTGTGCATTTTCAACGACAGGTTTTAACAGCGTAAATCAAGGTTTTGCCGGCCGAAAGCCACGCCCGCCGAGGTGTCATGGCCCTTTCACACCACGAACTCTCTGTGAAAAACGCCGTCATACCCTTCAGTTTGAGCCTGCCGCCGAGTGAATCGTCGGTCTGTCCTGCCACTTTCGAGATGGAGCACTTCCGCAGATGAGCACCCCCGCCAAGCTTGCCCCGAAACTACCCGACAGCATCTTTCGCGCCTATGACATTCGCGGCACCGTACCGCAATTCCTCAATGCCGAAACCGCTTACTGGATCGGCCGCGCTATCGGTTCGCAGAGCCTGGCCCAAGGCGAGCCGAACGTTTGCGTCGGTCGCGATGGCCGCCTGTCCGGTCCGGAGCTGGTTGCAGAACTGATCCGCGGTATCGCCGAAAGCGGCTGCCACGTCAGTGATGTTGGCCTGGTGCCGACCCCCGCGCTTTACTATGCCGCCAACGTCCTGGCCGGCAAATCCGGGGTGATGCTCACCGGCAGCCACAACCCGTCGAACTACAACGGCTTCAAGATCGTGATCGCCGGCGACACCCTCGCCAACGAACAGATCCAGGCCTTGCACGAACGCCTCAAGACCAACAATCTGAGCAGCGGCCCGGGTAGCGTCACCGAGGTCGAAATCCTCGACCGTTACAACACCGAAATCGTCCAGGACATCAAACTGGCCCGTCGCATGAAGGTCGTGGTCGACTGCGGCAACGGCGCGGCCGGCGTGATCGCTCCGCAACTGATCGAAGCGCTGAACTGCGAAGTCATCCCGCTGTTCTGTGAAGTCGACGGCAATTTCCCCAACCATCACCCGGATCCGGGCAAGCCTGAGAACCTCGTCGACCTGATCGCCAGGGTCAAGGAAACCAACGCCGACATCGGTCTGGCCTTCGACGGCGACGGTGACCGTGTCGGCGTGGTGACCAACACCGGCAGCATCGTTTATCCCGATCGCTTGCTGATGCTGTTCGCCCGTGACGTGGTGGCACGCAACCCTGACGCGCAAATCATCTTCGACGTCAAATGCACCCGCCGCCTCGTACCGCTGATCAAGGAATACGGCGGTCGACCGCTCATGTGGAAGACCGGTCATTCATTGATCAAAAAGAAAATGAAACAATCCGGCGCTCTATTGGCCGGTGAGATGAGTGGACACATCTTCTTCAAGGAGCGCTGGTTCGGTTTCGATGACGGCATTTACAGCGCCGCACGGCTGCTGGAAATCCTCAGCAAGGAAAAATCCACCGCCGAAGAGCTGTTTGCGACCTTCCCGAACGATATTTCTACGCCTGAAATCAATATCCATGTGACCGAAGAGAGCAAATTCAGCATCATTGATGCTCTGCACGACGCACAGTGGGGCGCAGGCGCTGACCTGACCACCATCGACGGCGTGCGGGTCGATTACGCCAAAGGCTGGGGCCTGGTGCGCGCGTCCAACACCACACCGGTGCTGGTGCTGCGCTTCGAGGCCGATGACGAGGCTGAATTGCAGCGCATCAAAGATGTGTTCCACGCCCAACTGAAACGCGTTGCACCTGATCTCCAACTACCGTTCTGATCCACCCGGAGCCCTGAATGACCCTCGAACGCGAAGCCGCCGCCCACACCGCCCAGGTCCTGTCCGAAGCGCTGCCTTACATCCGACGTTATGTCGGCAAGACCCTGGTGATCAAATACGGCGGCAACGCGATGGAAAGCGAGGAGCTGAAAACCGGCTTTGCCCGCGACATCGTCTTGATGAAAGCCGTGGGCATCAACCCGGTGGTCGTGCACGGCGGCGGCCCGCAGATCGGTGATCTGCTCAAGCGCCTGTCGATCGAAAGCCATTTCGTCGATGGCATGCGCGTCACCGACGCCGCGACCATGGACGTGGTGGAAATGGTCCTCGGCGGCCAAGTCAACAAAAGCATCGTCAACCTGATCAACCGTCATGGCGGCAGCGCCATCGGCCTGACCGGTAAAGACGCCGGGCTGATTCGCGCGAAGAAGCTGACCGTCACCCGCCAGACCCCGGAGATGACCCAGCCGGAAATCATCGACATCGGTCAGGTGGGCGAAGTGGTCGGGATCAACACCGAACTGCTGAACCTGCTGGTCAAAGGCAACTTCATCCCGGTGATCGCACCAATCGGCGTGGGTGAAAACGGCGAGTCGTACAACATCAACGCAGATCTGGTGGCCGGCAAAGTCGCCGAAGCGCTGAAGGCCGAGAAACTGATGCTGTTGACCAACATCGCCGGCCTGATGGATAAGTCTGGCCAGGTATTGACCGGCCTGAGCACCCAACAGGTCGACGACCTGATCGCCGATGGCACCATCTACGGCGGCATGCTGCCGAAGATCCGCTGTGCACTGGAAGCGGTTCAGGGTGGCGTGGGCAGCTCGCTGATCATCGACGGTCGCGTACCGAACGCGATCCTGCTGGAAATCTTCACCGACACCGGTGTGGGTACGCTGATCAGCAATCGCAAGCGTCCGTAAGCAGTCGCGCAAACGAAAAGACCCCGCTCAGCCAGACTGAGCGGGGTCTTTTTTTGCCTGCTTTCAGCGATCAGACGCCGAACTGGGCGCGGTACGCTTCCACGGCTGGCAAATGCTGCTTGAGCTGCGGATCGTCAGCGAGGAACTCCAGCACTTGGTTCAACGAAACAATGCTGATCACCGGAATGCCGAAATCGCGCTCCACTTCCTGGATTGCCGACAACTCACCGTTGCCACGCTCCTGACGGTTCAGGGCGATCAGCACGCCGGCGGCCTTGGCGCCGTCCTGGGAAGCGATGATCTGCATCACTTCGCGGATCGCGGTGCCAGCGGTGATCACGTCGTCGATGATCAGCACGTCGCCCGTCAGCGGAGCGCCAACCAGACTGCCGCCTTCGCCGTGGGCCTTGGCTTCTTTGCGGTTGAAGCACCATGGCAGGTCACGGTCGTGATGCTCGGCCAGTGCGACAGCAGTGGTCGCCGCCAGCGGGATGCCTTTGTAGGCGGGGCCAAACAAAACGTCGAAGGAAATACCGCTTTCGGCAATGGCTGCGGCATAGAAGCGCCCTAGCTGGGCCAAGGCCGAGCCCGTGTTGAACAGGCCGGCGTTGAAGAAGTAAGGACTGGTGCGCCCGGACTTCAGGGTGAACTCACCGAAGCGCAAAACGCCGCGATCGATGGCAAAACGAATGAAATCGCGCTGATACGCTTGCATGAAAAAAACCCCAAATACCACGGATTTAGCTAATTAGCTTGACGCCGTGTATCATACACGCACGCGATTTTTGGGGCCATTTATGCGGATCATCAGTGTGAACGTCAATGGTATTCAGGCTGCAGTCGAGCGTGGTTTGCTCAGTTGGCTGCAAGCACAGAATGCCGACGTCATCTGCCTGCAGGACACCCGTGCCTCCGCCTTTGAACTGGATGACCCAGCCTTCCAACTGGATGGCTACTTCCTTTATGCCTGCGATGCTGAAGTCCCTGCCCAAGGTGGCGTGGCTTTGTATTCGCGGTTGCAACCGAAGGCTGTCATCAGCGGTCTCGGTTTCGAGACGGCCGACCGCTACGGGCGCTACCTGCAAGCAGATTTCGACAAAGTCAGTATTGCCACCTTGCTGCTTCCTTCGGGGATGAACGGCGATGAGGACTTGAACCAGAAGTTCAAGCTCATGGACGACTTCGGCAAGTACCTGGACAAACAGCGGCGCAAACGTCGCGAGTACATTTATTGTGGCTCGCTGTATGTTGCGCAGCAGAAGCTAGACATCAAGAACTGGCGCGACAGCCAGCAATCCCCGGGCTTCCTGGCGCCAGAACGCGCCTGGATGGACGAGATTGTCGGCAACATGGGCTATGTCGATGCCCTGCGTGAAGTCAGCCGTGAAGGCGACCAGTACAGCTGGTGGCCGGACAACGAACAGGCCGAGATGCTCAATCTGGGCTGGCGCTTCGATTACCAGATCCTGACCCCAGGCCTACGGCGCTTTGTTCGCAGTGCACGCCTGCCGCGTCAGCCACGGTTCTCGCAACATGCACCGCTGATCGTCGACTACGATTGGACGCTGACCATCTAAGCGTCGATTCACAGTTGAAAAAATGCCCGTATCGCAAGGTACGGGCATTTTTTATGTCTCGGATTCAAGCAGTCCGAACCTCAAATCACGGCAAAAAACGGCAAGACCAGGTACAGCTTGATCACGATGACATTGATGATGTCGATGAAGAACGCCCCCACCATGGGCACCACCAAAAACGCTATCTGCGAAGGTCCGTAGCGCTGCGTTACCGCCTGCATGTTGGCAATGGCCGTTGGCGTCGCACCGAGACCAAAACCGCAATGCCCTGACGCCAGCACGGCCGCATCGTAATTGCTGCCCATCATTCGGAACGTTACGAAAATCGCAAATAGCGCCATGACCAAGGCTTGTACCGCCAGGATGATGAAGATCGGCAACGCCAGCGCCGCCAGATCCCACAACTTGAGCGACATCAGGGCAATAGCCAAAAACAGCGACAGGCTGACATTGCCCAGGACCGAGACCTCACGCTCGAATACCTCATACAGGCCAAGCGCCGACAGCCCATTGCGCAAAACCACCCCCACGAACAGGACACAAACAAACGTCGGCAACTCGAATGCTGTCCCCTGTAACCAGCCATTCAACAGATTGCCAGCCAACAGACTGACCGCGATCAGCGCGAGCGTTTCGATAAATGAAAACGGCGTAATCGAGCGCTCCTTGTTTGGCTGCTCAAAGCCTTTGGGCAGCCGAGGCGCGTCCTGACTTTTGCAACCGGGCACTTGCACACGCTTGATCAGCAGACGAGCAACCGGGCCTCCAATCAAACCACCCAGCACCAAGCCAAAGGTCGCAGCGGCAATCGCCAACTCCGAGGCGGAAGCCAGACCGTACTTCTCACTGAATACCGTTCCCCACGCGGCGCCAGTACCGTGACCGCCCGCCAGGGTGATGGAACCTGTCAGCAGGCCCATCAGCGGATCGAGTCCGAGCATTGTGGCCATTGCGATTCCCATGGCGTTCTGCACGACCAGAAGCCCGGCAACCGCGAGTAGAAATATCCCAACGACGCGACCGCCCCTCTTCAGGCTGGCGAAATCCGCACTCAGGCCAATGGTGGCAAAAAACGCCAGCATCAAGGGCGTTTGCAGCGAAGTGTCAAAGCGCACTTCAATATCAAGCGTGCGCATCAACAGAAGCGCCAAGGCAACTACCAGGCCACCGGCTACGGGTTCGGGAATATTGTAGTTGCGCAAAAAACCAACACGAGTAACAAGTCCGCACCCCAGCAGCAACACTAAAGAGGCGGCCACGAGCGTTCCATAAAAATCGAGCTGAATCATTGGGATTATTCTTGGTTATATATTCAGAGGCGAACTTTTTACCTGGGCACGCCTATTGAATCGGCTGATTGTCTCAACACTGATTGCTTTTGATTCAAGGACCTTCGATGGCTTGAATATATCGAAATATTTCTGACGAAGTATGACGTGCGGCAACTTTAACAATCGGCCAGTCTTATTGCCAAGTACATGAACGACACTAAACCAGTGCAGTTGTGACTAGAAGTGTAGAAACGATAGTTATATATAAATCCATACTACCGCTGATCGCAGACAGACTTTTCCTACACACCAGAGACGTTAATTCAGTTGCAAAAATACAAATGCCCTGACAAGTCAGGGCATTTGTTTTAACGCATTGCGAACGTCATCCGTCGCTCACACGAGGGGTGCGCATTGATCGTTATTTGATCAATCGCCAAGTGAACGGATAGCGGTACGGGAAGCCCTCATTGGCCTTCACGCCCCCAATGATCGTCAGTACCAGCGCACCAATGGCCAACAAACCAAACAGGAAGAAGCCGATCACCAGCAACATCAGCAACAGGCAGATCGCCGAGGCAATCGCGACGGTAATCTGGAAATTAAGCGCTTCCTTGCCTTGGGCATCGATGAACGGATCCGTCTCGCGCTTCATCTGCCACAAGATCAGCGGCCCAATCAGGCTCCCAAACGGAATCCAGAACCCCAGCAAGGCGGACAAGTGACAAAACATGGCCCATTGGCGAACCTCCTGGCTCGGTTTGGGCAGCAACTCTTGCTCGTCACTCATCGCGTTCTCCTTGCGGGTTCGAACCTGCTCAGTCGGCCAGTGCAGCCTTTTGCAGTTCGAAGATTTCGTTCATGCCTTTCTTGGCCAGTTCCAGCATGGCGTTCAGGTCTTCAGGCTGGAACGGCGCGCCTTCAGCAGTACCTTGCACCTCGATGAAGCCACCGGAGCTGGTCATCACTACATTGAGGTCCGTCTCGGCCGCGGAATCTTCAAGATAGTCAAGATCCAGCACTGGCTCGCCCTGATACATGCCCACAGACACAGCGCCGATCATCTGCTTGAGCGGGTCGCCGCCCTTCAGGCCGCCACGCTTCTTGATCACTTTCAGTGCATCGACCAGCGCAACCATGGCGCCCGTGATGGAAGCAGTGCGGGTGCCGCCGTCAGCCTGGATCACGTCGCAGTCGACGTACAGCGTCACGTCGCCCAGCTTGGACATGTCCAGCGCAGCGCGCAGGGAACGGCCGATCAAGCGCTGGATTTCCAGTGTGCGGCCGCCCTGCTTGCCACGGCTGGCTTCTCGCTGGTTACGCTCGCCAGTGGCACGCGGCAGCATGCCGTATTCGGCGGTCAACCAACCCTGGCCCTGACCTTTGAGAAAACGCGGCACACCGTTTTCAACACTCACGGTACAGATGACTTTGGTATCACCGAATTCGACCAGTACCGATCCCTCGGCGTGTTTGGTGTAGTTGCGGGTAATGCGGATCGAGCGGAGCTGATCGGCAGCGCGACCACTTGGACGTTTCATAGGAGATACCTGTACTGGGGACGGAAAACTGCCGAGCATTATAGAGCGGTGCACCGCCACTGGGCACGGGTTAAAAAATCGGGCCGACGATCGAAGGCCCTGAAACACGCATTACCGACGGGCTGCAGCCCTTTGTCACACCGTGTGTTTGGGCGCCTTCGCCGCACTGCGCTACAATCCTGCGCCTTTGCTGCCAGTCGGCTTAAATTCATTGATATCGCGCCTGCGGAGCTCACGTTCCGCGCCGATCTGCATTGCGAGGTCACCGCCATGGTGCACAGCATGACCGCCTTCGCCCGCGTCGAAAAAGCCGGCGTCCAGGGGACCCTGAGCTGGGAATTGCGCTCGGTCAACAGCCGCTATCTGGAACCGCACCTGCGTTTGCCTGAGTCCTTTCGCGACCTCGAAGGCGCCGTGCGTGAGGCGCTGCGCCAAGGCCTGTCGCGGGGCAAACTGGAATGCACCCTGCGCTTCACCGAAGAAAGCACCGGCAAACCGCTGCAAGTCGATCGCGAACGCGCCGCGCAACTGGTCGCCGCCGCCGAAACCGTGGCGGGCCTGATCAAGAACCCTGCCGCACTCAATCCTCTGGAAGTGCTGGCCTGGCCGGGCGTTTTGGTTGCTGACGCGACGGATCCGCAAGCCCTGAACGCCGATGCGCTGGCGCTGTTCAATCAAGGCTTGAAAGAGCTCAAGGCCGGCCGCGAGCGTGAAGGCGCGGAACTGGCGCGACTGATCAACGAGCGCCTGACGTCCATTGAAGAGGACGTCGTGACCCTGCGTGAACTCGTGCCGCAGATGCTTGCCACCCAGCGCCAGAAGGTCCTCGATCGCTTCACCGACATGAAAGCCGAGATGGATCCGCAGCGCCTCGAACAGGAAATGGTCATGCTCGCGCAAAAAAGCGACGTGGCCGAAGAACTGGATCGCCTGAGCACTCACATCATCGAAGTTCGCCGGGTCCTCAAGTCCGGCGGGGCGGCCGGGCGTCGCCTGGACTTCCTGATGCAGGAACTCAACCGCGAAGCCAACACACTGGGCTCCAAGGCCTTCGACCCGCGCAGCACCCAAGCCGCCGTCAACCTCAAGGTGTTGATCGAGCAGATGCGCGAACAAGTGCAGAATATTGAGTAAGGCTACCCCGACATGACCCACAGCACTGGCACCCTTTACATCATTTCCGCGCCCTCGGGTGCGGGCAAGAGCAGCCTGGTCAAGGCGTTGACCGATGCCAATCCGGAGATTCGCGTATCAATCTCCCACACCACTCGCGCCATGCGCCCGGGTGAAGTGAATGGCGTGAACTACCACTTCGTCGAACGCAACGAGTTCGTGAAGATGATCGAGCACGGTGATTTTCTCGAGCGCGCCGAAGTCTTCGGCAATCTCTACGGCACCTCGCAAAGTCACCTGCAACAGACACTGGATGAAGGCCACGACCTGATTCTGGAAATCGACTGGCAAGGCGCCGAGCAAGTGCGCAAGTTGATGCCGCAGGCACGTTCGATCTTCATTTTGCCGCCATCGCTGCAGGCCCTGCACCAGCGCTTGACCAATCGTGGTCAGGACAGCGACGAAATCATTGACGGCCGCATGCGCGAAGCCGTTAGCGAGATGAGCCACTACGTCGACTACGACTACCTGATCATCAACGACGATTTTGCCCATGCTCTGGACGATCTGAAGGCGATTTTCCGTGCCAATCAGTTGATCCAGAAGCGTCAGCAGCAGCGTAACGGTAAATTGCTGGCCGAATTGCTCGGCTAAACAGCACTTCCCAAAACCGCTGCAAGGGCTTTACATTGGCACTTGCAGCGCGTTGAAGGGCTTGGTCAAAAAATCAGCGCTTCCCTAATCGCTGGTGATTTTTTAAACTGTTCAGTCCGCTCGCCCAACCGGGCAGCGCGCATATTGCATTCGCTCCGAGGAATACCATGGCCCGCGTAACCGTTGAAGACTGCCTAGAACACGTGGAAAACCGCTTTGAGCTGGTCATGCTCTCTACCAAGCGTGCCCGTCAACTGGCCACCGGCGGCAAAGAGCCTCTGGTCCAGTGGGAAAACGACAAGCCTACCGTTGTAGCCCTGCGTGAAATCGCTGAAGGCCTGATGAGCTACGAGTTCATCGCCAACGCTGAAATCGTTGAAGACGAACCGCTGTTCGCAGCGTTCGAGGACGAGTCCAACGAGGCCGTCTAAGCCTATGCCTGGTCGACGTAGCACGGCGCGGGGTCACAGCTTACGGCAGGAGTCATCATGCCGAGCATAGACGCCCTCGCCGATCGCTTATCGACCTACCTCGGCAATGACCAGGTCAACCTGGTCCGCCGAGCGTATTTCTACGCCGAACAAGCCCATGACG
Organism: Pseudomonas sp. RA_15y_Pfl2_54; assembly: GCF_963971015.1. Lineage (NCBI taxonomy): Bacteria > Pseudomonadati > Pseudomonadota > Gammaproteobacteria > Pseudomonadales > Pseudomonadaceae > Pseudomonas > Pseudomonas sp. RA_15y_Pfl2_54. Next base: position 91,455 of record NZ_CAXAPN010000027.1, read on the forward strand.
GCCAGCGCCGTCGTAGCGGCGAGGCGTACGTCACGCATCCTCTTGCGGTGGCGAACATTCTTGCCGACATGCACATGGACCATCAGAGTTTGATGGCCGCGATGCTGCATGACGTGATCGAAGACACCGGTATCGCCAAAGAAGCGCTGCAAGCGCAGTTCGGTGAAACCGTGGCCGAACTGGTCGACGGGGTCAGCAAACTGACCCAGATGAATTTCGAGACCAAGGCCGAAGCCCAAGCGGAAAACTTCCAGAAAATGGCCATGGCCATGGCGCGCGACATTCGCGTGATCCTGGTCAAACTCGCCGACCGCCTGCACAACATGCGCACGCTGGAAGTGCTGTCCGGGGAAAAACGCCGGCGCATCGCCAAGGAAACCCTGGAAATCTACGCGCCCATCGCCAACCGGCTGGGCATGCATGCGATCCGCATCGAATTCGAAGACCTTGGTTTCAAAGCCATGCACCCGATGCGTTCCGCGCGGATCTACCAGGCGGTCAAACGCGCCCGGGGCAACCGCAAGGAAATCGTCAACAAGATCGAAGAGTCCCTTGGTCATTGCCTCGCTATCGATGGCATCCAGGGCGAAGTCAGCGGTCGCCAGAAACACCTCTACGGCATCTACAAGAAAATGCGCGGCAAGCGTCGGGCCTTCAACGAAATCATGGACGTCTATGCGTTCCGGATCATCGTCGACAAGGTCGATACCTGCTACCGCGTGCTAGGCGCTGTACATAATTTGTACAAACCGTTGCCGGGTCGTTTCAAGGATTACATCGCGATCCCCAAGGCCAATGGCTACCAGTCGCTGCACACCACGCTGTTCGGCATGCACGGCGTACCGATCGAGATTCAGATCCGTACCCGCGAAATGGAAGAGATGGCCAACAACGGCATCGCCGCCCATTGGCTGTACAAATCCAGCGGTGACGAACAACCGAAAGGCACTCACGCCCGCGCCCGTCAGTGGGTCAAAGGCGTGCTGGAAATGCAGCAACGTGCCGGCAACTCGCTGGAATTCATCGAGAGCGTGAAGATCGACCTGTTCCCGGACGAGGTCTACGTGTTCACGCCAAAAGGCCGAATCATGGAGCTGCCCAAAGGCTCCACGGCGGTCGACTTCGCTTACGCAGTGCACACCGACGTCGGCAACAGCTGCATCGCTTGCCGGATCAACCGCCGTCTCGCACCGCTGTCCGAACCGCTGCAAAGCGGCTCCACGGTCGAGATCGTCAGCGCTCCCGGCGCGCGTCCGAACCCGGCGTGGCTCAACTTCGTGGTCACCGGCAAGGCGCGCACGCACATTCGTCACGCGTTGAAACTGCAACGCCGCTCCGAATCCATCAGCCTCGGCGAACGCCTGCTGAACAAAGTCCTCAACGGTTTCGACAGTTCGCTGGAGAAGATCCCGGCCGAACGCGTCAAGGCGATGCTCACCGAGTACCGCCTCGAACTGATCGAAGACCTGCTTGAAGACATTGGCCTGGGCAACCGCATGGCCTATGTGGTCGCCCGCCGCCTGCTCGGCGAAGGCGAACAACTGCCTAGTCCGGAAGGCCCGCTGGCGATTCGCGGCACCGAAGGCCTGGTGCTCAGCTACGCCAAATGCTGCACGCCGATCCCGGGCGACCCGATTGTCGGGCACCTGTCGGCGGGCAAAGGCATGGTCGTGCACCTGGACAACTGCCGCAACATCAGCGAAATCAGGCACAACCCGGAAAAATGCATCCAGCTCTCGTGGGCCAAGGATGTCACCGGCGAATTCAACGTCGAACTGCGCGTCGAGCTGGAACACCAGCGCGGCCTGATCGCCCTGCTCGCCAGCAGCGTCAACGCGGCCGACGGCAATATCGAGAAAATCAGCATGGACGAACGCGATGGTCGCATCAGCGTCGTCCAGTTGGTGGTCAGCGTCCACGACCGTGTGCACCTGGCCCGCGTGATCAAGAAACTGCGCGCCTTGACCGGGGTGATCCGCATCACCCGCATGCGTGCATAACTCAACCATTACAAGGAGTCATACATGACCAAGACTGTTATCACCAGCGACAAGGCCCCGGCCGCCATCGGCACTTACTCCCAGGCGATCAAGGCTGGCAACACGGTCTACATGTCGGGCCAGATTCCTCTGGACCCAAAAACCATGGAACTGGTTGAAGGCTTCGAAGCCCAGACCGTTCAGGTGTTCGAGAACCTCAAAGCCGTTGCCGAAGCCGCCGGCGGTTCGTTCAAGGACATCGTCAAGCTGAACATCTTCCTCACCGACCTGAGCCACTTCGCCAAGGTCAACGAGATCATGGGCAAGTACTTCGACCAGCCATACCCAGCCCGCGCCGCCATCGGCGTTGCTGCCCTGCCGAAAGGCTCGCAGGTTGAAATGGATGCCATTCTGGTCATCGAGTGATGCGCACGGCGCGACCTTCAAACGCCGCGCCGACTGCTCAGCAAGAAAAGGTTTTGAAAGGATTCCACCATGCGCAAAGCGCTAGCTCTCTCGCTGCTCGCCATCCTCCTCGGCGGCTGCGCCAGCAACCCTGCCGACCGTGACATCAGCGGTACCTGGATCAATCAGGTGGCGATCGATGCCGCAGCCAAGGGCGGCCCCCTGCGCGAAGCGCTTCAGGCTTACGGCCCGAACCTGGAATGGGACGTCAACACCAAGGCCAGTCAGGCCCGCTACACCAACGGTTTTGAGAATGTCGAAGGACGGCTGCTGGGCGAACAGTCCGGCGCCTGGAAAGTCGACTTCTATGGCAGCTCCGCCAGTGAGCTGAAACGCGACGGCAGCCAACTGGAGCAGGCCGCGAGCGAAAACGAACCGGAACAGGTTTTCGACCGCGCACAGATTCCCGTGCCGGAAGGCGCGCCGATCGGTGCCAGCTTCGAACGTGCGCTGTACTCAGCCTACATGGGCGGCAGCTGGAAAATCGTCAGTGGCCAGGGCGAAGGCAGCACGGTGCAGTTCCAGGCTGACGGCCAGGTCTCGGGCCTGCCTGGCGCCGACCGCTACGCCTTGTGCCTGGCAGGTGACTGCGCGTCGATGAGCAATGGCAACGACAGCATGTGGCTGCAACACAATGGCCAAGGCAACAACTGGCTATTCGTGCGCAAGGGTAATGAGCTGGAGATCCTCCAAGCGGTGAATACCGCCCTGGCGGACGAACAACCGCAGTTCACCCCGGGTGAGCGCAAGTGGTTGCTCGAGAAGCAGTAAGCACGCGCTGAGAACAGCACATAAACCTGTGGGAGCGGGCTTGCTCGCCAAAGCGGTGGATCAGTCGACATTAAAGTTGCCTGACACTCCCTCTTCGCGAGCAAGCCCGCTCCCACAGTTGTTTTCAGGGGTGTCTGGGGGTCAGCATTTACCTTCAAGGATCGCTGCGTAGCCTTCGCGATAAGTTGAATACTTTGGCGTCCAGCCCAACGCTTTCGCCCGGGCATTGCTGCAACGCTTGCTGCCCGTGCGCCGCACGCTGGCATCCTCCGCCCATTCGGTAACCCCCAGATACTCGCGCAACCAGCCCACCACTTCGGCCAGCGGCGCCGGCGCATCATCGACACCGATGTATACAGGATCCAGCGCCACACCACGGCGATCCGCCTCCAGCAAAAACGCCAGCAACCCCGCCGCATCATCGGCATGAATGCGATTGCCATACAGCGGCGGCTCGACGGCCACACGATAACCGCGCCGCACTTGGGTCAGCAGCCATTCACGGCCCGGTCCATAGATGCCGGTCAAGCGCAAGACGCTCGCCGGGATGCCACTGTTGAGTGCCACCTGTTCGGCCTCCAGCATCAACCGACCTGAATAACCCGCAGCGATTGTCTCGCAGTTTTCGTCGACCCATTCGCCACCTTGCTGCCCATAAACACTGCTGCTGGATACGAATATCAGCCGCTCGGGCACCTGCCCGTAGTCGTCCAGCCAGCTCAGCACGTTCTGCAAGCCCTGCACGTACGCCGCGCGATAACCGGCCTCGTCGTGAGCAGTGGCTGCCGCGCAATACACCAGGTAATCCACAGCGCCCACTGGCCAGGTCGCCGGGCAGTCTTCATTGAACAAGTCGCCGGCAACACCGATCACACCGTCCGGCAAACGCGAGACATCACGGCGCAGACCATGAACCTCCCACCCTGCGGTCAACAGTTGCGAGGCAAGACGACTGCCGACATCACCACAACCGGCAATCAAAACAGAAGGCGCGGACATCAAAAAACTCCCATCGGAAAGGGACAGACTAGCCGTGGCACGGGACAAGCGGCTAGCCATCAAGGAAAAAAAGTTACTCTATTACTTTTGTTAACAAGAATTAATTGCAATAATGCACGCCACTTTTGTTCTCGGCCTCACGAGGCCTGGAAGAGCAACAACGTTTTTCTATCTCAGGTCCGGCCAGCATGACACGTAATCAAATCCCCGCTTCGCCAACCATCCGACCTCGCGCCTGGAGGGCGGTTGCAGCTCTGCTGCTCAGCCTGATGCTGGCACCGACTGCCGCTTTCGCCGACACACAAGCGCCAGCGACCCCAGCCGCCACCGAGCAGACTGCGCCCGCGGCTGCCGCACCTGACGCGACTGCTCCTGCTCAAGCCCTCGACGCCACACCGGCCGAAGCGCCTGAAGTCCTCGAAGCCGACAACTCCCTGGGCATGGCCCACGACCTGTCGCCATGGGGCATGTACCAGAACGCCGACATTATCGTGAAAATCGTGATGATCGGTCTGGCCATCGCCTCGATCATCACCTGGACCATCTGGATCGCCAAAGGCTTTGAGCTGATGGGCGCCAAGCGTCGTCTGCGTGGTGAAATCGCTCAACTGAAAAAATCCGCCACCCTTAAAGAAGCCAGCGCCACTGCGGCGAAGGAAGGCACCCTCGCCAATCTGCTGGTTCACGACGCACTCGAAGAGATGCGCCTGTCGGTCAACAGCCGCGAGAAAGAAGGCATCAAGGAACGCGTCAGCTTCCGTCTCGAACGTCTGGTTGCAGCCTGTGGTCGCAACATGAGCAGCGGCACCGGCGTCCTCGCAACGATCGGTTCCACCGCGCCGTTCGTCGGCCTGTTCGGTACCGTGTGGGGCATCATGAACTCCTTCATTGGCATCGCCAAAACCCAGACCACCAACCTCGCCGTCGTGGCACCCGGTATCGCTGAAGCACTGCTGGCCACCGCATTGGGTCTGGTTGCCGCGATTCCAGCGGTCGTCATCTATAACGTGTTCGCCCGCTCCATCGCCGGTTACAAGGCGCAGGTGTCCGATGCGTCGGCTCAGGTGCTGCTGCTGGTCAGCCGTGACCTCGATCACCAGCCTGAGCGCAGCTCGCAACCGCACATGGTGAAAGTGGGGTAATCGGCCATGGGCCTGCATTTGAAAGAAGGCGCAGACGACGATCTGGCCGAGAACCACGAAATCAACGTCACGCCGTTCATCGACGTGATGCTGGTGCTGTTGATCATCTTCATGGTGGCTGCCCCGCTGGCCACCGTGGACATCAAAGTCGACCTGCCTGTCTCGACTGCCAAACCGGCGCCGCGGCCCGAGAAACCGGTGTTCCTCAGCGTAAAAGCTGACCAGCGCCTGTTCCTCGGCGAAGACGAAGTGACGCCCGAATCCCTCGGCGCCACTCTCGACGCCCGGACCAAAGGCAAAAAAGACACCACCATCTTCTTCCAGGCTGACAAAGGCGTGGATTACGGTGACCTGATGAGCGTGATGGATAACCTGCGCGCCGCCGGCTACCTGAAGGTGGGTCTGGTCGGCCTCGAGAGTGCAGTCAAGAAATGATCACGACGCGCCATAAGCTGACGCGTTACGGCGCCAGCCTCGCCGTGGTGCTGGGCGTTCATGCGCTGGCCATCGCGCTGGCACTGAACTGGACGGCCCGCCCGCCCATCGAATTGCCACCGCAGGCAATGATGGTCGAGCTGGCACCGCTCCCGGCCCCGCCACCGCCGGCTCCGCCGAAAGTCGTCACACCGCCGCCGCCACCGGCTCCGGTTGAAGAGTTGCCGATTCCGAAACTGGCTGAAGCGCCAAAAGCCGAAATTGCGGTGCAAAAGCCCAAACCGAAGCCAAAGCCTAAACCGCCGAAGCCGGTCGAGAAGAAGCTGCCCGATCCACCCAAGGAAAAGCCTTCCGAGGAAAAACCGGCCGACACGCCACCGCCCCCCGCACCGACGGAGAAATCCGCCCAGCCGGCTCCGGGCCCGTCGCCCGCGCAAATGGCCGCCAAGGCCAGTTGGCAAAGCTCTCTGCTCGCGCATTTGGCCAAGTACAAAAAGTACCCGGACAGCGCCCGGGCACGAAACAAGACCGGGACCAACCGTCTGCGTTTTGTGGTCGATGGCGAAGGCAACGTGCTGTCGTTCGAACTGGTGGGCCGTTCCGGCAACGCCGATCTGGACCGGGCCACCCTGGAAATGATCCGCCGCGCCCAACCGTTGCCCAAGCCACCGGCCGACATGTTGACCAATGGCTCGATCGAAATTGTCGCGCCGTTTGTGTACTCGCTTGAGAAACGTCGCTGATCCAGTGCGCGAGCAAGCTTGCTCGCGAAGGCGTCGTGTCAGTCGATATAAACCTATCTGACACACCGTATTCGCGAGCAAGCCCGCTCCCACAAGGGTTATGCGTCGCCCCCTGGATCCGAAACAAAGGCACCCAAACAGACTGTGTGAAAACCTAGCAATCTGCGCAGCGCTCAATGAAAATGCTCCGTATCGAAAGATACGGAGCATTTTTCGTTATGGCTTACATCCAAGGAGAGTCTCGCAGCCAGACCAGCCTGTTT
>NZ_CAXAPN010000028.1:0-97503 GCF_963971015.1 Pseudomonas sp. RA_15y_Pfl2_54
AGCAGCATCTTAAGTAATGCGGCTCTGCGTTCAGGTGAATAGTACGGCACGACCAGTCTCTTTCCGCCCCCGATATGCTTTTTTTGGAAAAACCGGAGAGGCGACAACTATCCTGACACCGGGGGGTATTGCTCAATGTGCAAGCGCTCCAGTTCTGTAGCGTGTTCTTAAGTGTTTCCATGTGCTGGCCCACCATGAACGACGCGACGCCCAACGCTCCAGAAGAAACCCCCAAAAAAGGTTCAATCACCTCATGGTGTTCAACCATGAAAGACGCCTCTTCATCCGTCAGATCCTTCAGCGCTTCATTCACTTTCTCTGCCGCCGCCATCATCTGCGCTTCTTCGCGTCGGCACATGTAGTTGCGCGAGTCGCTGAAGATGACCATTTGTCCCGGTTTGACCTGTTCGCCGAGATGGCGGTTTAGGGAGCGGAATTCGCGGCGCAGGGCATCGCTGAGCGTGGTTTCGTAGAGCGCACGCTCGAGCGCTTCGCGGCTCATGGGTTTCTGGACGATGTGAAAGCCCGACTCTGCCGGTTGCGGCAGGGTGTAGGTGTGCTCTTCCACCAGATGCTGGGCGGGTGGTGGTTCGGGTTTGAAGGCGTTCCAGGAGGCGCCGCCGCTATCGGCAACAACGCGTGGTTTCACCACGACCCAGTCGCCGTTGCGAATGGCTTCGACAAGTTTTCGCTGGTTGGCGCCTTGCAGGTAGTTGGATTGATTGAGGCCCATTGCATTGAGCATGTCATCGAAACCCGGCAGTTCATCCGAGCGGTTGAGTGCCTGTCGAAAGGTGTCCATGGCTTGGTGGGTGTCGAGTAGCTGTTGGCCGTGGAGTTCGCGTTGAGGGATGAGTCTGGTCACATCCGTGTCCCGTTCTGCAAAACGGGGGACTTTGGCGAGCGACCTCAAGCTTTGATGCCGGGTGATTCTCTTTTGCGTGTAGGGCGATTCCGATTTTGGCCAAAGCAATTTGCGCGCACCTGCACCCGGCCAGGTTTGGTGAGTGTTCTTATTACCTTAAACAGCAATGTTTAACAGACATGTCCAGACATGGACTCAGGCTACGCAATCTTGCGTCACGGCCTACAGTTTGCCGGGCACACCGCACCGCCCCCCCTGCTCGGTGAACCGACCGTCAATCGCGCACGGGATAACCTCGATCCACCAGCCTGAACAGGATGAAACAGTGACGGGTCAGAGTTCACGCCACATGTGGATCTTGTCGAAATAGTCTTCACCGACCCGCACGGCCAGCGGCTCGAGGCCGAACTGGATAAAGCCGCAGCGTTGATACAGCTTGAACGCCGCATCGTTGCCGGCGGTGACGGTGAGCTGGATGAGTTTCAGCTCGGGATGGTTTTGGCCTTCGCTCAGCGCGGCTTGCACCAGTTCATAACCCAAGCCGTGCTGGCGAAAATCCGCCGACACGTACATGCCGAATAACGTGGCCTTGTGTCGGGCCTTCTCACGAGGCTCGAACGCCAGACCGACGATGCCCGCCAATACGCCGGCCTCGAACGCACCGAGCACCACATCGAGCTTGCTGGTCAGCCGCGTTTCCCACCAACTCAGCGGCATCACTGCCCGTTCGCGCACGCTGGAGGTGAAGGCGTGTGGATGGCGGTCGTAGGCCTGGAGCATCAACTCGCGATAGGCCAGGGCATGGCTGGCGTCCAGCCGTTCGATCCACATCTCAAGCCCCTCGCCGTTGTTCAATCATCAGCCGCACGGCCAGACCGCCGAGCACCAGGCCCATGAAATAACGCTGCACCGCCAGCCACGTCGGGTTACGCACGAACCATGATGCAATGCCCGCCGCGAACAGTGCGATTAACAGATTGACGGAAAAACTGACGCTGATCTGGGTCAGGCCAAGAATGATGCTCTGGGTGAACACCGAGCCATGTTCAGGCGTGATGAACTGCGGAAATACCGAGAGGTAGAACACCGCAATTTTCGGATTCAGGGCGCTGGTGAGAAAGCCCATGGTGATCAACTTTCGCGACGAATCCGCCGGCAACGGCTGCGTTTCGAACGGCGAGCGTGCGCCGGGTTTCACCGCTTGCCAGGCCAGCCACAGCAGATACAGCGCGCCAGCCCACTTCAACACCTCATAAGCCATCGGCACCGCGAGAAACACCGCGGTCAAACCGGCGGCCGCTGCAAACATGTGCACAAAAAAACCGGCCACCACGCCCAGCAACGAGGTCACACCGGCCTTGCGCCCCTGGCAGATCGAACGCGAGATCAGGTAGATCATGTTCGGCCCCGGCGTCAGTACCATCAGCAACGCGGCGGCGGCGAAAATCAGCAGGTCTTGAAGCGGGATCATGGCAAAGTCCTTTGCGTGGATGATCAGGCAATGGCGGTGAGCGAGGCTCGATAAAACGGCAGGATCAGGTCGCGTGTCAATGGCGCCAGTTCAACATCGCCGTCGGTGGCCGGGTCGATCCAGACCACCTCTTCGATTTCGGCGGCAGGGGTGACTTCGGTGTCGATGGTCAGTTGAAAGATTTCAGCCTGTACGACAAATCCTGGCTCATTGGCGGCGGGGGCGCAGAACTGGCCGAGGAATGTCGCCTGCGAAGGGTCAATACGCAATCCCAACTCTTCCTCCAGCTCACGGGCCAGTGCATGCAGGGGCCGTTCGTGGGGCTCGATCTTGCCGCCCGGTTGCATGAACGCCGTGGTACCACGCTTGCGTACCAGCAGGGTGCGACCGTCAGCGCCGAGCAGTAGCGCGGCGGCGATGCGAATGATGCGTGGGGAGACAACGGGTGCAGAGGTCATGGGGCAGCCACCGGCCTGAAAAAATCGCAAGGATCCCATGCCTGCCCAATGACGTCACCTTACAGATCGCTAACCCTGAGCCTTGAGTTGCTCGTCGACCTCCTCAGGCACCTTGACGAAAATCTTGTATTTGCCGCCTTCCATGGCTTCGAAAGCAATCAGCTTTTCCACCAACAGGCCGCTGAGGGTTTTGCCGGCATTGAGCAGCAACATGCCGTTATCAGCGTTGAGATTGCGCGCCAGAATCATTCCCGGCGCCAGATCCCGAGTGGTCAGTACCTTGACCGTCGGATCGGCCAGCGTGACATCGCTGAGGAAGGCCGCACACACGTGAATGAAATCTTCGACCAGTTCCGGATCGTACAGGCGTGCGGCGTACTGGCGCAGGTACAGCAACGCTTCGTCGCTGTTCATCTGCCGCTCAAGAATCAGGCCGCGTTGCAACTCGACGAAGTCCACCGCCAGTTTCAGTAACCGCGAGCCGAAGGGAATCGCCTCGCCCTTGAGGCGGTCGGGAAAGCCGCTGCCGTCCCATCGCTCCTGGTGATGCAGGATCAGGCGTGCGGCATCTTTCATCGGGTCCAGCGTCATCAGCAAGGACTCGCTCTGCTTCGGATACCCGCGATAACGCTCTTGATCGGTATGACGCAGCAAATCCGAAGGCGTAATCATCATGCCGTCGGTCCAGCTCAGTTTGCCGACATTGTAGAGCGCCGCCGCCATGGTCAGGTCACGGCTGGTGGCCTCGTCCAGGTCATGGTGTTTGCAGTAGCTGCGCACCAGTTCGATGATTTGCCGGTTGGTCTGTTTGGCCGGGGGCAAGCGCAGATTGGCCAGCAACGAGAACACTTCGGTGCCGGTGACATAGCTGCGCTTGAGCTCTTCGTAAGCCAGATCAAGCATGTCGGCGGTCTGTTGCAGCTCGGCGGTGCGCGCCGCGACATGCTTTTCCAGGGTGCTGTTGAGCAGTTTGAGCTGATCGTTTTGCACCCGGGCCAACTGTTCCAGGCGCTGACGTTCTCGCTCGGAATGCTGATGCTCCAGGGACTGACGCAGGATCAGCAGCAACTCTTCGTCATTCCACGGTTTGCTGATGTAACGATGAATCTGCCCGTCATTGATCGCCTTTATGATCGCGGACGGGTCGGCGTAGCCCGTGAGCATGATGCGCACGGTCGCCGGATGACGTTGGCGAACATGAGCCAGCAACGAGGCGCCGTCCATATTGGGCATACGCGCATCGCTCATGACCAGGTCAACCGTCTGCTGTTCGAGCATCTCCAGTGCCTGGGCGCCGCTCGTGGCCAGCAGGACATCGTAGGGTTGACCCCGCAACAGGCGGCGCAAGCTGTTGAGGATCGACTCCTCGTCATCGACCAGCAGCACTGTGGGGCGGTGAGGCAGAGTCGGGGCGGATTGCTCTTCCATGGCGTGACCTCAAGCAAAACAGTGGACGAAAACGACGCGCCAGCCTACCGCCTCGCTTGCCTGCGCCTGACTGAAGGCTAGATGATTTTCTGCAGTGTTCACGCAAATCTTCAGCCCGAGTGCACAGGCAAATTGCCGAGGGCGCGACTATGCTCAACTCGCAGGCGGACTCCATCGGCCTTCGAACAGGCACGTAATGAGGGAAAGGATGCTCCCGATGACAACAGCATGTGACCCCGTGGACCGCGCGGTATGACGGCGCCCCCCGTATACATCAATCGCCGCGTGCTCATCGTCGACGACAGCCCGGCGATTCATGACGATTTCGCCAAGATTCTCTGCCCTGTCATCCCCCAGGACGACGGCCTCGGCGAGACCGAGAGTCTATTGTTCGGCACCCCGACTGCGACACAGACACTGCACTTCGAACTTGACTCGGCATTTCAGGGCCGGGAAGCACTCGATAAACTCGAAGCTGCGCTGGCCGATGAGCGCCCCTATGCCATGGCATTCATTGACATGCGCATGCCACCGGGATGGGACGGGCTGGAAACCATCGAACGGCTGTGGCAAGTCGACCCCAAGTTGCAGGTCGCCCTGTGCACGGCCTATTCCGATTATTCGTGGGAAGACATCGACCGGCGCCTGGCGCTGAACGACCGTTTGCTGATTCTGAAAAAGCCCTTCGACGCAATCGAGATCCGCCAGATGGCCAGCGCCCTTACGGTCAAATGGCAAATGACCGAAGACGCCGCGCTGAAGCTCAACGAGCTGGAACAAGCGGTTGAGGAACGCACCCGGGAATTGTCCGACGCCAATATCATCGTGCAGAACAGCCCGACCATCCTTTATCGGCTGCGCGGCGATCCCTCGTTTGCACTGATGTACATCTCCCACAACATCACTCGCTATGGTCATGTCGCCGCGGATCTGGTGCGCTCGCCGAACTGGGCTCAGGAGCTGATTCACCCGGACGATCAGGCGAACGTCGATGCGGCCATGGCCAGGGTGCTGGATCGGCATGCGTCGGGCGCTTCGATCGAATTTCGCCTGCGCACCGGCCAGGGCACTTGGCGCTGGGTGGAAAACCGCTATATACCAGTGCGCGATCATGACGGGCGGCTGCAGGAAGTCGAAGGCATCATCCTGGACATCACAGAACGTCGTCTGGTCGAGGAGAAATTGGCGTTGATGGCCCGTTCCGACAGCCTGACGGGGCTGGCCAACCGCGCCACATTGATCGAGCGTCTGCACCAGGCGTTTGCGGCCGCGCGTCGTGGCGCCATGCCGTTCGCGGTGTTTTACCTCGACCTGGATCACTTCAAGCGAATCAATGACACCCTCGGGCATCCGGTCGGCGACCTGCTGTTACAGGAAGTCGCCCAGCGCATCAAGGCCTGCGTGCGAGAAAACGATGTGGTGGCGCGCCTGGGCGGCGACGAGTTCGCGATCCTGCAACTGGACGTCAGCGACCCGACCCAATCGGCCGCGATGGCGTCTCATATCCGCGACGCACTGATGGCGCCCTACAACCTGTCCGGTAATGCGCTGCATATTTCGGTCAGTATCGGCATCAGCAGCTACAGCGCGACCAGTCTCGACGCCGACAGCCTGCTGGGGCAAGCCGACATGGCGCTGTACCGCGCCAAGGAAACGGGGCGCAACCAGTATCACTTCCACTCGGAGGAGATCTCTCGGGAAGTCGCCGAACGCATGACCCTCGTCAGCGAGTTGATGGCCGCGCTGGAGGGCGATGAGCTGAGACTGCATTACGCACCGGAGATGGATCTGCACAACGACCGGATTCTGGGCATGGAGGCGAAAATCCTCTGGCAACACCCGCGGCGCGGTCTGCTGCCGGCATCCGCCTTCGTCCCGGCGGCGGAAAGAACCGGCGCGATCATTCCTCTGGGGCGCTGGGTGCTGGATCGCGCCTGCCGCCAGATGCAACTCTGGCGTGAGGAAGGCGTGGCACCGCCGTTGATGGCAATCAAGCTCTCTCTGGCGCAACTCAAGAGTGGCCCCGAACTGATCTACGACGTTCTGCGCACCACCGCACGCTGGCAGCTTGCGCCCTGGGATTTGCGTTTCGATGTCACCGAGGCGACGCTGGCCCAGACCAAGTGGACCCACAACGATGTATTGCCACGCCTGCGTGAACTGGGCGTGACCATCGCCATCGATGATTTCGGCACCGAGTATTCATCGTTCGATTACCTGAAAACCTACCGCGTCAATCATCTCAAGCTTGCTCAGAGCGTCATCGATAGCGCGACTCAAGATGCAGCCGGTGCCAGCGCACTGCGGGCGATCGTCAATTTCGCCCGGGATCTGGACATCGGCATCATTGCCGAAGGCCAGCCGACACCGGGACAGCATCCCGCGCCGCCCACCGCGGCCGCATTACCCAGTGCACAGGGGCTCTATTTCAGTGAGGCGGTCAGCGCCGAGCAGGCAGGCCAACTGCTGAGGGACGGACACAAGGTGGTCCAGTCCCGGGGGGAGGATGAGGAATGAAAACCCCATTCCCGCAATCCAACCGGCGCATCCTGATCATCGATGACACACCGGCGATTCACGACGACTTCCGCAAGATCCTTGCCCCGAAGGCGCCCGAAGAGGCTGACTTGAATCACCTCGAACAGACGCTGTTCGGTACCCGTCAGTCGCCACACCTGAACTTCCAGCTAGACTCCGCCTACCAGGGCCAGGAAGCCTTGGCTCTGGTCCTGCGCGCGCAGGCCGATGGCAACCCTTATGCCCTTGCCTTCATCGACATGCGCATGCCGCCGGGATGGGATGGTCTGGAAACCATCGAGCAACTGTGGCAGGCCGATCCGAACCTGCAAATTGCCTTGTGCACCGCCTATAGCGATTACAGCTGGGAGGCGATGGCCGAGCGGCTGGAGTTCGGCGACCAGTTACTGATTCTCAAAAAGCCGTTCGACAGCCTGGAAATCCGCCAGATGGCCAGTGCCCTGACCTGGAAATGGCAACTGGCCCAGGACGCGGCACTGAAGATGCTCAGCCTTGAGCGAACCATCGAGGCGCGGGTTCACGAACTGCTGAAGGTGTCGCGCCTGCTGCAATACGACACCCTCACCGGTTTACCCAACAGCACCCTGCTCGGTGATCGCCTGAGCCAGGCCCTGGCCGTCTGCCGGCGCCATGACAAGCAACTGGTGGTGATGTTCCTCGGTCTGGACCGGTTCAAGCGCATCAATAATGCGTTGGGCCATCCGGCGGGCGACGAAATGCTCAAGCGTGTCGGACAGCAACTGTTGCTGTGCATACGCGGATCAGACTCGGTCTTTCGCTACGGTTCAGACGAGTTCGTGGTGATCCTCACCGACATCAGCCATCCACAGCAGACCCACGCCATCGCCGAAAAAGTGCTCGCGGCCATTCGCCTGCCGCAGACGATTGCCGGCCATGACGTCAGCGTCACCGCCAGTCTGGGCATCAGCGTCTATCCCGAAGACGGACTGGATGCCATCGAGTTGATCAAGAAGGCCGAAACCGCGATGCGTAACGTCAAGGAAAACGGCCCCAACGACATCGGTTTCTTCATCGACGCGATGAACCAGCGCGCACGCGAACAGCAAAGCATCGAATCGGGCATTCGTCTGGCGCTGAAACGGCAAGAGTTCGTCCTGCACTACCAACCGAAAATCGACCTGCGCAGCGCCAGGGTGGTCGGTGCCGAGGCGCTGGTGCGCTGGCAGAAACCGGGGCACGGCACGGTCTATCCCTCGGACTTCATTCCGGTGGCCGAGGACAGCGGACTGATCGTGCCACTGACCCAATGGGTGCTGGCCGAGGCCTGTCGTCAGACTCGGGCCTGGCAAGTGGCGGGACTGCCGCCGATCCGCATGTCGGTGAACATCTCGCCCATCGATATTCGCCAGCGCGACTTCGTCGAAGGCGTCGAGCACGTGCTCAGGCAGTCGGGGCTGGACGCCGGCTGGCTGGAACTGGAAATCACTGAAGGCGTACTGATGCAAAACGTCGAAGCGACAATGACCGCACTCAATCGCCTGCAGGCACTGGGCACACGACTGTCCATCGACGACTTCGGCACCGGCTATTCAAGCCTGAGCTACCTGCGCCGGTTTCCCATTGATGTGCTGAAGATCGATCAATCGTTCATTCGCGGTCTGAGCCACGACAGCAATGATGCCGCCCTCGTCAGCGCCATCATCAGCCTGGGAAAAAGTCTGGGATTGAACGTCATCGCCGAAGGCATCGAAACCGCAGAACAACTGGCCTTTCTCAAGGCCCACCACTGCGAAGAAGGCCAAGGCTACTACTTCAGCAAAGCCCTGCCTGCCGACGCTTTTGCGCACTTGCTGGCCGCCACGTCCCCACCGCCCTGGACAGTTTGATGCACGCCCCGAAACCGGCCACGAGAGTCAAGGAGACGATTGCCGATGAGCCTTTACCCCCCTTTCATGGCGTTGCTGCTTTGTGGACTCTGTATCGGTGCCCACGCCGAGCCGCTGGACGAACCGCTCATCCCCCTGCCCGCAGCACCGGCGCAGGATGCCCGGCGCGTTGAACTCGGCCGCCGGTTATTCCACGAGCCACGGTTATCGATCAACAACAGCCTGTCCTGCACCAGTTGCCACCAACTGGACAAGAACGGTGCCGACAGCCGAGCCTTGTCACTGGGGTTCGACGGCAAACCGGTGGCCGTCAACACACCGACGGTGTTCAACGCCAGCCTGAACTTTCGCCAGTTCTGGGACGGCCGCGTCGAGACACTGGAGCAGCAGAGCGACGTGGTCATTACCAGCCCCCATGAAATGGGCAACGACTGGAGCACCGTCGTCGAACGCATCGCCAACGACGCCGACTACCGCCGGGACTTCGCCGCCACCTACCCGGACGGTGTGACCAAGGCCAATATCCAGCAAGCACTGTCCACCTATGAACGCACCTTGCTAACCCACAATTCCCGTTTCGATCAATACCTGCTGGGCAACACGGACATCCTGACTCTCGAGGAGAAGTACGGCTACCAGCGCTTCAAGGAATACGGCTGCATTGCCTGCCACCAAGGGGTGAACATCGGCGGCAACATGTTCCAGAAATTCGGCGTGTTCGGCGACTACATTGCCGATCGCGGCAACCCGACAGTGGCCGACCAGGGACGTTTCAATGTCACCGGCGACGAAGCGGATCGTGCCGTGTTCAAAGTGCCGAGCCTGCGCAATGTCGCAATGACCGCGCCGTACTTTCACGACGGCTCGGCGCCCACCCTCGAACGGGCGGTGGACGTGATGTTCCAGTACCAGTTGGGGCGCATGCCGAGCGAAGAAGACAAGCACCTGATCATCCTGTTTCTCAAGACCCTGACCGGCCAATGGGAGGGCAAGCCATGAAGAACATCTCACGCCACACCAGCCTGCTGTTGCTCACGCTGGTCGCGGTGGTGCTGGCCTCGATCCTGCTGTTTCTCTATTTCAAGTCAAGCTCCGAACAAACCATGACGTACACCGAGTCAAGGGACCTGGTCCGGCAGATCAAACAGCAGAACGCTCTGTGGGAAAACGAGATTCTCAAAGCCAGGGTGGCGATCTCCCACAACTACGACCCCCTGGTATCGCCAATGAACGAGATGACCCGGCTCTGGGAGCGCTTCGACTCCCTGGAGTCCGGGCATGGTCGCAACGACTCCGTCCTATGGAACGACGCCCACGAGGGGTTCCTGCACGCGATGCAGGAAAAAACCCGTCTGGTCGAACAGTTCAAGTCGCACAACGCCCTGTTGCGTAACTCTCTGGCCTTTTTGCCAACCGCCGAAGACGACATCCAGGCGCAACTGGCCAATCTGCCTGATTTCGACAAGTTGCAGTTGCAGAACATCACCACCGATACCTACGACCTGCTACTCAGTGCCCTGGAGTTCGCCCAGGTCACCTCCGCCGACAAAGCTGCCGACATCGAGTTAGGGTTGAACAAACTGGCAGTGAATGCACAACGCCTGCCCGCGGAGTTTCAAAGCCCGATCAGGATCATGAGCAATCACATCGCCCTGATTGCGCGCGAGCAACCACGGGTCAATCAGTTGCTCGAAAACATCGAAGCCATTCCAGTGGCCGAACGTCTGGACAACATCACCACCATGCTTGACATGGATCAGCAACGCGTCGAAGTCATCGAAAGGAAATACCACTTCTACCTGCTGCTGTTTTCCGTGCTGTTGATGATGTCACTGATATGGCTGGCCGTTCGCCTGATCCGCAGTTTCGCCGAAATCAATCGGGTCAATAGCGCCTTGCAGACCGCCAACGATGCGCTGGAGCAACGGGTCGAGGAGCGCACCCGCGAGCTCAAGAACGCCCAGAGCGAATTGCTCGACGCCGCGCGCCAGGCCGGTATGGCGGAAATCGCGACCAACGTGCTGCACAACGTCGGCAATGTGCTCAACAGTGTGAACATCTCTTGCGACCTGATCGCACGAAAGCTGCGCGCCAGCAAATCACTGGGATTGGGCAAGGCCATGCAATTGATCAACGAACATCCGCACGACCTCGGCCATTTCCTCAGCGAGGACGCCAAGGGCAAATTGCTGCCCGGTTACCTCAATCAACTGGTCGGCGCGATCTCTCAGGAACAGCAGGAAATGGCCGACGAATTGAACCAGATGAACAAAAGCGTCGACCACATCAAGGACATCGTCGCCACCCAGCAGTCCTATGCCGGGGCCAACAGCATGACCGAGCCGCTGTTCATCAACGAACTGCTCGAAGACGCCCTGCGCATGAACGCCGGGGCCCTGACCCGGCATCACGTCACGGTGGTCAAGGAGTACGCCGATGTGCCGCAAGTGATGGGCGACAAACACCGCTTGCTACTGATCCTGATCAACCTCATCAGCAATGCCAAATACGCGATGTCGGACCTCAGCAACCGCCCACGCACCATGACTCTGGGGGTCAGAATCGCGGATGAAAACTTCCTCGAAATCAGCGTCCGGGACGATGGCGAGGGCATAGAGCCGCAGAACATGACGCGCATTTTTGCCCATGGTTTCACCACCCGCAAGGAAGGCCACGGGTTTGGCCTGCACAGCTGCGCCCTGGCGGCCATCGAGATGAACGGCCATCTCACCGCCCACAGCGACGGGCCGGGCAAGGGTGCGTTATTCACCCTGCAGATCCCCCTGATCAGCGTAACGGAGAACGCATGAGTGAGCTTTCGAATCGCCGCATTCTACTGATCGACGACATGCCGTCGATTCATGAAGACTTTCGCAAGATCCTCGCTCCGGCGGCACAGTCGGTGGAACTGGACGAAATGGAGGCAGCACTGTTCGGCACCCAGGCCCGAATCGAGCGTCCTCGGTTCGAGCTGGATTCGGCCTATGGCGGCGAGGAAGGTCTGGGCAAACTGGTTCAGGCCATGCAGGAGCAGCGCCCCTATGCGCTGGCTTTCGTCGATATGCGCATGCCCGATGGCTGGGACGGTGCGAAAACCATCGAACACCTGTGGAAAGAGGATCCGCAGTTGCAGGTAGTGGTGTGTACCGCGTACTCGGATTACTCCTGGGACGAACTGCTGGAACGCCTGCACGCTCATGATCGACTGCTGATCCTGAAAAAACCGTTCGACAACATCGAAGTGCAACAGATGGCCAACACACTGCTCACCAAATGGCAGATGACTGAACGGGCCTCCCTGCAAATGCACAATCTGGAACATCTGGTGGATCAGCGCACCGCCCAGTTCAAGCAGGCCAGCGAAGAACTGCAGAGAGAAGTCGACGAGCGCAAGCAATTGGAAGGACAACTGGTGCAATCGGAAAAACTCGCGTCACTGGGGCAACTGGCGGCGGGCGTGGCCCATGAAATCAATAACCCGATCGGCTTCATTTCCTCCAACCTCGGCACACTGGACGGCTACTTCAAACAACTGCTGACCATGCTCGACGCCTACCAGACGCTCGGGCACGCCCCGGACAGCGAATCGGCGTCACGGCTGGAGCAATTGCGCCAGGACGTCGAACTGGATTTTCTGCTCGAAGACATTCCCGTGCTGATCCGCGAATCCAAGGACGGCATCGGCCGGGTCGGGCAGATCGTCAAGGACCTGAAAGATTTTTCCCGGGTCGATTCCAACCAGCAATGGCAGTGGGCCAATCTGCAACAAGGCATCGAGTCGACCCTGAACATCGTCGCCAGCGAACTCAAATACAAGGCCGACGTGATCAAGGAGTATCAGCCGTTGCCGGACATCGAGTGCCTGCCGTCGCAAATCAATCAGGTCATCATGAACCTGGTGGTCAACGCGGCTCAGGCCATGGGGCAGGAACGCGGCATCATCACCCTGCGCACCGGGCAGCAGGCCGACATCGCCTGGGTTGAAGTGGCCGATACCGGATCAGGTATCGCACCGGACACCCTGCAAAAAATCTTCGACCCCTTCTTCACCACCAAACCGGTCGGCCAGGGGACTGGTCTCGGTTTGTCCCTGTCCTACGGCATTGTGAAAAAGCATGGTGGAGACATTTCGGTGAGCAGCGAGTTGGGCGTAGGCACGACCTTTCGCGTCGAACTGCCGATGCGCCAGACACCGTCAGCCGCTTGATCCCTGCGGGAAGGGGTCGAGGCGTGACACTCTCGTCTGACACCATCGCCTGGCACCGCGCCGTCAGGCGTTTGATGCTCAGCGGTTGCTCCAGCAAAGAATTCGCCCGTAAGCTGGAAATCGCCGTATAAACCGTTAATGCCCATAAGAAACACCGGTACAGCAAACCTGGGATCACCTCCCGGGCCGAGCTGTTTTCGATTGTTCTTCAGGCGCAGAACGCCTGATTGCAGCGTTTGCGCGAGCAAGCCCGCAGCCACAGAGAATCTGCGGCGGGCCACACCCATTGAGTCCGAACCAAGGAAACCGTATGAGCCTGTCCCTCCTGAGCCGCTACGCCTTCTTTGCCGTCTGCGTGATATTCACCCTCGCCAGCCTGCCCTTTCTCGAACACGACTGGCTCTGGCCGATCACTGCCGTCACCGGCGTATTGAGCCTGGTCGGCCTGTTCGACTTGATGCAGAGCCCGCACGCGGTACGCCGCAATTACCCGATCCTGGGCAACATTCGATACCTGGTCGAAGGCATCCGCCCGGAAATCCGCCAATACCTGCTGGAGTCCGACAGCGACGCCCTGCCCTTCTCCCGCGCCCAGCGTTCGCTGGTGTACTCACGGGCGAAGAATGAAAGCGCCGACAAACCGTTCGGCACGCTGATCGATGTCTATCAATCGGGCTTCGAATTCATCGGCCATTCGATGCGCCCGGCGCCGTTGAGCGACCCCAGCAGTTTCCGCGTCACCGTCGGCGGCCCGCAGTGCACTCAACCGTACTCGGCGTCGGTGTTCAACATCTCGGCGATGAGCTTCGGTTCACTCAGCGCCAACGCGATTCGCGCGCTCAACCAGGGCGCCAAACTCGGTAACTTCGCCCACGACACCGGCGAAGGCAGCATCAGCCCGTATCACCGCGAAAACGGCGGCGACCTGACCTGGGAACTGGGCAGCGGCTACTTCGGTTGCCGCACCAGCGACGGCCGTTTCGACCCGGAACGCTTCGCCACGCAAGCGCAAAACCCGCAAGTGCGGATGATCGAAATCAAGATGAGCCAAGGCGCCAAACCCGGCCACGGCGGGATTCTGCCGAAACACAAAGTCACCCGGGAAATCGCCGACACCCGCGGCATCATGATGGGCGAAGACTGCGTCTCGCCGTCACGCCACAGTGCGTTTTCCACGCCAATCGAAATGATGCATTTCATCCAGCAACTGCGTGAACTGTCCGGCGGCAAACCGGTGGGCTTCAAGTTCTGCCTCGGCCACCCGTGGGAATTCATGGGCATCGCCAAAGCCATGCTCGAAACCGGCATCCTCCCCGACTTCATCGTCGTCGACGGCAAGGAAGGCGGCACCGGCGCGGCCCCCGTGGAATTCACCGACCACATCGGCGTGCCGATGCGCGAAGGTCTACTGTTCGTGCACAACACCCTGGTCGGCCTGAACCTGCGCGACAAGATCAAACTCGGCGCCAGCGGCAAGATCGTCAGCGCCTTCGACATTGCCAGCGTGCTGGCCATCGGCGCTGACTGGGCCAACTCGGCACGCGGCTTCATGTTCGCCATCGGTTGCATCCAGTCGCAAAGCTGCCACACCAACAAATGCCCGACCGGCGTCGCCACTCAGGACGCCTTGCGCCAACGCGCACTGGTCGTGCCGGACAAGGCCCAGCGCGTGTTCAATTTCCATCGCAACACGTTGAAGGCTTTGGCGGAAATGCTCGCAGCGGCCGGACTGGAACATCCTTCGCAACTGTCGGCCAAGCACCTGGTTCGACGCATGTCGGCGACCGAGATCAAACTGTTCTCGCAACTGCATGTGTTTTTGAAGCCAGGGGAATTGCTCACCGGGGAAGTGAACGGCGAGTTTTACTCGCGGATGTGGCAGATGGCGCGGACAGACAGTTTTGAGCCGATGGAAGTGGTGGCGGCTTAGCGTCCAGACGGAGTGCCATATTCACCCTTTTGGCACTCCGAGCGTCAATTCGGAAGGCGAATTTACCGGCGCTCAGGTGAATTGACGCTTGCACAATATTGGAGAACGGCCGAACTCTTGAATTGAAAGGCAATCAGTCACCGATACGTTCATATCCGACGCTCCCGAAAGAGCACAAACCGGAAAAAGCAGTACCCCAATAAAATGTTGATCAGTGAAAAAGAAGCCACCGTCACCAGGCCGGGAAGATGACAGGCATCGGCAATCACGCCCACGCCGAAACTCACCGCGCCCATTGCGCCGACAAACATCAGGTAAGCGAACACCGAGGTTTCTCTCTCGAACGTGTAAAGCGCGTTCACGTAAAACGTGAACGCAGCGGCCACGCAAAACGCCGCAAAATTGCTGGATGCCTGATCGAGGCCGACCGCGGTGCAGAGCACGAAAAATATTTGCCAGTGGATCAGCGCATCTGCAAAGCCGATCACGCCGGTTGCGGAGAATCCTTTCATGTCCGTTCCTTGCTGACTCCGACTTGTCGGGTCTTCAAGCTAGGCCATGGCGCAGGGGCGGTCTACTGTCAGAAATTACAGGTACGAGGGTTATTCCGACCAACGGTTATACGTATTTCATCCGTGCAGCGACCGCGCCGCCCCAATAAAAAAAGCCCCGATCTCTCGACCGGAGCTTCGCCGTTTCAACGTCCCTCACTTACGAAGCCGAACGCACCGCGCCTTGCGACACCTGGGTCGGTTGCAGCTTGAACACGTAGAACAACACCGTCAGCACCACCAGGAATGCTGGGCCCACATAGAGCGCCACGCGGGTGTCGGGGAAGTACGCCATCAGGCCGACCACCAGCACCAGGAACGCCAACGCAAAGTACGAACTGACCGGGTACAGCCACATCTTGTATTTGAGGGCGGCACGTTCGCTGGCGCTCAGGCCTTTGCGGAATTTGAGCTGGGCCAGCAGGATCATCACCCAGGTCCAGATTGCGCCGAAAGTGGCAATCGACGTCACCCAGACGAAGACTTTTTCCGGCACCAGATAGTTGAGCAATACGCCCAGCAGCAGTGCGCCAATCGACAGCAGCAATGCGCGACGCGGCACGCCGTTACTGGACGTCTTGGCAAAACCGGCCGGGGCCTGCCCATTCTGCGCCAGGCTATAGAGCATGCGCCCGGTGCTGAAGATACCGCCGTTGCACGACGACAATGCCGCCGTGATCACCACGAAGTTGATGATGCCTGCTGCGGTCTTGATGCCCAGACGCTCGAACGTCATCACGAACGGACTGCCCTGAGTGCCGATTTCGTTCCATGGGTAAATCGACAGGATCACGAACAGCGCGCCGACGTAGAACAGCAGAATCCGCCAGAACACCGAGCCGATCGCATCGGGGATGGTCTTCTGCGGGTTCTTCGCTTCGCCTGCGGTCAGGCCGATCATCTCGACGCCGAGGTAGGCGAACATCACCATTTGCAGGGACATCAGCACACCCTGCACACCGTTTGGCATAAAGCCGCCATGGCTCCACAGGTTGGAAATCCCCAGCGCAACGCCGTCGTTGCCGAAACCGAAGGCGATAACGCCGATGCCGCCAATCACCATGGCGATGATGGTGACGATCTTGATCAGGGCGAACCAGAATTCGAACTCACCGAAGGCTTTGACCGCGATCAGGTTGACTGAGCCCATGCTGATCAGCGCCGCGAGGGCCCAGATCCAGCGCGGCACATCGGGGAACCAGATGCCCATGTACACGGCGACGGCAGTGATTTCCGCGACACACGTCACCAACCACAGAAACCAGTAGTTCCAGCCCGTGAGAAAGCCTGCCAACGGGCCGAGGTAGTCTTGCGCGTAGCGGCTGAACGAACCGGCCACCGGGTTATGCACGGCCATTTCGCCAAGGGCGCGCATGATCACCAGGATCGCCAGACCGCCAAGAATGTAGGAGAGCATGATCGCCGGGCCGGCCATTTCAATGGCCTTGGCCGAACCGAGAAACAGACCGACGCCGATACAGGCTCCGAGGGCCATCAGGCGAATATGCCGTTCGCCGAGTTCGCGTTTAAGCGGACCGCCCTGAGCGGTTTCGCCGTGAGGCAGGTGATTGCCAACTGGCATAGGGGTGCAACCTCGTCTTGTTATTGGATATGGCCACCGAGTGTTCAAGCGTCGGCCGATTAGCCTTGGCTCGTTGAAAACCGCGTCTGCTTCGTGGGCAAACGCGTCTTGCAGGACAGCCTGCAAGATCAGCGGGGCGTCAGTATAAAAACCTTGTCGCAGGTCTTTTCACTCTATAAACCACAAGATTCAGTGGGAGTTGTCGCAAGAATGCCAGTAGACCCGGCGGATCAACTGGCAAATGTAGGAAAACTCGCCACTGAAAACGGCGGCGAGTATTGCACAACCTTGGTGCATCGTCTTTTCGTCTGGCGTTTTTATCCAGCTCCGGGAACCTTGGCAAACGCTTTAATGGAGAGTCTGAACCGCGACCAGTTCTTCTGGATCAGGCAATTCAACAGACGAAAGATGCTCGACGCGGTGGCGGCTAATGTAACCGCCATCAATATCGGCGGGATCAAATTCACTGACGTTGAAGTCACGACCACCACGCCTTCTTCCATAGGTGTTTAACGTCGCGGCCAGCGCTCCGCTTTCCAGTACCTTATGCATGCCCTGTCTCATGGCGTCGGGGCTGGCAAACTTCGCAAATCCAGAGTTAGGCTCGTAAAAGAACCACTCTGGTCTACCGTTCCTGACTCTTATACCTGCAAGCATTGCATGATCTTTGGAGGCCAGCCTGAGTGTTTTCGAATCAGGAGAACTTTCCAGTGCATCGATAATTTCGTCGGCGTCCATTTTCGTCTTGGCTGCGCCCATATGAAAAGACTCCTTATTGTTCACCGTATTGTGAAACTCCGTCATGTCGGAGATAAATCTGGTGGATTCAGGCGCCTCTTTCGCCAGGGCAGCTCTGGGAATATTTTTAAGCAGTATGTCTTCGTTTCCGTGATGAATAGCGTAGGCCATGGCATTTGAGAGTCCTGCGCACTCACCTCTGGAGACCATATTGACGTGAGCCAGATACAGCCCCTGCGAAACAGGAACCACCTCGACAGCCAAACCTTTCAAATCCATGGCAAGAAGGTTTGAACTATAACGAGCGTCGCTGAGAATTTTTGTTTTTATTTCTTTTGTCAAAGCCCCTATTTCTTCAGGCTTGAGACCAGGCTCTGATACCAACTCAATCAATTCATCAAATTTCATTCCAGGAGTGTAGCCATCGATTGCGATTACATTCCCTTGCGTATAACCACGTTCAAAAGCTCGAAGATTATTCTTGTTCCGTGCAAATTCGACATTGTTATGAAAATTCAAATAGACACGGGATTTTGCCTCACTGCCCAAGGTTCCACCCCAGCAGAAACGTTGAGGCGTGAAATTGCCCGGCGGACCATAAAGCCTGCGGGTGTCCAGGTTGTACTGGTGCCAATTGTCATTTTTCAATACCCCCACGCCCTCGATACTTTGCTCACCCACTTTGAAGGTGCCCAGCACTGTCGGCCCGTGCGCCTTACTGACTCCGAGCAGCACGTCATACCCGCTCGCAGACGCCCGAAGTCTGTTCAATTGGTGCAGCCCTTTAACGCCCACGAACTTGATCCCCCGACCCAGTAGCTGCACACCTGCCGCTATGCCACTCACCGGATTAAGTTCGCTGATGACAACGGCCCCTATTATTTTCGCTATCCTGAGCGCTTTGCTGATTGCCGAAGCCGTCCTGCCCCCCACTTGTGCCAACTTGGCTGCGGCACCCAGGCCAGCAGTGACGAATCCCAATACGTCGAGGAACAGATCAATGGCTCCGTCTAGATGTTTGCCTTCTACAAAATGGGTAACGGCAGATTTGAAGGGAATCAGGTTGAGCAAAAACTCCACGCGGGATTTCATGGCCGCCCATTCCTTGTCATACGTCGTCTGACCTTCAGCAGCGTTCAGAATCTTCTCGCTGTCGTAATCAAGATGCTCAACGAAGGCATTGGCAATCGTCAGGGTTCTCTCGCTGGAGTAGCTTTTCGGAGGCAAGGCCTGCGTCGCGCTTACTTGCTTGAGCTTCGCAGCGACCGATTTGTCAGCGACATAAAAGGGTTCGGTGGTGTACACGGTGCTCGGAACATTCACGTTGGTTCGTTCTGCCACTTGAGCAGGGTCAGAACCACTTTTTGTGATCGAGTCGGCCCCTAAATCAATGTGATACACGCTTACTTTTTTTTCCGTTCCGCGCTCGACTCTCAATGTCAGTGTCGGACTGGTGTAGGTCAGGCTCCTGCCAAAAAAGCTCGTACTCAGCTTGTAGGTCTTGTGTTGATAGAAATCGATCTTTCCATATTCGAGGTTTTCTCGGTCATCCAGCGACAACTCGGATATCAGGTGTTTTACGGTTAACCGGGCGCCTTCCTTGAGGTTGCTCAGCGTCGTTGCAAACTGCTTCCTGAAAGTCTCCCGCACGCGAAGGTTCAGTTCGTTGATGTCGTGAATGACAGCGTTCAGAAGTTTGTCGCTGGATTTCCATCGATAATTGCCATCCATCATTGCAACGTCCAGCAACGAGTACTTGCCCTGCGGCCCTAGCACATCGCTCGGCACGGGCGCGAGATGACTTAACACTTTTACCGAGCTGTCCCATTCAAGCGCGGCTTTTTCAAACGGAAAGTCTTTGTTAAATTCCTTTTCCAGCCCGGCCAACGCAATGCTTTTGCGACTTTGAAACACGCTCTTCAATAACACCGGCGTATTGAGCCGGTCGATCATTTGAGCATTGAACTGTTCTTTTATTTCGCCAAGTTCTACTTCGGTGTAGCGTTCATCGTCTTTCTTTTCCAAGGCGACATGGACAACGCCCCAATCGATCAGAGCAATTGTCTGGGCATACCGGGTAACGGTCGGATCGGTCATGGCAGCATGTTCAGCACAGATCATGACCTGGGCAAAGGTCATATTGGCGAGCTTGCCCGGACATTGAGCTTGGATCGTCGCAGCGGCAACGGCCAGGTTGAACCACGCCGGACCGCCATACTTGACGCCGTCCGGGATGTCTTTGATCAGGAACAGAGGGGCATTCCTTGCCAACAAGGCGTACGCGCCTAACCCGGCCATTTCAGGGCTGCTGATGAGTTCTTTGATCAAGTGTTCACGTAGTTTGTTGAACACCGCCGAAACCGGTTTCCCCCAATGTTGACGACTGGCCAGATCGAACCCCGCGACGCTGTTGCGTTGAGTGTTTTCAATAGACAGCGGGTCAAGATTCAACTGAATGGCGGCCAGTGCGTATTCATTGATGCTGACGTCCGTGGAAATGCCTTTCAAACGGGTTTGTACCGCCAGCCCAAGCGCCTGGCCGCAAGCGCTGGCAATGAGTGTTTCCAGTGCCTTGGCAGGATTGCCTAATGTTTCACTGTCAAGCGGATGATTCAGGTACAAATGCTCCAGCAGTTGCTGGCCTGGTTTCCATAGTTCATCAAGTCCTTCGATATAAAGCTGAACGGCATTCAGCACTTCGTGCTGCTGATCAGTACTCAATGGAATCGGCCAGGACAAGGCTCCGCCAAAGTCGCCAAGTGCGGACGGCGAGATATCTTCAGCTTCCTGCCTTGCAGACTCAAGTTCATATTCATAACTGTCAGACACCGGAACAGCATCCACGACGACATCATTTGCTTCGATCATACAATCTTCCTTGATAAATAAACGAAGCAAAAGTAAACAACAGGCACCTTTAAATAAAAAACCGAAAACCGTTACTAATCGTATGCATGACCAAACAAAAGAACCATCTACTTACACACTTCAGCTTACTTGAATAACCTTTTAACAATCAGCAACTTCCTCCTGCACTCACGCACCACAAAAAGTCGCAAGCGCCCGCCTGAAGTCCGGCACCTTCATCGAGCCTCTTGGTCCGTGTCGCTGCACAATTTCCCTCCTGTCGCCCACCACCGTCTAAGCTTCAGACAAGTCCGATCAATCTGCGTGAATGGATCAATCGACTATGGGCGCTTTGTGGCAAACCGATTCGAGTAAAGCCGTGGTTCCGACTGACCGTGTGGATGACGAAGCGCCTGTCCCTGAAAAAAACCGCCGCAACCGGCATGGGTGGAAGGCTTTCTGGCTGTTGCTGCTGATTATCCTGATCGTGGTCGGGCTGGCGGCGGCCAGGGAAATGCGCACCTCGCGTTTCCAGGCCCGTGAACTCAGCCGCTACGCAGCCTCACTGACCTACAAGCTTGAACCAGGCCCCAGCGAAGCGATTCGATACCCCGGCAATGGGCCCTTCGATTTGCGTCTGGGTTACAGCTCGCTCGATGAACTCCTGCCGCGCCTGCTCAAACGCGATTACGTGATCACCGAGCAGACCCGTTTCTCGCCGGCGCTGCTCAGCTATACCGGCAAGGGCATGTTCGTGCCCTATGCGGAAAAGACTCAGGCCGGCCTCTCGATCACCGACTGCCGCGCCGCGCCGCTGTATCAGTACAACTATCCGCAGCAACTGTATTCGAGTTTCGCGGCGATTCCGCCGGCGGTGGTCAACAGCCTGCTGTTCATTGAAAACCGTTTTCTGCTTGACCCCAGGCAACCGATGACCAACCCGGCGGTGGACTGGCCCAGGTTCGGCATGGCCGCGTGGTCGCAAGTGGCGAAGTTGCTGCACTTGCCCGGGCAATCGGCGGGTGGCAGCACGCTGGCGACGCAACTTGAAAAATACCGGCACTCACCCGATGGCCTGACGGTGTCCGGCGCCGAGAAGATTCGCCAGATGATCTCCGCCAGCGTGCGCGCCTATCAGGACGGCCCGCAAACCTTGACCGCGCGGCAGAACATCGTTCGTGACTACCTCAACAGCGTGCCGCTGTCGGCTGTGCCGGGCCACGGTGAAGTGCATGGCATGGCCGAAGGGTTGCGGGTCTGGTACGGCAGCGACTTCAACAAGGCCAACGAACAGTTGAACAGCCCGGCGACCGACCCGAAAACCATGGCTGATAAAGGCCTGGCCTTGCGTGAAATGCTGTCATTGATGATCGCCCAGCGTCGTCCCACCCATTACCTGAACAAGGGCCACGAAGAACTCGCCGATCTCACCGACAGCCATTTGCGCCTGCTCAAGCAGAACGGCGTGATCGACAGCGCACTCGCCGATGCCGCACTGGCCAGCCAGGTCAGCTATCGTGACTGGCAGACCCAGCCGACTCTTCAGCCGATTGAAACCAACAAAGGTATCAACGCTGCTCGTAGCCGCCTGGCCGCGATGCTCAATCGTTCGCTGTACGACCTTGACCGCCTCGACCTCTCGGCCACCAGCACGCTGCAAGGCGACCTGCAAACCCAGGTCACCGCTTACCTGAAAAAACTCGCCGACCCGGCCTACGCCGCTGAAATCGGCCTGCTCGGTGAACGGCTGCTGACGCCTGTCAGCACTGCTCAGGTGCGCTACAGCTTCACCTTGCTCGAACTCACCCCCGACGGCTCGCGAGTGCGGGTGCAGACCGACAGCACCGACCAGCCCTTCGACATCAACGAAGGCAGCAAACTCGAATTGGGCTCGACGGCGAAGATGCGTGTGCTCACCACGTACCTGCAAATCATCGCCGAGTTGCACGACAAGTACGGTGCGCTGAGCGTGCCGGAACTGAAAAAGGTCGACGTCCCCGACCAGGATCGCCTCAGCCAATGGGCCATCGATTACCTGATCCAGAACAAGGACCACGACCTCTCGAAAATGCTTGGTGCAGCGCTGGATCGCAAATACTCGGCCAGCCCCGGCGAGGCGTTTTTCACCGGTGGCGGGTTGCACGTTTTTCATAACTTTCGCAAGGAAGACAACGGCCGCATGCCGACCCTGCGCGACGCCCTGCGCGAGTCGATCAACCTGCCGTTCATTCGTCTGATGCGCGATGTGGTGCGTTACACCACTTACTCCGGTCCCAACAGCAGCGCCGAACTGCTCAAGGACGACCGCGACCCAAGGCGTCAGGAATACCTGGCGAGCTTTGCCGACCGTGAAGGTACAACGTTCTTGCTCAAGTTCTGGAAGAGGTACAGAAACAAAGACACCCAGGCGCGGCTCGAAACCTTCCTCGACAGCATGCGCCCGACCCCGATCCGCATGGCCGCCGTACACCGTTACCTGTTGCCGAACGCGACTCAGGAAGACTTCAACCGCTTCGTGCGCTCGCACCTCAAGGACGCCAAGCTCACTGTAAAACTCACCGACGATCGCTTGATCCGGCTCTATGACGCTTATGGCCCGGGCCGCTACGACCTCCCGGACCTGGGCTTCATCGCCAAGGTTCACCCGTTGGATCTGTGGCTGATGGGTTACCTGCTGAACAACCCGGACGCGACGTTCAGTCAGATCGTCAAAGCCAGCCACTTCGAACGCCAGGAAGTCTATAGCTGGCTGTTCAAGAGCAAGCACAAGGGCGCGCGCGACAGCCGCATCCGCACCATGCTCGAGATCGAAGCCTTCCTGGAGATTCACCAGCGCTGGAAAAAAGTCGGCTATCCGTTCGATCATCTGGTGCCGTCGCTGGCCACCGCCATCGGCAGTTCAGGCGACCGTCCGGCAGCGCTCGCGGAGTTGATCGGCACCATTCTCAACGATGGCGTGCGCATGCCGACCCTGCGCATCGACAGCCTGCACTTTGCTGCCGACACGCCGTATGAAACGCGGCTGATCAATGACCCGCATGTCGGCAAACGGGTGATGCCGTCGCAAGTTGCCACCGCCATGCGCGAAGCGCTTTCACAGGTGGTCGACGCCGGTACGGCCAAACGTGTTGCCGGCAGTTTCAAACTGGCCGATGGCAGTCCGCTGGCCATGGGCGGCAAAACGGGTACAGGCGATAACCGCATCGAGGCCATCGGTTCGGGCGGACGCATCCTCAGTTCGAAGTCGATCAACCGCACGGCGACCTTCGTGTTCTACATCGGCGATCACCATTTCGGCACCCTCACCGCGTACGTTCCGGGGCCTTCGGCAGAAAACTTCAAATTCACTTCAGCCTTGCCAGTACAGGTACTCAAGGGCATGGCACCGTTCCTCACCCCGTATCTGCAACCGGGCAGCGACTTGCAATGCCACCCTGCACAGAGCACAAACGTTGCGATGATCAATCCGGAACGCCTGAAGACGAGGTAACAAATCGTGTCAGTCGTTTCCGATTCAGCGTGACGTTTTTTCTTCACGGCGGGTGGTACTTATGTATTTTTCGAATTCGAATTTTCGTCGGGTTGATGCCCCGTAGCGCCGTTTGCTTCCTGAACTTTGAACTTTTGTTTTGGCCTTGCGCCGGTAGGCTGATCACTCCTCAAACAATCAAGGATGATTGGCCATGTCTCCCATACCCGAGTCTGTCGAAAACGCAGAAAAAGGTCGGCACTACGAATTCATCAAGTCTGCCGTCAGCGACAGTTTCAAAGGCGCCACCGTCGCACGGGGCCAAGCGTTGGCAGCCGTGCCACTGAAGATCGAACCCTGGTACTTGACGGCGCCAGACACCTGGCTGGAAAAACTCGCTGCCGCCAATCTCAAGGCCTGGGCCTCGCAAAACCCGGTTGACCACCTGCTGGCGAAAACCGATCTGCACGCCTTCGCCGAACCGTTGCTCAAGGCCGCAATCAAACGGCGCCATGGCCTGAATCTCGATGTCAAGAAAACCTACCTGCGCCTGTACATGCCCAAAGACCAGCCCTGGTACACGATCAAGCTCTCGGGTGCAGTGACCAGTCGAACGGTTTCCCTGCTGGAAGCCGCGCTACACAACTTCGCCAAAAGTGAAACGGTTGATCGCGGCTCGGAGTACATCAGCAAACCCGATGAACGCGGTTTGTTCGACGTCTTGCCCATCAGACACAGCATGTCCATCGCCCAGTTTCAGACCCTATGCCGGGATCTGGACATCGGCGCCCGTTATAAAAAGCATTTGCACAGGTATCTGTTGCCCGGCGAGCCGGTGGCAGAAGCCGTTCTGAAAACCAGGGTGATACAAAGCCAGCAAGACGCCCTCGCCGCCGCGGCTTACTTGGCCTTGATCAAGAACGACATCCAGGTCGACACCTGCACAATGCTGTTGAACCTGGCCGAAGACAAACCGCAACTGCTGCTCAATGGCCGCGCCATGTTGTGCTGCGACCTGTCGATTCTCGGCACCCGGCTGACCGGCATTCTGCTGCTCATCCATGCGGTGCGCGACAACCGCGGGATTCGACGCGTGATCGTTTATGTCCCCCATGATCCGGATCATCCGCTCAAGGAGTACGACTCGCTCAAGGCGTTCAAGGAAGAATTGACCCGCCAGTTGCGCGAAGACAAATACATCGAGTCAACCAAGCAAACGTATCGCCAGTTCTTCAGCGATTTCGTCGATCAGCAGCAGCGTGGGCACTTCTTTGCCGAACTGGAGCAACGGCTGTTCATTTATCGGTATCACCCGCGCCAGGATCCGACCGACCAACAACCGCCATGGCGACAGGACCCGGTGGACAACCCGAACCTGCAATTTGATCGTGTGCAGTTGCAAGGCAACTACTGGCGGCACCTCTATCAACAAAAGTTCAACAAGATCCTGAATGATGCCCGGGAGTTAGCCGTCTCCACCGCCGACACCGACAGCAAGGCGCGCTGGGCCTGGTGGGAAAATTTTCAGAAAATGCTCTCGGACATTCTCAACGTCGCGCTGTTGGTCGTCACACCGTTTGTACCGGTGCTGGGCCAGTTGATGCTGGCTTACACCGTTTACCAACTGGCCACCGACGTTATCGAGGGGATTGTCGATCTGGCCCAAGGGCAGTCGCTGGAAGCCGGCGAGCATCTGATCAGTGTGGTGACAGACATCATTCAACTGGCAGCCTTTGCCTCGGGCGCAAAAATCGGCGAAGTCGTTCGCGTCAAGCTGTCATCGCTGGTGGACGAGATGAAACCGGTGAAACTGCCCAATGGCAAACCCAGCCTCTGGCATCCCGACATCAAGCCTTACGAGCGCAACGACATCAGCCTGGCACCCGACGCGAAACCCGACAAGCATGGCCTGCATTTGTACGGCGATGAAAGGATCTTGCTGTTGGAACGTAAACTCTACGCGGTCGAAAAAGCATCGAGCGAACCGACGTCCAAGACCCATCGCATCAAGCACCCGACACGCCCAAACGCTTATAAACCGTTCATCGAACACAACGGTCACGGTGCCTGGGTGCAGGAAATAGAAAACCCGCGCGACTGGGACTTTGCGACGTTGATGCGTCGTGTCGGACACAGCGTGGAAGGCTTTTCGCCGGTGCAACGCGAACAGATCCGTGTGATCAGCGGCACGCACGAAAACCAACTGCGCCAAATGCACATCGATAACACGGCACCGCCGCCGCTGCTAACCGACACCATCAAGCGTTTCAGTGCCTACGACGATGCCCAAGTCGCCAGTGCGAATATCCGCAATGGCCGCCCCATCGACCCGCAGGCCGTCTGGTTCGAACCGCTGCTGACGAGCCAGCCAGGCTGGCCACGCACCAAGGCGCTGAAGGTGTATGAAAGCGCCGACCTGCAGGGTTACGTGCGTACGTACGGCGATGCCAATGCGGCGGATGCCGATACCCTGAGCATCAGCCTTGCGGATCTCACCTGGGGCAAACTGCCGGAACGGTTGGCACGTTTTCTCGACGATAACGAGTTCAAACAACTGCTCGGTCGTGACGTCCCTCTCAGCGATCGGGCAACAGCGGTGCGTAACCTGCTCGCCGATGCCGTCGACACGCGTCACAAAGATGTCTCCAACTACCTGTATCAGGTGGGTGAAAAATCAAACAAGGCCGATATCCGCGCCGTACAAAAAACATTCCCGCAACTCCCGTTGCCATTGGCCGAGAAGGTCGTGGCCCTGGCGAACCCGGCCGAGTTGCAACGTATCGCCGACGAAAACCATTTGCCACTGCGCCTCAAGGCGCAAGCGCGGGAGCTGGATTTCGAAGCATCCACCGCCCGCGCCTATAACGGTTTTTTCCGAGAGCAATGGATGCTCCCGGAGACCGAGCGACTGGCGCTCAACACCCTCAAGTTCCACACCGACGCTTTTGCCGATGTGCGTTTAGACGTGCACGACGGCAGCTACGACGGCCCGTTGCGCTGCAGCGTCGGCGCGGATGATGCAACCACCGTCAGACGTCTGGTTCGTGACGAACATGGCCGCTATGAAGTGCTCGACGCCAACAATCGCACGCTGCATGAAGCCGACGACTTCTACGAGTCGATCCTGCATGCCCTGCCTGACGAAAAACTGCAGGCAGCGGGATACCGGCGAGGTCAGGGTCAACGGCTCAAACAGTGGCTGATGGAAACATCCGCCGAGCCGGCCGAGCGCCGCAGCGTGATGGCCGAACCACCGATTCGTCGGGTGGCCAGTGTTGAAACCGAAACGCTGACTGGTCGCTGGCCATGGCCCTGGGCGCAAAACACACCGGAACAGAAAGTCCGAAAGTTGTACCCGAAAATGTCTGAGCATCAGGCGAAGATGTTCATCGAAAAGCTGCGCAAGAATGGCGATCCCGCTGACACGATCAAACACCTGGAAAGCGAACGCGAGCAATTGCGCACAGAGATGCAGAATTGGCGGGAAAGCTACCCGCCCGACGTGGATGGGTCGGGAGAAGCGATCCCCGGAGTATCGACGCAGTACATGCAGGAGGGCGGACGGCATATCGAGGAACGGCTGCTTGAGTGCTTCGAGCGTCAAAACGACTCTTTTGCCGAGCACAGCCCCCCTCAAGAGCAAGGCTATTCGCTGGACCTGTCCAGCTCGCTTTCGCGGCCCAACCTTGATCGTTGGTGGAGCGATCTGCGCAGGCGGCCCGGGATGAAGAAACACCTTGACCAGATCACTTCGCTGAAACTCGATAAAACGCGTTTCTCGACATCGTCCGATGGCGTGCTCGGCAGCTTCCCCAGGCTACGTGAATTGAGCGCGCGTCAGTGTGACCTGACGCAGATCCCCCCCACCATCGGAGAAATGCGTCACCTCCAGAGTCTGGACCTGACCGACAACCGCATCAGGTTGACCGTGCGTTCAAATGAACAGCTCGCCGGCCTGGTTCGCCTGCGATCACTGACCCTGAACGGTAACCCGTTGCGCCAACCACCCGATGTCGGGCGGATGTATCGATTGAATGACCTCAGTCTGGCCAATACCGATATCCAGTCCTGGCCCGAAGGCCTGTTCAAGGTCGGCTCGGTGGACAAGCATCGTCCCCGCGGTTTCATGCTGGATATGCGTCATACGCCGATCAATACCCTGCCCGAAGTCACACCGGGTTCCGATCAGGCCTTTATCCTCAGTCGCGCGCGTTTCAACACGGCCAGGCTTTCCAATGAGGAGCGGGTACGCTATGGCACTTATCGTCAATCCACAGGGCTGGCCTTTGTGCAGACCGATTTTCCGGCGGCCACAAACGAGCTAAGCCACTGGAAATCGTTTCCCGGTGAACCTGACGCGTTTGGTCCCTCCTCGTCTTTGAGCAAGTACCGCGAAGAGTCCTGGCACGATCTGATGGCCGAGCCTGACGCCGAAGATTTTTTTGCCGTCATTGCCCGACAGAGGCGAACCGCCGATTACCAAAACGCGCAATCACGTCAGCAACTGACCCGACGTGTCTGGGAAATGATCGATGCCGCCGCGCTGGATTCCAACCTGCGTGAAGAACTGTTCAAACAAGCCCGAGAGCCCGATAGCTGCCGCGACGGCGGTGCCTATCTGTTCAACTCCATGGGCATCAAAGTGCTGGTCTCGAAGGCCTATGCCGAGCCGGCCTCGGCCCTTGTGCTTGACCAAAAACTGGCGAGACTGGCCCGCAGCCGCGCACGCCTGAACATCGTCGGCGATATCGCTCGAGAAGAAATCGGCCGTCAAGCGCAACAGCATCTGATCGATCCGTCGAACAATCGCGCGCCGGATGATCTTGAAATCCATATGGCCTATGAAACCGGCTTGGCGGAACGGCTGGAGCTGCCTTGGCAATCAAAAGGCATGCTTTACCAGCAGCGATCAGGCGTTACCCAGGCGAAGATCGACGCGGCCTATGACTCGTTCAA
Source organism: Pseudomonas sp. RA_15y_Pfl2_54 (assembly GCF_963971015.1). Taxonomy (NCBI): domain Bacteria; kingdom Pseudomonadati; phylum Pseudomonadota; class Gammaproteobacteria; order Pseudomonadales; family Pseudomonadaceae; genus Pseudomonas; species Pseudomonas sp. RA_15y_Pfl2_54. Next base: position 28,888 of record NZ_CAXAPN010000028.1, read on the forward strand.
GCTGCGCGAAAGCGGCAACGGACTGGTCGACGGCATGATTGACCCCAACGGGGATGATTTCTGGGAACGCCATTTGCGCAAAACCCATCCGACACAATATGAGCGCAATGATCTGCGGTTCGAGGAAAAACCGGGCCTGCTGGATGAGTTGCGCCTGGCACAGGCGGAGTACGCCAATGCCAACGCCCAGACGCAGATGAACCCGTTGATACGAAAGATGGAAACCCTGGCCGATCAACTGAACATTCCTCACGCGGATATTTTCAGCGGCGAGGCCATGAGTCAGGCGCGGTACGACCGACTGCTGAACAATATCGGTTATTCGCGTAACGAACTGTCCAGACAATTGACCCGCGAAGCGTTGATCAGCATCGGCCATTGACCCTCGCAAGGCGCCAGCCCTGAACCCGGGGCTGGCCAACTGATGCGCACTAACCCACCTCCGAATCCCAGATCACCGTGATATTGCCCCTGTAAATTCGGCCTTGGGCGTTGTCGATCATCCAGTGGGTTTGCTGTTCATCCACTTCGAAATGCAGGGTTCCCGGCTTGCGATCGATATAGAAGCCGGGTTGAAACGGTGCTGTCGCCTCGATCCCCAAGCGCTTGCGCGTGACCGCTTGCCCGGCGCTGTCGGTCAAGCCGTTGGGCAAACTGACACTGACGTCCACCCCGCCTGCGAACCCCTGCCCGTCTGCAATGGCGCAACCCGAGCCCACGCCCAGACTGTGCTCGCATTCAAGCTTCATGGTGAATTTCGACGACGCCGAGATTTGGAATATCTGATCGCGGTAAAGGCGCGAAGGCTTGCGTCCACTGTCCAGCCAGCGTTGCCAGCCGCCTTGCGGTTCCAGTACGACTTTGTCGCCCCCGGGTGGAATATCCACTTTCAGGGTGTGCTGCACGTCCAGCACAAAATCGAGGGTGAGGCTGCTGTCGTCCGGCTCAAACAGTTTGCCCATATCGAAATCCCCTCCAGGTCCCAGGCTGTAAGTCAACGAACCGGTATAACGGCCGGTAGACATGGTTAACGGGTTGGGGGTGCGCAGCTCGTAGGCGAAGTCCAGCTTGTCGAAATACATCGACGGAATGTGGTACGCCGGCACTTTAAAACAGTGGGCCTCTTGCGTGGTTTTCCAGAAAAACCGCCAGCTGTCCTCCTCGTAGGCGCCTTCGCCGCTGTACCAGCAAGGGGCAGGTATTGCTTGTACCCAATTACCCGTGGTCCATAACCTGCTATGGCCTTCAAGTGCATTGCTGCCGCCGGCCAGTCGCACAGCCGGATGGCTCAAAACATACCTGGAGCCCATGCCGGTAATGCGTATTTCCACAGATTGCGTTTCCTGTGTCTGGCTGTTTGTCACGGTCAGCCGCCGCAAATTGGCGGGGGCCTTTACTGCCGCCCAGTCAAAGATGCCTACGTAGCGGGTAGAACTGAAACGTATGGGTAATTCGATGCTGAACATGCCGTTATTTTCACATTGGCCCGGATAGGTGGCGCAATAACCGCTGTTCGGCGTTTTGTTGACGAACGTCATCTTGTCTGGTCTGGAAGAATCCGGTTGAAACAACGCACGGATCTCCTGATTGATCGCCTGCGCCTGAGGTATGCTCAACGCCGCCATCCATATCACCCCACAGAACCTCTTCATGCGTCTCCCCGCCTCTGCTGAACTCTTTTTATTGGTCTGCCTGCGCACCCGGCGCGCGGGCATTGAACAGCAACAACACGTTGCCGCTGTAATCCCCGGCCCGATAGCCACCGGCCGGTTCAACCGGGTCGATCACCAGCGCCACGCGCTTGCCCGCGGCCGCTTCTTCCTGAGAAAGGACCTGCTGCGGCGTCACCTGCGCACTCAATTCAACGCCATTGAAGGTGACCCGCAGACCGATCTCCTCACCCGGTCGGCCATTGGACAGGTAGGGAATAGCCTCCAGGCGCGCTTCAATCGCGCTGTTGTCGTGCCGCACATCGAAATTCTTTTGCAGGCTGCCCAGGGTCGAACTCGGATAATCCCATGCGAGCCGTTGCGGGCGGTGGATCCAGTCCGGCTCTGCAGGAATGATGTAAAACGCCCGACTGGGGATGGTCAGGGACACTTCAAAGGTGCGTATTTCCCGAGCCGCCCAGGCCGTGGAGTCGGCCAGAGCCACCGTGGCCATCAGCGCGGCGGCGGTATATTGCTTGATCATGTCGGTTACCCGTTGCGTCAATGAAAAGCAGGCCTAGCGGCTCACAACTTTCAGGGCTTTCCTGTCGGCGCCCTCGATCAGAAAGAAGCGATACTCACGCCCCTTCTCCTTGTCGAAGGCGAAGCTATTGCCCGCCAGCACATGGTGTTTGGTCGTCGCGCCGCAGTCGGTTTCCTTGGTCAGTGAACAGTTTTTGAACTCGTCGACGATCAACACCGTATTGCCGTCGTTGCGCAATTCGTAGCGACTGTCGGTTTCGTTGATGGCAGTGGCGAACCGCGCATCTTTGGGCCGCACGAAAAAAACCGTACCGAATCCGGTCATCACATTGACCCCGGCCTTGAGGGCTTTTTTGTAGTCTTCGCGCTCTTCGCCGGTGACGGTGAACTCGTCTTCCTTTTCCGGCACCACTGGCACAAAACGCACTCGGAAGTACCGCTCGCGATCACGCTCGCCCATATACAGCAAGCGGGTGCCCTGCATGCCCTGGGCCGGCACGATCAACCGCGCGGGGCTTGCCATCAAGCCATTGCGCGAGGCACCGTCGGCGGCGTTCGCCACAGGAATTTCCTGTGGCTTGCCCTCGGCGTCGTAGACGATTTCCAGCACGTTGATCTTGACGAACGCCGTGGCGTCGCCGCTGTTGAACACGCGTTTGAGGTAGGTGCTTTTATCAGCATCGAGATAGTCGTACACAGTGCCGACATTGATCTGCGGGCCCGCCTGCGCCGTCAGGCAAAACAGGCTGAGCACGCCCAGCAAAAAACCACGGTTCATCGTTTTCAGCTCCATGAAAAATGAAAATCGCCTGCCGGAGGTGCTCACACTTCCGAGTCCCAGATGATGGTGATGTTGCCGGTGAAGGTGTCATTCACACCGGGTCGCAAGACAAAGTCGATGGCGTCCTTGGGCATTGCAAAACGCAAAGAACCGGCCTTGCGCTCAAGGTAGATCTGCGGCTGGAAGGGACCGATCCATGTGTTGTAAAGCAACATGACCCGATTGACGTCTCCGCCTCCGGGACCACTGACCCCGGGGGGCAACGTGAGGAACGTTTCGACTTCGGTGGTATTGGTATTCGGGCTGCGCAGGATGCACCGTGAACCACCGTAGGAGTTGCACAGCATCATGACTTTGAACCGGGACGAGGCAGAGATGTAGAACAGTTGATCGCGGAAAATACTGGATGGCTTGCGCCCGCTGTTGATCCAGCGCGTCCACCCTCCCTCGGGTTCCAGCACCACTTTATCGCCACCCGGTGGCAGATCGACTTTCAGGGTGTGCTGCACGTCCAGCACGAAGTCCAGGGTCAGGCTGGAGTCGTCCGGTTGAAAACCGCCCCCTATATCGAAATCGCCGCCATTGCCCAGGCTGTAGGTCAGTGAGCCGGTATACAGACCCGATGACATGCCCAACGGATTGGGTGTGCGCAGTTCATAAGCGAAGTCGAGGGTATCGAAGTACATGGATGGAATGGTCGCCAGCGACTTCTTGGTGCAGTATCCCTCGACGGGAGTTTTCCAGAAAAACCGGTAGGTGGCAGCAGTGTAAGCGCCGACACCGCTGTACTGGCAGGGCGGGGACGCATGTACCCAACTGCTGCTTTCCCAGAGCAGTTGATGGCCCAGCACTACGTCGCTCACGCCGACCAGTTCGTGGGCCGGCTGGCTCAGGACATAGTTGGAGCCGACACCGATGATACGCACTTCAACGATTTCCGTTTCCATCGTCTCGCTATTGGTCACCGTCAATGGGCGCCAGTTGGCAGGCGCCTTTATTCCAATCCCCCAATTCGGTGGGAGGGTGAAAGGGGCATTGAACCGGACCGGTAACCGAATGCTGAACATCGAGTTTTCCTCACATTGATCCGGGTAGTCGGCGCAGTACCCACTGTTGGCGGTCTTGTTGAGGAACACGTTCTTGCGCGGCTGCGACGGGTCAGGCTGGAACAACGCCCGAATCTCCTGACTGGCCGCCTCGACCACCGGCAGGGCCAGCGCCACGCACAACCCCAAGAGGCATGTGGATTTTCTCATTGGGATCAACCCGCTTTCTGTTCGGTGGAGTTCACATCGGCCAGGGTGTCCGGTGTGCAGCGCAAATCGCCGATCATCAGCACATTGTTTTCGCGGCGATGCTGGTTTTCTTCCAGCCGGAACTGGCAGAGCAATTGGTTATCACGACGCACTTGCAGCGTCGGCGAGCCGGCGTTCATTTCCATCGAGAAAAACCCGTCCACCTCCGTCACCCCGCGACTGGCGTGGTTGATCACATGGTGACCCTTGAGCGGCCGCCCTTGCCCGTCGACCAGACGGCCGAGCACGGTCAGGGTTTTCATCACGCGGATCTTGCTGTAACCCACCCCACCCTTGTTCAGGTGATAACGGGTGCGCGCCGGCTCGATGGTGGCTGCCGGGACGTGATTGCCTTCGAAATCGAAACCCACAGAGCTGTTTTGATAGGCCGTGATCGGAATGAAGTTGCGCCCCGGTTTCAATACCGCGCTGCCGCCGACGTAATCGTCGGCGCGCAAGATGACGTCATCGATGTCCGACTCAACATCGACGATCATCCCCGCCCCGCGCATTTCGCTCTGGCTGGTCATGAGCATCTGCTGGCCGCCGACCACCAGCGTGCTATCGACGTTGAGGCCACCGGTAAAATTACCGCTATAGGACGAACGCTGAATGAAACCGTCGCCGCTGACCGCGTCGGTACGAAAGTTCGCCAGGCTGGACATCCCTACGCCATAGGTGTCGGTCAATGCCGTCACCGACACGCTTTGCAGCACATGGTCTTTCAGGTCCTTTCGCCAACCGATCGAGCCATTGTTGTCGCGGCTGCCGTCACGGGCCGTGCGCGAACCGATGCTGCCGGTAATCTGCTGACCGGGGGCACCGAGCGCCAGATTGACACTCAGATCGACCCCGCGATTGCGCGCATCGCCGCTGCTGTAACTGCCCGGGCGATCAAACAGCGACAAGCGCCAACTGGCGTCGCTGCCAAACAGTTCGGTGCGTTGCGTCCAGCCCATATCCAGTCCGATGCCCTCAACGTTCCCCTCACTGTGGGAGACCCTGGCGTTGAGCGAACTCTTGCTGCTGACCCGATGGTTGACTGCCAGTGACGAGTTGCTGGTCTGGCCGATAAACACGTTGCGTGGGCGAACCCGCGTGCCGTCCGGCAGCGTGTCGTAGGTGTTGGTGGTGTCTAGCCAACTGCGGCTGTGGCTGGCCACCACACTGCCGGCCCCGTAGCTGTATAGACTTTGCAGATCCAGGCCCGTGCCGTAGTCCTCGGTCTTGTAAACGTTGGCGTACACGCTGATGTGATTGGCCAGCGTCCAGTCGATGGACGTGCCGTACTGCAGTTTTTCGCGGATCTGGCGCGCCGACAGCCCGAGAATCACCCGCGGGTGCATCAGGTAGTTGACCGCCGCGCCAGCCGTGGGGCTGCCGCTGGACTGGGTGTCCCAGTTGCTCAGCAGCTTGCTTTCCTCACCGGCAAACACGTTATAGCGCCAGCGCTCATCGAGGTTGCGCCAGTTGTTGGGCTTGTACACCAGCTCCTGAGTGGTGGAGGTGATCTGGCCGTCTTCGATCAGCCGCACTTCCACTTCATAGATGCCGCCGGGCAAGGGCCGGGTGTCGAGTGTTTGCAAACCGGCGGGCACCGATTGCGTGTTGATCAGCAAGCCATCGCGATAGATCTCCACCGACCCCTGGCGGTTGGCGGTGACGTAGATCGGATAGACGCTGGGCATCGGGCTGTTGATCGCCAGACTGTCGGAGCTGCCGTACATCACGCCGACGGCCGTGTCTGGGCTGTTGCCGAACGTACGCGGCTGGCGGGTCAACCCTTCGGAATTGGGGGTGAAATAGCCCAGTCGAAAAAAACTGCCTTGCAATTCGCGCTGTGTGTGGAATTCGTGTAGAGAGTGGTAAAGCTTGTCGTCCGGCCCGCCGAGGCGCGCCAGTTGCAGGTTCAGCGTCTGGCTCCAGTTGCCCAGACTGCTGCTGGCCTCAAGACCGAAACGTCCGCCCAGATCCTGACCCTGACCGCCATTGAGGTTGAGCTGATTGCGCACCATCAAACCGTTACTGCCGTCTTTGGGCTGTTCGTAATAACGCTTGGCTTCAACGTCGCGCTCGGCATTTTCGGTGAGGATCGAGACCAACGAGTTTTCCAGGTTGTAATGCACGGCCAGCACCTGATCCGGACAGGAACCGACGCAGTTGCCCAGAGGCACGCCGGGCTTGAGAAAACTCGCCCATTTTTCCCGCTCGGCAGGGCCGAAACGGTTCTCGCTGGTGTCGGTGAATTCAAGCAAGGTAATGCGGTCGTCGCGGGACAACACCACCATGGCTTCGCCCAACGGCTGGCGATCGAGTTCAACCCGAACAGCCAGAGGCACATCAAAGAAATGCTCCTCGAAATCCGCCGGCAGGCCTTTGGCCTGGGCCAACAGACTTCGCGGCGTCGTGCCGGCGGAGTTGGAAGCCACGGCTACGCTGGCACAAAACAACAGCGCAAGCGCAGCCGCGATGGGTGTCATCGGGAACATGAACTCTTACTCTGATTACGAATGATGAAGTCCGACGGGACAACCCCAGTGGCTTGCCCCGTCGGTCAGCGCTGTGGAGAACTCAGCGCCGGTTGCCGGATCGCTCGATCAAGGCGTACCGACCGGTGGCACGGCATCAAAGGTCATTGCCACAACACCGGTGTAGTCGCCAGGGTTGAAAGCTGTACCGATGGCACTGATTTTGATCGGCGCACGATAGTTCACGTCCGACTCTGCCTCACCGACAACTTCCTGAGGGGTGGTGGTCAGGGTCTTGTTATTGACTTCGACTTTAAGCGCGATCTCATTGGAGCCCGAGATCAGTTTTGGCACGCTGTCTACACTCGCGTGAACCGAACCGTTGTTGTTGCGCACATCGAAGAAACCGTTGACTTCGCCCATCTTGCCGGTAGTTGGCTGATAGCTCATGTCCTGATCCTTGTTGACCAGATCAGGATTGGTCGGCACGACATAGAAGCCGTTGGTCGGCACGTGAGCGACGATGCTGATGGAGTGAGCAGCTTCACCGGCGGCGAACGCTCCCGATGAACCGAGTGCCAGAAGAGCCAAAGGAGCGGCGATTGCGATTTTCTTGAACATCGTTCAGTACCTTGTTTTCTTTATTGAGAAGGAGTGGATTGAAAGTTCAAATCAAACGTCACGGGAGTTGAGCCAGATCAACTTGAACTTTCAATGCCGGGGCATCATCGACTGTTCCCTCTGCAAAGTAAGCAAGTAACTTCCTATAAGTTCGTAGTTCAACAACCCCATGACCCGCCAGAAAAAAGAACAAAAAAACGATATTCAAAACAGTGACTGTAAGTTACGACCTACACACAGATAACGTTAAAAAACCATACAGCAATATCGCCCAGATATAGCGGGGCTCAGTTAGAACTTTAGAATAGCTACTCGATTAAATAGAGTCTTAACTTTAACTTCAAAGTTATTGATCGCCGGGCAAGCATCAACATTCGACCTGTTGCATTCCCGGATGAGAGCCGCTCGTCAGACACACCTGTCACCTTGGGAAAAACGCCTTGCACGATCATTAAGATATATCTTAAGTTGTATCTAAACATGACGAGAGAAGACAGCAATGAGAGACCCTCATTCCCACCACGGCGACGGCCGCGACGGTTTCGAGAAGCGCCCCGGTCGTGAGCGCGGCGGTCGTGGCCCACGGGTGTTCGCCCCCGGCGATCTGAAATTGCTGCTGCTGGCGCTGATCGCCGAACAGCCGTGCCACGGCTACGACCTGATTCGCCAGATCGAGGGCATGTTCGACGGCGCCTACAGCCCGAGCCCCGGTGTGATCTATCCGACCCTGACCTTTCTGGAAGAAAGCGACCTGATTGCGGGAGACGCCGAAGCCGGAAAAAAACGTTACAGCGTGACCGACGCCGGTCGTTTGTCTTTAAGTGAGCAAGCCGTTGCACTCGATGGCGTGCGCATGCGCATCGACGTCAGCAAGCGCTCGTTGCGCGGGCATGACCGCCCGCCGGAAATCCACGAGGCGGTGCACAACTTGCGCCACGCCCTGCAACTGCACCACGGACGCTGGAGCCCGGAAGAAATCCTGCGCGTGCGCGACCTGCTCAACGACACCGCTAAAGCCATCGTCGACGGCCCTGCCGTTCAACTTGCCCCGGAGAAAGCCGAATGACCGCAGTCGATACGCAAACCATTCACCGCGTGATGCACGAAATTAAACGTCGCAAATTGCAAGTGCTACGGGTGGTCAACCTGACCCCGCGCATGCGCCGCATCACCCTGGGCGGGCCGGAACTGGCCGGGTTTATCAGCCTGGGCACGGACGACCACGTCAAACTGTTGTTCCCCCAGACCGCCGAACAAGCAGCGGCGCTGGAAACCCTGGAACTCGGCGCCGGCAAGGACAACGGCCCGATGCCCGAGATGCGCGACTACACCCCGCGCCGCTATGACCCCGACACACTGGAACTGGACATCGACTTCGTCCTGCACGGCGACGGCCCTGCCTCGACCTGGGCCGAACAGGCTGTACCCGGGCAGTACCTGCACATCGGCGGGCCGCGCGGTTCGATGATCGTGCCGGACATCTTCGACAGCTACCTGCTGATCGGCGACGAAACCGCCCTGCCCGCCATCGCCCGCCGCCTAGAAGGCCTGGCTGCCAATCGCAAGGCGCTGGTGGTGATCGAAGTGGAAAACGGCAGTGAGCAACAAGTGCTGGAAAGCCCCGCGCAGGTCAATGTGATCTGGGTACTGCGTGAGGGCGGCAAGGACAACCTGATAACCACCGTCCAGCAATTGCAGGTGCCCAAGGGCAATCTGTATGCGTGGGTAGCGACGCAGAACAAGGTCTCAAGGCAGATCCGCCGGGTGCTGCTTGATGAGCACGGGCTGGACGAGAAGCTGGTGAAAGCCGTCGGCTACTGGCGCGCCGAGGGTTCTGAAGAAGAGTGACATCGCCCTGTGTGGGGCTTGCCCGCTAAGGCGCAGCGTCAGTCAATAACAGTGACTGATTCACCGCGATCGCGAGCAGGCTCGCACCTACCGTGCTCGCCAGCGGTCGATGCCGATCACCGCCAACCCAGTCACCACAAACCCCACCAAAATCCCCCCGGCATTGAGGAACACCTGTGGATAACCCAACACCGCGACATCAATGAACGGGTACGCATACGCGCCCAGCAAATGCCCGCGCAGCAAGGCGTAAATGAAATACACCAGCGGGTAAATCAGCCACAACGGCAGATGCCACAAACGCAACGTGCCCTTCGGCACGCAAAACCACCAATAGCCCAGAAACACCAGCGGCATGACGTCGTGGAGCAATTCGTCAGCGATCAATTGCCAACCTTCGGGGTGCCATAAATGCCGCAGCAACAGGCTGTAGGCAAGGCCAACCACGGCGATGCTCACTGCCACTGCGCTACTCACCCAGGGTTGCAGAAACCAGCGACGCGCGGCGCCGTCACGCGGCGTGACGGCACAGGTCAGCACCGTCGCCACCAGCGTGTTGGTCAGCACCGTGAAATAGCTGAAGAAACTCACCAGCCCACCCAGCAAACCGGCATCGACGCTCAAACGGGCGAAGAAAATCAGATAGAGCTGAAGGCCCAACCCCGTCCAGCCGAGGATGGCAGCGAAAATGATCAGACGTCGCTGCAACGAGGCGTTCATCTCAGAGCGGTCGCTTGGTACGCGCAAGCTTGACGTACAGGCGCTCGACCTTCTCTCGGGCCCACGGTGTTTTACGCAAAAACGTCAGGCTCGACTTGATGCTCGGATCGCTTTTGAAACAACGAATGTCGATGCGTTCGGCCAGCCCCGACCATTCGTAGTGGGCCACCAGCGCCGTGAGGATGTGTTCGAGGGTCACGCCGTGCAGCGGATCGGGGGAGTGTTCGTTCATGCCAGGCCTTTGGACGAAGTGAATATGCAGAAGCCGCGCACCTTAGCCGAGGGGGTGTTCGGGTGGAAGGGCTTGCTTCAAATGTAGGCCAACCCGAGAAGATCGCAGCCTGTGACCTGACTCGCCATGCGCCCGTTTGACGCACTGTTACCGAATCGGAAACGATCCATGTCAACAAAACCCCTTTGTCTTTTTGTTACAGATCATTATCCTGCCGCCCTTCCGCTGAATCGCTTCACTGCCTGCGTCAAATCGTAGCGCTCAGCTCATCCCCCAAAAAAGATCAAGAAAGACCCCTTTATGCCCGATTTTCCGTTTTTCCGAGACAGCGCTATCTCATCCCTGCGCCTGATCGGCGGCTGCACGGCCCTTGGCCTCGCCACCTTCGCCCAAGCGGCTCCCGCGTTCGACAGTGAATCACCTTACATGCTCGGTGACTGGAACGGCACGCGCACAGAACTCTCGGAAAAAGGCTACGACTTCAAGCTCGATTACACCGGTGAAATGGGCAGCAACCTGCACGGCGGCTACGACCACGACCGTACCGCGCGCTACAGCGATCAGTTCGGCTTGGGCACGCACCTGGACCTGCAAAAAATCCTCGGCTGGGACGACGCCGAGTTTCAGCTGACCATTACCAAACGCAACGGCAACAACATCAGCAACGACCGCATCAACGATCCACGTGTCGGTGGCTTCACCTCGGCTCAGGAAGTCTGGGGCCGTGGCCAGACCACGCGCCTGACGCAGATGTGGTATCAGCAGAAATTCTTCGATCAGAAACTCGACATCAAGATCGGTCGTTTCGGCGAAGGCGAAGACTTCAACAGCTTCCCGTGCGACTTCCAGAACCTGGCGTTCTGCGGCTCGCAGGTCGGCAACTGGGTCGGCGGCATCTGGTACAACTGGCCGGTCAGCCAGTGGGCATTGCGCGTCAAATATCACCTGACGCCGGAGCTGTACGCACAGGTCGGCGCCTACGAGCAGAACCCGTCGAACCTCGACCGCGGCAACGGCTTCAAACTCAGCGGCAGCGGCACCCAAGGCGCGATCCTGCCGATTGAACTGGTGTGGACGCCGAAACTCAACGGCCTGCCGGGCGAATACCGCGCCGGTTACTACTACAGCAACGCCAACGCCACCGACGTCTACAAAGACAACCATGGCCAACCGGCGGCCCTCAGCGGCCAAGCCTACCGCAGCGCGTCGAGCAAACACGGCGTGTGGCTGGGTGTTCAACAGCAAATCACCAGCATGGCCAGCGATAACAGCCGCGGCTTGAGCGTGTTCGCCAACGGCACGATGCACGACAAGAAAACCAACGCCATCGACAACTACGTGCAGGCCGGCCTCACCTACAAAGGCCCGTTCGATGCGCGCGCCAAGGATGACATCGGTTTCGCCCTCGCCCGCGTACACGTCAACCCGGCCTTGCGTAAAAACGCCGAAGCAAGCAACCGCGCCAACGCCGTCTACGACTACGACGACCCGTCGTTCCTGCCGCCGCAGGACACCGAATACAGCGCCGAACTGTATTACGGCGTGCACGTAACGAACTGGCTGACCGTACGCCCGAACCTGCAATACATCCGCCACCCGGGTGGCGTGGACAAGGTCGATGACGCCCTGATCGGCGGAATCAAGATCCAATCCTCGTTCTAACCGACACCGCTGTACCCCTGTGGGAGGGGTTTTGCTCCCACAGAAAAAAAATAGTTAGCCAGACAAGTTTTTATCTGAACCATGCCCACGTCCAATCGTCATCTAAAGTGACTACAGCGCGGGACTACATAAACGTCACGGAGATTCACACTATGAGCACCGAAAGTGCTTCGAGTCGAGGCCGTCTGCTACCGAGCCTGCTCGGCATTCTGCTTCTACTGATGGGCCTGGCCATGCTGGCCGGGGGAGTCAAACTGAGCATGCTGGGCGGCTCGCTTTACTACCTGCTGGCCGGTATCGGCATCGCCCTGACCGGCATTCTGATGCTGCTGCGACGTCGCGCAGCGCTGGGCCTGTACGCCATCGTGCTGTTCGCCAGCACTGTTTGGGCCTTGTGGGAAGTCGGTCTGGACTGGTGGCAACTGGTGCCGCGTCTGGCGCTGTGGTTTGTTCTGGGCTTCGTCATGCTGCTGCCGTGGTTGCGTCGTCCATTGCTGCTCGCAGGCCCTGCGCCGATGGGCACCGGCGGTTTGACCGTGGCCGTGGTTCTGGCCGGCGTCACCGCTCTGGCCAGCCTGTTCACCCACCCGGGCGAAACCTTCGGCGAACTGGGCCGCGACACTGCCGACATGACCAGCACCGCGCCAGCCATGCCTGATGGCGACTGGCAGGCCTACGGCCGCAGCGAATTCGGTGATCGTTACTCGCCGTTGAAGCAGATCACCCCGGCCAACGTCGGCAAGCTGCAAGAAGCCTGGCGCATCCAGACCGGCGACCTGCCGACCGCTGATGACCCGGTTGAGCTGACCAACGAAAACACTCCGCTCAAAGCCAACGGCATGATCTATGCCTGCACCGCGCACAGCAAAGTGCTGGCACTGGACCCGGACACCGGCAAGGAACTGTGGCGCTTCGACCCGCAGATCAAAAGCCCGGTCGGCTTCAAAGGCTTCGCCCACATGACTTGCCGTGGCGTGTCGTACTACGACGAAGCCGCTTACGCCAAGTCTGAAAACGCAGCCTCGGCGGTGATTTCCGAAGCCGGCAAAGCCGTTGCCCAGGCCTGCCCGCGTCGTCTGTACCTGCCAACCGCTGATGCGCGCCTGATCGCGCTGAACGCCGACACCGGCAAAATCTGCGAAGGCTTCGGTAACAAAGGTGTGGTCGACCTGACCCAAGGCATCGGCCCGTTCACCGCGGGTGGCTACTACTCCACCTCGCCTGCCGCGATTACCCGTGATCTGGTGATCATGGGCGGTCACGTCACCGACAACGAGTCGACCAACGAGCCATCGGGCGTGATCCGCGCCTTCGACGTGCGCGACGGGCACCTGGTGTGGAACTGGGACAGCGACAAGCCAGACGCCACCGAACCTTTGGCACCAGGCGAAACCTACAGCCGCAACTCGGCCAACATGTGGTCGCTGGCCAGTGTCGACGAAAAACTCGGCATGGTTTACCTGCCACTGGGCAACCAGACTCCAGACCAATGGGGCGCTGACCGCACCCCGGGCGCCGAGAAATTCAGCGCCGGTGTCGTTGCTCTGGACCTGGCCACCGGTAAAGTGCGCTGGAACTACCAGTTCACCCACCATGACCTGTGGGACATGGACGTTGGCAGCCAGCCAACCCTGCTCGACATGAAAACCGCCGACGGCGTGAAACCGGCGCTGATCGCTCCGACCAAACAGGGCAGCCTGTACGTCCTCGACCGTCGTGACGGCACGCCGATCATCCCGATCCGCGAAATCCCGGTACCGCAAGGCGCCGTGAAAGGCGACCACACCGCACCGACCCAGGCCCGTTCGGACCTCAACCTGCTGGCCCCGGAACTGACCGAAAAAGCCATGTGGGGCGCCAGCCCGTTCGACCAGATGCTGTGCCGCATCCAGTTCAAGGAACTGCGTTATGAAGGCCAGTACACCCCGCCGTCCGAACAGGGCAGCCTGATCTACCCGGGTAACGTCGGTGTGTTCAACTGGGGCGGCGTGTCGGTCGATCCGGTTCGCCAGATGCTCTTCACCAGCCCGAACTACATGGCCTTCGTTTCGAAAATGGTGCCACGCGCGCAAGTCGCCGCCGGCAGCAAACGCGAGAGCGAAACCGCCGGCGTGCAACCGAACACCGGCGCGCCTTACGCGGTGATCATGCACCCGTTCATGTCGCCACTCGGCGTACCGTGCCAGGCCCCGGCCTGGGGCTACGTCGCCGGTATCGACCTGACCACCGGCAAAGTCGTGTGGAAACGCAAGAACGGCACCAGCCGCGACAGCTCGCCCATCCCGATCGGCTTCACCCTCGGCGTGCCCAGCATGGGCGGCTCGATCGTGACGGCCGGCGGCGTCGGCTTCCTCAGCGGCACCCTCGACCAGTACCTGCGCGCCTACGACGTCAACTCCGGTAAAGAGTTGTGGAAAGCGCGTCTGCCAGCAGGTGGTCAAGCGACTCCGATGACCTACACCGGCAAGGACGGCAAACAATACGTCCTGCTGGTTGTCGGCGGCCACGGCTCGCTGGGCACCAAGATGGGTGACTATGTGATTGCGTACAAACTGCCGGAATAAGCTTTATCGGCGGTAAAACAAAGGCGATGTCTCGTGAGGGACATCGCCTTTTTTGTGCACGCCATTTACCTGCGCAGCAGATTCGACCGCAGGCGGACAATCTGAAAAATACCCGCCGGGCCGAACCCTGTCCGCCCCTTCGAGATTTCTGCTTTCCACCCCTCCCTGCCCCCTAAAGCCACTAATCTGGCTTTAAAAGACTGTAGAACTGTCAATTCTGACAGGTGTCAGCAACTCCCCCCAGGTGTTCCATTGGCGTTGCAAAGGCATTCGCCTCCACACAAGGACACCGATCATGAATCAGTCACAGGCAATCAATGAACCGGGCACACTCGACCCTCTTTTTGGTGTTGATGGGGCGGTCGGCTGGCCGATCAAGGGGCGGACAGGCAACAGTCCAGAGTCAATGCTCAAACTTTCCGATGGCAAATTGCTCATTGCCGAAGAGCCATCGACGCGTCGCGGACCCGCCGTACTAACACAATTGAACGCTGACGGAACACCGGACGAAACATTTGGCGTTGGCGGTTCTGTCGAAATCCATTTTGCAAAAAATGAAGAGTTTTCGATTCCCGTGCTGGCCTCACATCCCGCTGGAGGATGGATCCTCACAGGCCAGGTCCTGCGAGCGGTAGACGAGCATTTCTCCTACGGTTATGAGGTCGTCGTCCGCCTGCTCGTAGATGGCACACCCGATCCCGACTTTGGCGACAACGGCATAGTCTACGTTGACACCCAGAAACTCGCCGTTCCCGATGAGCAAGCTCTGGCCGCCATTCTGGCCAAACGGGCACAGGATCCGAAACCCCTTCAACAGTCGAGCGGCAACGCAGGGTCTGCGGCGCCTTCCTCCGTCGTATTGCCCGACGGAAAAATCGTTTTGATCGATCACGTCTCGGATTCTGCCTATGACTTGAGGGGAATCGTGGTTCGCCTCCACCGGAATGGCGAATTAGACACATCCTTCAATGGCAAGGGATTTACGCTGATCGAACTCAGCGCGATTGAGCATCAGTACAACGGAGTCCAGGCCCTTGTAGTGCAAGAAGACGGAAAAGTCCTGGTCGCCGGTACATTCCAACCATTGGATGAGAACGCCACGTACGGAATCTATGTAGCGCGCTATCTGGAAAATGGCCAACCGGATAGCGGATTTGCCGACCAAGGTATTGCAACTATCCCCCTGACTGCCGGCAACGGTTGGAGTTGGGTAGAAGCGCTCGCCGTGAGAAAGGCTGACGGCGCAATCGCCGTTGTCGGGGAGCTGACTCGAGAACGTATCGGCAAGGGCTGGATCACCGTTCTGAACCCAGGAGGCTCTGCCAACCTTGTCTTCAATGGCGGCAAAACCTTGTATTCCGACATGCTGCCAGAAGGCGTGAGATGGCACTATTGTGCATGGCAGACAAATAGCGCACTCCTCGTCAGCGGATCGGGTGGCGGTGCCTTCGTAGGTCAAGATCCTACCATCCTGATCGCTCGTTATCTGGTTGACGCTGCTCCAGACATGTCGTTCAACAAAACAGGCTGGGCTGTCTACAGAAATCCACAAGGGAGTCCAACGCTCACGGACTGTGTCGTCATGAAAGATCAGCGCATCGTTGTGTGTGGGCCTACGTTTTCCTCCACAGGCTATAAGGGTTATGTAGTGCGCTATCACGGTTGAGGGGGTTGCGGTTGTAGTCGGCTGGCGTAAGCCCACTTGATGCACAAACGAAAAACCCCACCACTGTCACGCCCCCTGTAGGCGCTGCCGAAGGCTGCTCCTACAGAGGGATTGGGGATGTCCTACAGCATCAGCGTTTGGTGGGAGATTTCCGACAAGTCGCGTCGGTTGTGCTTCGGAAATCGGGTGGATAGGCTCGCAGGCTCGCTGCAAATTCAGCGAGCGGGCGTCGCGGCCCGAGCAGTTCATTCGATTTGATGCATAATCGCCGGCCCAAACTGAAGCGCTCAGGTGCTTTTGGTTTGGTTTGATGGTGGCTGTGCGCGGGATACCTTCGGGTATGCCGAGATTGCCGAATGGCTCGGTCCGCGAACCCGCGTACAGCTGCCACCCTCTGTCGCGTCGCGGTGATTGAGAGTGACAGCCCCACTTATCATTCGGAGTTTCACCATGAAAAAACCAACACCCAATCCGCCTGCACCAAACGACACCTCGTCCTACCAATCCCCCGATTCGAAGAAATTCCACGAAGCCGCCGAACTCGCGGTGAACCGCGTGTTGGATAACCACGAAATCCCCGCCAAAACCTGACACCCTCCCTGCGGCAACTCCTACAGATGAATCGAGTAAACCACCCGGAAATTGGTCGGCTGACAGGCCTCCATCGCTGGCAAGCCAGCTTGTATGGCAGGACTCGAAGGGGGGGGATAGCAAATAGGAAGCCATGCGTGCCCATTTCATCGCCACCGGTGGACAGTGACAATGGCACGCCAAATAAAGCTCGCATACCCTGGTTTCGCGACCTACCCACAAACTTACGAGCCAGATTCTCCCGGAGTTGCCGTCGGATCCGGATTCAGAATATTTCGTATGGCTTTTCAGAAACGCCCTACAGCGCACCTGAACCCCTTGTAATAGGATGTTCGGTCGACTAAAAAGGAGTGTCACGTATGGCTAACCATGGTTATATGACCATTACCGGCAAGGCTCAAGGATTGATTTCGGCGGGTTGTTCAACCCAAGACTCTATTGGCAACAAGTGTCAGACTGGGCATATCGACGAAATCATGGTGCTGTCTTACTCACATAACATGGTCAACATCGGAAATATCAATAAGCCAACACATAATCCAATCATCATAACCAAAAATGTTGATAAATCCTCGCCACTCCTCGCCCAAGCACTCTCAACTAGAGAGAAAATAGACTGCACAATTAGCTTTTATCGAGTGTCATCTTCCGGCATACAGGAAAGATTTTATTCCGTCTCGATCAATGGCGGAATTATTGCTGACCTAACACTTGAAATGCCTCATTCTATTTTGCAGAACGATGCCGAGCCACAAGAACATATAGCCATCCGTTACCGAGATATAACTTGGACCCACCATACTGCTGGCACCAGCGGATATGGCACATGGGGGAATAACGAATGAAACAACTGAGCGAGAGTTGCACGCCTGGCAGTTGTGACTACTGGATGGTCAGTGCCGCTGCTGGAAAACTTGGAAGCCAAGCCAGCACATTAGGTGTTAGACACATCAAAGACGGCATGCTGCGCTTGCAGTTCAACCGCGAAATCGCTTATTACGCCAAAAGCATTGTAGATGACGTTTCTCAGGGGAAAAAACTACTGAGCAGGGTTTACAGGAACTGAAGAACGAACAAAGCAGTTTGCTTAATCAGTCGTGGGAAATAGCCAAAAAGGGTGCCGGTGCTATCGCGGGTGCAATGCAGGTTATAGCAGGCGGTGGGATATGCTATGCCTCAGCAGGGACGCTGTGTCTCGTGGCTGGTGTGCCAATGATGGCCCATGGAGCAAATAACATTTATGAAAACGGACGCAATCTTTTAGAGGATCGAACTGATACAGAAGGTCTTGTCAGGAAGGGTTATCAAACCATAGCAAAGTCGGTGGGATATGAAGCGCGCGAAGGGAATTTAGCCTACAGTACCGCTGACTTAGGCCTCTCTGTCTATGGCCTTAGTCGATACATATTAAAGCCTGATGCCTGGCGCTTGTTTAGATATGTCAGAGCAGACTATGTACGATCTTATAAAGGAATGGGCGTTAGCGCATGGGGGCTTGAAATACATACTGATTTCCAAACAGGAAAGCAGATCTACCAAGAGACCACGAAATGATTGTGTGGATTTTTCCTATCTTGGCCGTTTGCGGTATTTTTTTCGCGTTCCTTCTAAAAATACGTCTCTCGGGAAAAAACTTAAATAACATTAAGCTTTTTTTCTGCCTGATATTCAACGGCCTCTTTGTTGTACCTTATATAGACATCATTGAAAACAATGACTTTCTATTTTTAGGGCATAGACCAGAAATAACTGCAGAACACCCATTTATTGGCTGGATTGCTTTTTCTTGTATATTCATTCATTCACTTTCACTACCGGCCAAACGGAAAGTTAAGTGGTTTTTTTCACGAAAGTAAACTCACACCGGTTCAATACCCATAAAGGTTTTTTCAAAACTGTTCCTGGTCAACCTCACAGCCATCGTCTGGATTACGCACTGGCCGCTGCTCACCTCGAGCGACCTCTTCCGGTACTGCGAAGGAGTACCGTCCCAGCATATTGATGTGTTCGAAAATTAGCTGCGATAGCCGAGCCAGATCTTCGACCAGTACCGTGTAGCCGCGTTGTTTTAGTCATTCCACGGCGGCCGTTATGTAGAGGGTATTCCAGAGCACGATGATATTCACCCTCAGGCGCAACAAATCATCCGAGTCCTCAGCGATCAGTTCGAACTTGACCGTCTGGCAGACAAGTCCATTGAACTTACCGTAAACCGCGTCCGGACGTGTGCGTCAGAACCGGGTACCACCAACGTCAGCCTGGTGTGGACAGAAGTGATAAACGAGCAGACGGAACAATCCGAACACCTCATCACCGTAGGCGTCGGTATCGGTCACGATTTGTGTTGGCTGCAACTCGGCCTGCTGTGCCAGCACGACCGCGAGCAATACCATGTTGTAGGAATTGTGCTTGTCCTACAGGTACTGGTGATCGCGCGGAGATTTCCGACAAGTCGCGTCGGTTGTGCGTCGGAAATCGGGTGGATAGGCTCGAGGGGTCGCTGCAAATTCAGCGATGGGGCGTTGCGGCCCGATAACTGATGCATAATCGCCAACCTCACGGCACCTCGGTGCCCGTTGTTTGTGTCATGGCGGCTGTGCGCGGGATACCGTCCTTGGAGGTATGCCGATTTCTCAGTTATCGGTCCGCGAACCCGCGTACAGCTGCCACCTCAGATTGCGTCAAAAAAGCCAACCCTGTCAAAACCCTGAACACACAAGCAGAAACACCAGCCCCCATTGAAACCACCCAAGCCCTGCCCCATCTAAGACCCATACCCCATTGCGCAGGTGCCCCATGAGCGACCAGCAAGAATTCCCGGACATCCCAGAAGACTTCACCGAAACCGACAACATCGAACACCACGCCGCCGGCAAAGGCCTGGCCCTGCCCGGCCAGAACCTGCCGGACAAGGTCTACATCATCCCGATCCACAACCGCCCGTTCTTCCCGGCCCAAGTCCTGCCGGTCATCGTCAACGAAGAACCCTGGGCCGAAACCCTCGAACTGGTCAGCAAATCCGAACATCACTCCCTGGCCCTGTTCTTCATGGACTCCCCCCAGGAAGACCCGCGCCACTTCAACACCCAGGCCCTCCCCGAGTACGGCACGCTGGTCAAGGTGCACCACGCCAGCCGTGAAAACGGCAAACTCCAGTTCGTCGCCCAAGGCCTGAGCCGTGTGCGCATCAAAACCTGGCTCAAACACCACCGCCCGCCGTACCTGGTCGAAGTCGAATACCCGCATCAGCCCACCGAGCCGACCGACGAGGTCAAGGCCTACGGCATGGCGCTGATCAACGCGATCAAGGAACTGCTGCCGCTCAACCCGCTGTACAGCGAAGAGCTGAAAAACTACCTCAACCGCTTCAGCCCCAACGATCCGTCGCCACTGACCGACTTCGCCGCCGCCCTGACCTCGGCCACCGGCCCCGAACTGCAAGAAGTGCTCGACTGCGTGCCCATGCTCAAGCGCATGGAAAAAGTCCTGCCGATGCTGCGCAAGGAAGTCGAAGTCGCGCGCCTGCAAAAAGAAATCTCGGCGGAAGTTAACCGCAAGATCGGCGAACATCAGCGCGAGTTCTTCCTCAAGGAACAACTCAAGGTCATCCAGCAGGAACTGGGCCTGACCAAGGACGACCGCAGCGCCGACCTCGAACAGTTCGAGCAACGCCTGGAAGGCAAAGTCCTGCCGGCGCAGGTGCAGAAACGCCTCGAAGAAGAAATGCACAAACTGTCGATCCTCGAAACCGGCTCGCCTGAGTACGCGGTCACCCGCAACTACCTCGACTGGGCGACCTCGGTGCCTTGGGGTGTGTACGGCGAGGACAAACTCGACCTCAAGCACGCGCGCAAAGTCCTCGACAAACACCATGCCGGCCTCGACGACATCAAGGATCGCATCCTCGAGTTTCTCGCGGTCGGTGCTTATAAAGGCGAGATCAGCGGCTCCATCGTGCTGCTGGTCGGCCCGCCGGGTGTGGGTAAAACCAGCGTTGGCAAATCCATCGCCGAATCCCTCGGCCGACCGTTCTACCGTTTCAGCCTCGGCGGCATGCGCGACGAGGCCGAGATCAAGGGCCACCGCCGCACCTACATCGGCGCGCAGCCGGGCAAACTGGTGCAGGCGCTCAAAGACGTCGAAGTGATGAATCCGGTGATCATGCTCGACGAGATCGACAAGATGGGCCAGAGCTACCAGGGCGACCCGGCCTCGGCGCTGCTGGAAACCCTGGACCCTGAGCAGAACGTCGAATTCCTCGACCACTACCTCGACCTGCGCATGGACCTGTCGAAAGTCCTGTTCGTCTGCACTGCCAACACCCTCGACTCGATTCCCGGCCCGCTGCTCGACCGGATGGAAGTGATTCGCCTGTCGGGCTACATCACCGAAGAAAAAGTCGCCATCGCCAAGCGTCACCTGTGGCCGAAACTGCTGGAGAAGGCTGGCGTGTCCAAGGGCAGCCTGAGCATCAGCGACAGCGCGCTCAAGGCCTTGATCGACGGTTACGCTCGTGAAGCCGGGGTGCGTCAGTTGGAAAAACAACTGGGCAAACTGGTGCGCAAAGCGGTGATGAAGCTGATCGAAGACCCCAAAGCGGTAATCAAGCTCGGGCCCAAAGACCTGGAAGCCTCGCTCGGTCATCCGGTGTTCCGTAATGAGCAGGTGCTGTCGGGCACCGGTGTCATCACCGGCCTGGCGTGGACCAGCATGGGCGGCGCCACATTGCCGATCGAAGCCACGCGAATTCACACGCTCAATCGCGGCTTCAAACTCACCGGGCAACTGGGCGATGTGATGAAGGAGTCGGCGCAAATCGCCTACAGCTACGTCAGTTCGCACCTGAAGTCGTTTGGCGGCGATCCGAAATTCTTCGACGAAGCCTTCGTCCACCTGCACGTACCGGAAGGCGCCACACCGAAGGACGGCCCGAGCGCCGGCGTGACCATGGCCAGCGCCCTGCTCTCGCTCGCACGCAATCAAGCGCCGAAAAAAGGCGTGGCGATGACCGGTGAACTGACCCTGACCGGGCACGTACTGCCGATTGGCGGGGTACGCGAGAAGGTAATTGCGGCAAGAAGACAGAAGATTTTCGAACTGATTTTGCCGGAGCCGAACCGTGGCAACTTCGAGGAACTGCCGGACTACTTGAAGGAAGGCATCACCGTGCACTTCGCCAAGCGGTTTGCGGATGTGGCGAAGGTGCTCTTCTGATAGTTCTTTAGAGCCCGAAATTCCCCTTTCGCGAGCAAGCCCGCGCCCACAGGGTTGGGTGATGACCACAAGGTTTGTGATCACCACCGGCCATTGTGGGCGCGGGCTTGCTCGCGAAAGCGTCGGCACAGTCGAAACCCGCCCCGACCGTCACACTTTGTCTCATCTTCAGTTATGCTCGCCGTTCGTCGCCAACGCCGGAGCCGCCGATCTTATGTCCCCCACTCGCCTGTTTGTCCCCCTCGCCCTTTCCTTGCTGGCCGCTTGCGCCACGCAGCCGAAACATAACGTGACCGTGGAAAAACAAAGCGAATGCCCCGTGCGGCTCACCATCGGGCAAAACCTTATCGTGATGCTGCCAAGCAACCCGACCACCGGTTATCGCTGGGCCATTCAGGATTCGGCCGGTGGCGTGTTACGCGCGCTCAGCCCCGAGGTTTACAGCAACCCCGAAGATGCCGGCGTCGTCGGTGCCGCCGGGCTTTCCACTTGGCGCTTCCAGGCGTTCGCTGCCGGCACCGGGCGCCTGCGCCTGACGTCGCAACAGCCTTGGGCACCAGAAGTGTTGCCGGTGGAAACCTTTGACTGTGCGATATCGGTGAACTGATCGTGGGCTGGCTGATTCTGGCGCTGATGGGCGCGGTGACCTTTCTCTATGGCCTGAGCACCCATGCGGCGCTGCTCTGCCTGTTGGTCAAACCGTTACCGGTGCTGGCGCTGCTCGGCTGGCTGCACGACGCGCCACCCAGCGACTATCGGCGCTGGATCAGCCTCGGTCTGATTTTCTCTCTGCTCGGTGATGTGTTGCTGGCCTGGCCGGGTGATTTGTTTGTGTTCGGCCTCGGTGCATTTCTGGTCGCGCACCTGGCTTATCTCAAGGCTTACCTCAGCGACTGCAAACGTCTGGCGCTGTTGCCGTTGGTGCTCGCTGTCGCCGTCGGCGCGGTGCTGCTGGGGATTCTGATTTCCAGTGGGCTGGGGCCTTTGCTGGTGCCGGTGATTGTTTACGGCACCGCGATCAGCGCCATGCTCTGGCGCGCCCTCGCCCGCCTCGGCACCGATGTGCCCAAGCGCTCGGCATTGTTGGCCGCCGCCGGTGCCCTGGCGTTCGTGTTCTCCGACAGCGTGATCGGCATAGATCGCTTCGTGTCGCCATTTCACCCAGCCCCCTACGTGATCATCCTCAGCTACTGGTTGGGACAATGGTGTATTGCCGCCTCGGCGTTTAATACGAAGGACGGTTAAAGTAAAAATTTATATCTATAAACTCCGCAAATAATTCCAAACCGTTATAAACAACTGTCAGATCTGACAGTAGTTCGGATTTTCTCCTTTCCCCTAGTATTCAGTGGTCATCTCCGACCACCCGTTGAATACAAGGAAGCATCTCATGAGTTTTTCAAACGCGCCACGGCTGCCAACGCTGAGGATACCGTCATCACAGTCAGCGCTGTAACAGTTGCCACGATCACTGACCGAGTCGAATTCAACAGCCAATTTGCTGAGTTCCACGCCAATCCTGCGAGTAGTCAGATTTCGCTGGTGACTCATGCAAACGCCGGGGGTCCCACCTATCAAAGTGCAAAAAGCATTGGGCTCACGTTCGATAGGAACATTGAGCCTGGCACCTACTCTGTTACTGATCCTGAGTTTCCTTTCCAGAAGGCCTATTACGGTGAAGCGGGGGTCATCTCTGGCGCGACTACCTCTTTCAACTACTATGCAAAAAGCGGAACTTTCACTGTAGAGGTCATGCAGGCTACTCCCGAGAAACTACATTACCGATTTAAGTTTAATTTCATGGGTGTCAATGCACGTAATCAGGAACTGAGAATCGCGGGCGACTCCACTTACATCGTATTACTGCGACCTGTTTAATCAGCTTCAAATAATGAATGACCAGACCATACGCTTCGGCCCCGGTCATTCCGCCTTCCTCAAGGCGCTTTCCCACGGTTTATCAGACAACCCAAGCATCCCCGCGCCACTTTGGCTAAAATGCCGGCCTTTTCCACCGACACCGCCGGAAACCGCCGGGAGCAAAGACCCCGATCGCATTTTCGCCCAGCCTTTGGCCCAGGTGCCTGACCTCGCCTTCAACGGATCGGCATTGATCGTTTCGTATCGCCCTTCCACGGGGCGCCGTACGTGATCATCATCAGTTATTGGTTGGGACAATGGGGTATTGCAGCCTCAGCGTTTGGCAAAACACGCCGACTATTCGGAACACCTTAACTAAAAAGTGCAATTTCTATCTCGAAACATTATAAAAACCTGTCAGATCTGACAGTGGTTTGTTTATTTGACCCATCCTAGCATTCCATGGCGTCCACAACTCACCGTTTAATACAAGGATGGATCCCATGAGCTTCTTCAAAAGCAAAAACTCAAATTCTGCCAACACTGCAGAACCCATCATCACAGTCAGTGCTGAAACATATGCAACGGTCTCAGACCGCGTAAAATTTGAGAGCCAAATTGTTCAATTTGAAGCCGACACCGCGAGCGACCTGATCGCTTTGGTGACTCGCGCAAATACTCAGGATTATTCAAATCGCACTAAAAAGGGTCTGGTGCTTATATTCGATAAGGCGATTAAATCCGGCACTTATCCAGTTGGCGATCCAGGCTTTCCTTTCGAACATTCCTATTATTTTGAAACCGGAACTATTCCTGGTTTCATTACCTCATACTCATATGTAGCGAAAAGCGGCACCTTCACGGTAGAAGCAATCGAAGTGACCTCAGAAAAACTGCATTACCAGATTGGCTTTGATTTCAAGGGTGTCAACAACCGTAATCAAGAGTTAAAAATTTCCGGCAAGTCCACTTACATCGTCTTACTGCAACCTCAGTAATCCGCATTAAATGATGAATGACCTCGCTCAATCCCAGAGCAGGGTCATTCAGCTTTCCTCAATGGCCTTTCCCGCGTTTCATCAGACAACCCAAGCATCCCCGCGCCACTTTGGCTAAAATGCCGGCCTTTTCCACCGACACCGCCGGAAACCGCCGTGAGCAAAGACCCCGATCGCATTTTCGCCCAGCCTTTGGCCCAGGTGCCTGACTTCGCCTTCAACGAGGACGTGGTGCGGGTGTTCCCGGACATGATCAAGCGCTCGGTGCCGGGTTACCCGACCATCGTCGAAAACCTCGGTGTGCTCGCCGCGCAATTTGCCCAACCGAACAGCGTGCTCTACGACCTCGGTGCTTCGCTCGGCGCCGTGACTCAGGCCTTGCGCCGTCACGTGCGCACCGATGGTTGCCGGGTGATCGCGGTGGATAACTCGGCGGCGATGGTTGAGCGTTGCCGCGAATACCTTAACGGTCAGGATTCGATGTTCCAGGAGTTGCTGCCAGTCGAAGTGATCGAAGGCGACATTCTCGCCCTCGACTTCCAGCCTGCTTCAGTAGTGGCGCTGAACTTCACCCTGCAATTCATCGCCCCGGATCAGCGCACGGCGTTGCTGTCGCGCATCCGCCAATCGCTGCTGCCGGGCGGGGCGTTGATTCTGTCGGAGAAGCTGCGCTTCAACGATGTTCAAGAGCACGAATTGCTCACCGATCTGCACGTCGCGTTCAAACGCGCCAACGGCTACAGCGAACTGGAAATCGCCCAGAAGCGCAGCGCCATCGAAAACGTCATGAAGCCCGACAGCCTTGAAGAACACCGCGAGCGCCTGTTAGCCGCCGGGTTCTCGAAAGTCGTGCCGTGGTTCCAGTGTCTTAACTTTGCCTCGTTGATTGCCTTGCCATGATTGATCTGTCCCCCCTCGCCCGCCGCTTGGCAGGTACTCCGCTGGCCGACTGGGCCAACACGCTGCAAGCACAACTCGACAAGAAAATGGAGAAGGGCCACGGCGATCTGGAGCGCTGGCAAAGTGCGCTGGACGCGCTGCCGAAGATCCAGCCGAGCGACGTCGATTTGCTCAACGGCTTGAAGCTGGACACCGATTGCGACGATGCAACCCGCGCGCAAATGCACACCGCGCTGATGGGCTTGTCGCCATGGCGCAAGGGGCCGTTCGATCTGTTTGGCGTGCACGTCGACACCGAATGGCGTTCGGACTGGAAATGGTCGAGAGTCGCACCGCATCTGGATCTGAAAGGCAAACGCATCCTCGATGTCGGGTGCGGCAACGGTTATTACATGTGGCGCATGCTCGGTGCCGGTGCGGACAGCGTGATCGGCGTCGATCCGAACTGGCTGTTCTTCTGCCAGTTCCAGGCTGTGCAGCGTTACCTGTCGGAGCCGAATGCCTGGCACCTGCCGTTCCCGTTTGAAGACCTGCCACCGAACCTTGAAGGATTCGACACGGTGTTTTCCATGGGCGTGTTCTATCACCGTCGCTCGCCGATCGAGCATTTGCTGGCGCTGAAGGACTGTCTGGTCAAGGGTGGCGAACTGGTGCTGGAAACCCTGGTGGTCGAAGGCGACAAGCACCAGGTGCTGGTGCCGGAAGACCGCTACGCGCAGATGCGCAACGTGTGGTTCCTTCCGTCGGTGCCGGCGCTGGAGTTGTGGCTGCGGCGTGCCGGGTTTACCGATATTCGTTGCGTCGATGTCAGCACCACCACCATCCAAGAGCAGCGCAGCACTGAATGGATGAAGTATCAGTCGTTGAGCGACTTCCTTGACCCCGAAGATCACAGCAAGACGATCGAAGGACTGCCGGCGCCGATGCGCGCTGTTATCGTCGCGAAGAAATAACCCCATCTCCCAAGCAACGGAGATCCCGTTGTGGGAGCGGGCTTGCTCGCTCCCACATTGAGTCTTGTGTTTATTCAGATGGTTTTGCGCGTCTGGCCCGGAAGAATTCGGTCAGCACCGCGCCACACTCCTGCGCCAGCACCCCGCCTTCATACACCACCCGATGATTCAAAAAGCCCTGGGTAAAAAACTGCCCCTGGCTCTGCACAATCCCGGCCTTAGGCTCCAGTGCGCCATACACCACCCGCGCAATGCGCGAATGGACGATCAGCCCGGCGCACATACTGCACGGTTCCAGCGTCACGTACAGCGTACTGCCCGGCAGGCGATAGTTGTTCACCGCCTGAGCGGCGGCGCGGATCGCGACCATTTCTGCATGGGCACTCGGGTCACTGGCGCTGATCGGGCAATTGAAGCCGCGACCGATGATCTCGCCGTCCTGCACCAGCACCGCGCCCACCGGCACTTCGCCGAGGGCGGCGCCTTGCGCGGCGAGGGAAAGGGCTTCGCGCATGAAGTCCTGATCACGGCTGCGGTCGATGATCGCTGCGGGGCGAATCTGGCGCATCACTTCACCTCAATGGCGGCCATCAGGCCGGTTTCCATGTGGTCGATGACGTGGCAGTGGAACATCCACACACCCGGGTTATCCGCCACCAACGCCACTTGCGCACGCTCGTTCTTGCCAAGCAAGTAGGTGTCGGTGAAATACGGAATGACCTTGTGCCGATTCGACGCAATCACCTTGAAGCTCATGCCGTGCAGGTGGATCGGGTGTTGATACTGGGTCATGTTCTTCAGCTCGAAAATATAGCTCTGCCCCAGTTTCAGGGTGGCAATCGGCCGATCCGCACAGGTCTTGTCAGTGATGTCCCAGGCTTTGCCGTTGATCTGCCACAGGCTCGGTGGCTTGCCGTTGTCGACGTTGACCGACACCGAACCGACCCATTCGAAATTGAAGTTGAGTTTTTCGGCATTGGCCAGGTCCGGCTCGGCCACCGGGTTGGCCGGCAAGGCCTTCGGCCACTCGGTCGGAGCATCAGTGTTGGCCACCGAGCGCAGGGTGCCCAGACGCACCGGACCGTTGCGCAGGGACAGCTCTTCACCGGCTGCGGGCGCCTTGATCGCCAGGCAGATTCGCATGCCCGGGCCAAGCCAGTATTCCTTGCCCAGCGGACGTGGCTCCACCGGGTTGCCGTCCAGCGCGTAGATCTGCGCTTCGACGCCGGGAATGTTGATGCGATAAGTCAGGGTATTGTCGAGGTTGAGCAGTCGCACCCGAGTGATCTGCCCTGCTGGCAATTCGATCACTGGCGTTGGCACGCCGTTGATGGTCGACAGGCGCCCGGCCGTGCCGCCACGCGCTGCTTCACGGGGAATGCTGAATTCGACGAAATTGCCTTCTTCGTCGATGTGCCAGTTCTTCAGGCTCAGGGTCTTTTCGTATTTGAACCCGGTCGGCTCGCGCTCTTCGATGATCAGCGGCCCGACCAGCCCGCGCCCCAGCTCTTCGCTGCTGCTGACGTGCGGGTGATACCAGTAGCTGCCGGCGTCCGGCACACGAAATTTGTAGTCGAAGTATTCACCCGGCAACACCGGCAACTGCGAAACGTAGGGCACGCCGTCCATTTCCAGCGGCAGGCGAATGCCGTGCCAGTGAATGGTGGTCGCGACCGGCAAGTGATTGATGAAACGCACCCGCAGCCATTCGCCCTGACGCACGCGCAATTCAGTGCCCGGCGCCGACGGGCCGAACGCCCAAGCCTCGGTCTTGTGCCCCGGCACCAGCTCCACGTCCAAAGGCGCGGCGATCAGCTCGTAGTCGTGACCCGCTTGAGCGTCAGCCATTTTGCCCAGCCAGTAACGCGACGCGCCCCCCGCTCCCACACCAACGACAACAAGACCGGCCAGGCCACCGAGGATTTGGCGACGGGTAAAGGACATGAACTCAACTACCTCACGTATCAGCGACAGACCCTGAAGGCCCGTAAAAGGCGAATACGATACACCTGCGGATGAGAAACAGTAAGGGTGACCTTAGGCCGCACATCATCTACAGCCCTATGGCCGCAGCCCCGTAATCAGGTGGATGACGCCGTCCTCCAGTTCCATGACGCCCGCAACACCGGCATTGCTCAGTGCCTCACGATCCATACGCGATACATCACGCAACGCCACACGCACCCGGGTCAACGCCGCTGGTTGCTGGGATTGGAGGTTATCCACTCCCCCCAGCGCCGCCACGATCTCTGTGCTCAGGCCGCCAACAGGTTCGGCCTGTACTGGCGGCTCGTCTGCCACCAGATCCGGGGTCAGTGCTTTCCAGAACGCCGTCTGCAATTTATCGAACATTTTCAATTCTCCAGTGCCCGTAAAGTATCGACCGTCGCCTCGTGATACAGACGCAGCGCCTCGCGCACGTCTTCAGCACTCTCAAGCCCCTGCACCTGCTCGGCAATGGCCTTGCAGTCGAGCAGATCCAACTCGCGCACTGCGGCTTTGATCGCCGGAATCTGCGGCACGCTCACTGACAGCTCATCCACGCCAAGTCCGAGCAACAACGGCACAGCCGAGCGTTCAGAAGCCATCGCACCACAGACGCCGACCCATTTGCCGTGGGCATGCGCAGCCTTCACGGTCATCGCAATCAGGCGCAATACCGAGGGATGGAAGCTGTCCGCCTGGCTGGCCAGACGAGGATGATCGCGATCCATGGCCAGCGTGTATTGCGTCAGATCGTTGGTGCCGATCGAAAAGAAGTCCACATGCGGCGCAAACACGTCGGCCATCAATGCTGCCGCCGGCACTTCGATCATGATTCCCAGCTTCGGCCGTTCAACGATGCCCAGCGCCAGCGCTTCCTGCTCCAGCATCTGCCGAGCCAGATGCAGCTCCGAGAGCTGCGCCACCATCGGCAACATGATGTGCAGACGCGTCAGATGGACACAGCCCAGGATGGCCCGGAACTGCTCGCGCAAAAGCTGCGGGCGCTCCAGACACAGGCGAATCCCGCGCAGCCCCAGGAACGGGTTGGTTTCGCTGTCCATCGGCACGTAGGCCAGCGGTTTGTCGCCGCCGACATCCAGCGTGCGCACCACCAGATTGTGCGATGGCCCCACAGCCCGGGCGATGGCGCTGTAAGTCGATACTTGTTCGTCGCGAGTGGGTGCGTGATTGCGATCCAGATAAAGAAACTCCGAACGTAAAAGCCCCACACCGGCGCCTCCCAGGGTCATCGCCTGCTCGGTCTCACTCAGCGAGGCAACGTTGGCCGTCACCTCGACGTGATGCCCGTCGCGGGTACAGGCTGCCTGCGTTGCGTTTGCGTGTTCGTGTTGATGGCGCTGGCGTTGTTGATCATGCCTGATCTGCCATTCATTGATCGCCACGGGATCCGGGTCTATGTGCAGCTCGCCCCGGTCGGCATCGAGCAACACGCGCGAGCCACTGACCAACGCCAGCATTTGCATGGGCATCCCGCAGATCGCCGGCAAGCCACAGGCGCGGGCGAGAATCGCGACGTGACTGGTCGCTCCACCGCCAACCGTGGCGAACCCCAATACTTTGTTTGTATCGAGCCCGGCGGTCTGGGACGGCGTCAGTTGATCGGCGATCAGAATGGTCCCCTCCGGCAGCTCCAGCGCATTCTCACGAACCCCGAGGATCAGCTTGAGGACGCGCAGGCCCACATCGACCAGATCCGCCGCCCTTTCGGCCAGCAACGGACTGCCGAGATGCTGGAAAAGTGTCGCTGTTGCCTGCGTGGCCGCGCGCCAGGCAAACGCTGCACTTTTGCCTTCGGCAATCAACGTTTGAGCCTGATCGAGCAGACCCGGGTCTTCGAGCAGTTCCTGATGAGCCTTGAAAATGTCTGCCTGCGCGTCACCCGTGGCGGTGTCGCGCAGGTGCTGCAAGGCCATATCCGCCTCGATCAATGCATTGGCGAGGGCTTCGCGCTCTAAATGCGCCCCGGCGCCGAACTCTTTCACGTCAAGCGTTGGCTCGACGATCTGCATCACTTGGCCCAATGCCGAACCGGGTGATGCGCAGACCCCACGCATGACCGTCAGGGCCTCAGGCTCGACCGCCTCGACCTGCACCGCATCAGGCTTCACATCCACCGCTTCCCCACAGCCCTGGGCCAGTAATCGGGACAGCGTGTTGATCGCGGCTTCAGCGTCTTCGCCCACCGCACTCACCTGCACACGGTCACCCAAAGCGGTCTGCAACGCCATGATCGCCACCAATGACTTGGCGTTGGCTTCAGCCTGCTGTTTGTGCAGATAAATCCTTGCTGAAAAGCCTTTTGCCGCCTGAGCGAACACTGCCGCCGGACGCGCATGCAGGCCATTGAGATTGGGCAATGTCAGTGGTGCGCAGAAAAACCTTTCGCCTTCAGCGGCCGCCGGGGCCTCGCCGGTCGCCCCGCAAGTGGCGAGGCTCAACAACGGCTGGCCGGGGTCAACGAGACCGGTTGGCGCGGTCAGCCAGGTGAATGACTCGCCACTGACCACCAGCATCAGGGTCATCAGGCTGCGGGCGTGCAGCGCGATGTAATCGGCATCGAATTCGATCAGCGCCTGCCCGGCCTCAACCCTCTGGCCTTCCTCGACCAGGCGGGTAAACCCCTGGCCTGCAAGATTGACCGTATCGAGCCCGATGTGCAGCAACACTTGAACGCCGTTGTCATCGGTAATGCTCACGGCATGCCCGCTGGCCTGGACGTTGCTGACCACTCCAGCCAGCGGTGCGCAAAGGGTCGACGACGTCGGATCGATGCACAGACCGTCGCCGATCACCCGGCTGGAAAACACGTGGTCCGGCACTTGATCCAGCGGTATCAGCACGCCAGCCAAAGGCGCCAGCAGTTGTAATGGTTGGGATGTGGCCATGACGTCACCTGCGGTTTTGTTCTTTGAAGTGCCGATGGAGCGCGACGCCCCACCAGCATCGCTTATTTCCACCAGTATTCGACCTGCAATCCGACGTTCGCACCGTGGCGTGCACTGCCGAAGGCACCGGTGTCGGACAGCGCCGAACCTTGGGCCAGTTCATTGGCCGCACGTTTGGCGGCCTCGTTCCAGGTGGCGTACGTGTAATACAGACGCACCTCAGGGCGCGCCCAGAACTCCGGGCCCTTGGGTGACCAGGTCGGGGCAACGGTGAACTTGCTCAGCTTGCGCGTGCCGCCCGGCGCTTCGACTTGATCGTGGCCCAGTTCCGTCACCAGTTTGAACTGTTCGGTGAACGCATAAGTCGGGCGCACGCCCAGAGAAATCCAGTTCTGGTCAGCACCGTCCGGGCGAATGTCTTTCTGATACACCGCCTCGAACTGCCCGCCGAAACGCGGCGTTACCTGCCAGTCGAAAAACTCGACGATCCGATAACTTTTATTGCTGTCGTCCAGTTTGACGTTGCCGGTGTAGCCCAGCCCGGTGCCGGGGCCTTCACCATATTGCAGGGCCAGTTTGTTCTTGCCGCCCAGAAAGTCCTTCTGCACATGCTGAGTGGTGATTGCCCAACCACTGTGGGCGTCACGGCTATCGGGCTTGTCGATATAACTCAAGCCGAACTCAAGCTGACCGCCCGGGTTGGTATTGAAACCGGCCACGTTGAAGTCGTGCCGGTTGATGTAGTCCTTTTGGTACAGGTTGTCCTTGCGCGAGAAGGCGTAGCTGTATTTCAGGTCGCCGATCAACACATCCTCGATCCCGCCGCCCGTAGCGCTCTGGTTCCAGTAGTAGAAATCGGAAATGTGGATGTCATTACGCTTGTAGTAGCGGCGGCCCGCCCAGAGTGAACCGCCATTGAGCGCGGGCAGCTTCGACCACTGTGCGTAGGCCTGCGGCAGGCGAATCGAGCCGTTGTCGTCCTTGAACGTGGGCCGGCGGTCGTAGCGGTTGTACAGCGAGGCCATGCCATCAACGCTAAGCACCGAGCCGTCGTCGAGGGTGTACAAATCCTGGCGTAGCTCAAGCTCGCCATACTGTTCGCACTCGTTGCCCAAACGGTATTTGGTCTGCGCGCCCGGCAACTGGAAACACGATTGGCCACCGCCCTGGGTCGAGCTGCCGACGCCACTGCGCAAGTAACCGCCGAACTCCAGCGCTTGTGATGTTTGTGGTAACGCCAGGCAAAAACCTGCGACTGCAAGGCTACGATTTATTGTTGTTTTCATAAGCCACCCCATTATTTTTGTTGTGTGATTGCATGAAATCGGCGCGCAAAACTCTCCCGCGCAGGGTTCTGCGTGTTTTTTGAAACACTGTTTTTGGTTAGGTGTCAGGGTCGATCAGATGCAGGGCGAACGATTCGTAAGGTCGCAAACTCACCCGTCGATTGCGCAATGGACAGTGCGGATAATTACTTATCAACAACCGCTGGCTCAGCGACTCGTCGATCTCTATCGGCAGTTCGACGTCACACGGTGTGCCATAGAAATTGTTCACCACCAGCAGGCGCTCCCCCGTCCCTTCGCGCAGGTAGGCCCAGACCTGCTTGTGCTCGGGCAGCAACTGTCGATAGACGCCCTCTGAGATCAACGCCTCTGTGCGCCGTAACGCAATCAAATGGCGGTAGTGATGCAGCACCGACTCCGGGTCATCGCGCTGGTTGGCGACGTTGATGTGCGCGGCATTGGCCGGCACCCCGATCCACGGCTCGCCACGGCTGAAACCGGCATTGGGCTCGGCGTTCCAATGCATCGGCGTGCGCCCGTTGTCACGGGACTTCTGCATGATCGCCGCCATGTTCTCGACATCACTGGCTCCCGCTTCACGCTTGAGCCGGAAGATGTTCAGCGTTTCGACATCGCGGTACTGATCGATATGCTCGAAACCCGGATTGGTCATCCCCAGTTCTTCGCCCTGATACACGAACGGCGTGCCCTGCAGGCAGTGCAGCGCGGTGCCGAGCATCTTCGCCGAGAGTTCCCGATACTCGCCGTCGTCGCCGAAACGCGAAACCACGCGCGGCTGATCGTGGTTACACCAGAACAGCGCGTTCCAGCCACCACCGGCCTGCATGCCGGTCTGCCAGTCAGACAGAATCTGCTTGAGCTGCAGGAAATCGAATTCAGCGTGAACCCACTTTTGCAGGTTCGGATAATCGACTTTCAAGTGATGAAAGTTGAAGGTCATCGACAGTTCTTTTGATTGCGGATTCGAGTAACGAATGCAGTGTTCCAGGCGGGTGGACGACATCTCGCCGACGTTGATCAGGTCGTGCCCTTCGAAGACTTCGCGGTGCATCTGCTGCAAGTACTCGTGGACGTTCGGGCCATCGGTATAGAAGCGTCGGCCGTCGCTGTTGTCCTCGGGAAAATCTGCCGGTTTGGAGATCAGATTGATGACGTCCAGACGGAAACCACCCACGCCCTTGTCCCGCCAGAAGCGCATCATCTTGAACACTTCGGCGCGCACCTTGGGGTTATCCCAATTCAGATCAGCCTGGGTGTGGTCAAACAGGTGCAGGAAGTATTGGCCAGTCTGGGCTTCGTACTCCCAGGCAGAACCACCAAACTTGGACTCCCAGTTGTTCGGCTGATCGCGCCAGATATAGAAGTCGCGATAGGGATTGTCGAGACTGCTGCGCGCCTGCTGGAACCAGACGTGTTCGATCGAAGTGTGGTTGACCACGATATCGAGCATCAGCTTGATCCCGCGCTTGCCGGCTTCGGCGATCAGTAACTCGCAATCGGCCATGCTGCCGTAACTCGGGTCGATCGCGTAGTAATCGCTGATGTCGTAGCCGTTGTCCCGTTGCGGCGAGCGCAGGAATGGGGTGATCCACAAATAATCGACACCCAGCCAATGCAGGTAATCGAGCTTGGCCACGATCCCGAGTAAATCACCTGTCGGGTTGCCAGCGTGGCTGTAAAAACTCTTCGGGTAGATCTGGTAGATCACCGAACGTTGCCAGTCTTGCATGGCTCAATTCCTTCAATAAATGGAAGCGTCAGGCAACCCGATATCCAGGCCGGACAATCTTCATGCTCAGTGCACAGGTCAAAACAAACGGAACAACCATGGCGATGACCATCCCGATCACAAACATCGGGATGAACTGCGGAATGATCGAGATGAAACCGGGCAGGCCTCCGACGCCGATGGCCGATGCCTGAACCTTGTTCAGCGACAGGAAGATGCAGCCCATTGCCGACCCCGTCAGTGCGGCATAGAACGGAAACTTGTAGCGCAGATTGACCCCGAACATGGCCGGTTCAGTGATACCGAAATACGCGGAAATCGCCGAGGTCGACGCCATGCTCTTGTCCCACGCGTTGCGCGTCATATAGAACACCGCCAGCGCAGCACTGCCTTGGGCGAGGTTCGACATGACGATCATCGGCCAGATGAAGGTGCCGCCTTGGGTCGAGATCAATTGCAGATCGACCGCGAGAAACATGTGGTGCATGCCGGTGATGACCAGTGGCGCGTACAGCAGTCCGAATATCGCCCCGCCGACCATCGGTGCCAGGTCAAACAGCATGACCACGCCTTCGGTGATGAGGATGCCGATGTGGCGCGTCACCGGGCCGATCACGGCCAGCGCCAGCACGCCGGTGACGACGATGGTGGTGATCGGCACCACCAGCAACTGCACCGCGTTGGGCACGCGCGCCCGCAGCCATTTTTCGATGACGCTCATGACATAGGCGGCCAGCAATATCGGCAGGATCTGCCCCTGATAGCCGACTTTCTCTATTTGAAAAAGACCAAGGATGTCGAAGTACGGCATTTGCTGGCCGTCCAGCCCGGCCACGGCCTTGCCGTAGTTCCAGGCGTTGAGCAGGTCCGGATGAACCAGCATCAGGCCGAGCACAATGCCGAGGATTTCACTGCCGCCAAAACGCTTGGCCGCCGACCAGCCCACCAGCGCCGGCAAAAACACAAACGAGGTGTTCGCCATCAGATTGATCAGGCTCCAGAGCCCGTCGAGTTTCGGGTAGGCATCCAGCAGGGTCTGCCCTTCGATGAACATGCCCTTGGCACCCAGCAGGTTGTTGATGCCCATCAGCAGACCGGCAATGATCAGCGCCGGAAGGATGGGCATGAACACATCGGAAAACACCCGCACCAGACGTTGCATGGCGTTGATCTTCTCGACACTTTTCTGTTTAACGTCGGCGATGGTCGCTGCGGCGAGACCGGTCTGTCGGCGCAATTCGGCGTAGACCTTTTCCACTTCACCCGGACCGATCACCACCTGATACAGGCCACCGGTGAAGAACGACCCTTTGACCAGATCGATCTGGTTGAGCGTGGCGCTGTCGACCAGGCCGGGATTCTTCAGGGCCAGACGCAAGCGCGTGACGCAATGCGCGGCTTGTTCGAGGTTGTCGCTGCCACCGAGGCTTTGCAGCAACTCGCTGGCGATGTTCGGATAGTCATGGCTCATGCTTGTTCTTCCACCGTGAATTGTTGTTATTGGCAGCACGCCGAAGCGAAAAATACTCGTCTGTACGAGTTAATGCAACAACTCGTACAGACGAGTTTGTTTTTGCATATTCCCGTCAGATCGGCAGCGAATTTTCCTACCCTACCCTTGGGTGATTTCCATTCCCCACATGGACAAAGCCCTACCCTGCCCTTAAGGTTCGACGTTTTGAGCACAGTCGGCACAGAGCAGCCTACCCATGAGCAAATACAACCGGATCTATAGCGATCTGCTGGCCAGCATCACGACTGAACGCCTGGAACGCGGCGCCCGTCTGCCTTCGGAAACCGAACTGATGGACAGCTATCAGGCCAGCCGCGGCACCGTACGCAAGGCCATCGAGCAACTTCAGGAGCGCGGTTTCGCCCAGAAGATCCATGGCAAAGGTACGTTCGTGCTGTCGACCAACCCGATCGAGTTCCAGCTCGGCGGCATCGTCAGCTTCCAGGAAACCTATCCGCGACTGGGCAACGACGTCAGCACCGAAGTCGTCGAACTGACGCAAATCACACTGGAAGGTGCTCTGCTCGAACACATCAACGCCGAGCCCGGCAGCCCCATCACGCGAGTCAAACGGGTGCGGCGCATCGACGGCAAACGGGTGATTCTCGACATCAACCATTTCGTTACCGAGGTGATTCCAGGCCTGTCCCTCGATATCGCCAAGCAGTCGATTTACGCCTACATCGAACAGACCTTGCAGCTGCAGATCGCCTACGCCCAACGCACCATCGAGGCGGTGCCGCGCAGCAAGGATGATCAGTTGCACCTTGATCTCGATGAGCAAAGCCATGTGATCGTGGTCAGCAACCAGACTTTCCTCCAGGACGGTCGGCAGTTCGAGTACACCGAGTCCCGGCACACGCTGGACAAGTTCTACTTCTCCGACGTGGCACGGCGCTGACCGCAGCACGTTTTCGACGGCAATGTGCGGTACATAGGTAGTGCACTCCCCTTGAGCGAATCGGCCATGCTCGGCCTTCGTTTCTCATGGATGGAGACAGCATGAACGCCCCCGTACAACGTCCTCAGCCCAATGCGGCAGATAAAGCGGCCCTCAAGGCAATGGCCACGGCCATCGTGCAAAATTGTCCGGGCCTGCACGACACGGCACATGAAGCCGCCCGTCATCTGTTACAAGAAAAAGGTCTAGCGAATCTTGACCCGGATCAGGTCTATTTTCATCGATTCAAGGCCGCCCAGAGCAGCACCCGGTCATTTACCGGCTGGGAGCACGTGCGCGAAAAACCCTACGAATCGATGACCCTCACCCAACTGGTGATTCATCGTTTTCGCGCCACCGACCAGGACAACGCCGATCTGCTGGATCTCTACGCCGGTTTCTACAAGGATGGGCCCCAGACCGAAAATTTCGACCACCGCAACGAAGTGCGTCTGCACGGCAACGAGGTGCTCAACACTTTTTGGGATATCGACTTCAGCACGCGATACAACGACAGGTTGACGGCTTTCTGGAACACGCACGCCGATGATTTCCGCACGCTGGCCAAGTGCAACTTCCTCAGCCGAGCCGTGCAGGCACTGGAAGTCGGGCAATTGACCGGTACGGATTTCCAGTGGATCGTCGATTCGGTGATCGGGCCTGTCACCTGGCCGATGAACCTCTCAACGCTACAAACGCCTCATGCGGCGGGCAATGAGGTGCGTGCGTTCGATATCGACGGCCATACGGCCAGCAACCTGCTGCGCATTGTCGATCCGGTTGGTCGGCAGATTCTCTATCTGCCCGGTGAGGTCCTGACGTTCGTAGTGCTGGAAACCTCAGCGGACATGCATTGGTGGGTTCTAGAGCAGATGAATCACGACACGCGACGCAAGAATCTGCTCAATCACTTTCCACTCGCCGAACGTCAGCAGATGACCGAGAACATCACCGATTTGATGAATCGTCTGGTCAGCACCTGGGGCCGTACCGATCACCACCTGATCAATCGGCACAACCTGGCGATCAGTGGTGATGCGTTCAGTTGGTTGCGTGATTCGACCCGCAACGCAATGTTTGCCGAAGCCAGCCTGTCCCTGACCTCCAATGGCGACCTGCGCAAAAAACTATGGATCGGGTATCTGAGCGCCGGCCTCAAGGTTTTTGGCCCGATGGCCGCTGTAGGCTGGCCGGTCGCACTGCCGGTCATTGGCGCCAGCATCGTCAGCATGGGGCTGAACATCGATCAGGCGGTCAACGGCACAACCGCCCGTGATCGTCACGCAGGCGTACTGGGTGCAGTGCTGAGCGGGATTGACGCGCTGTTTAACGTTCCCTTCCTCAAGGGCACCGGCTCGATGCTGGAGGTGGGAGCCGAGGTGGAAGCGGCCGAGGCAGCAGAAATGGCTGAGCTGACCGCGTCCACGTCGGCACCGGAGCTGACGGATCCGCGGGTCGAACAACAGGAACTCATCGTTGCGGTCGAGCCAGACGTTATTGCTCCTGGCCCTGAAGCGTCCGGGTCGACCCCGGCGCAAAGCGCTCTAGCGCCGCCGATTCCTGACAAATACATGTGCAACGAACTGCTCGACGGCCTGGATATGCAGACCGAACCCGGACAGTTCCAAGGCATCTTTCGACTCGACAGCGATCCGCCTTACGCCATTCTGATAAATGACAACCCGTACTATGTGCGCTATTTCGGCGACTATAGCGAAGGCGGCTA
The DNA here is from genome assembly GCF_963971015.1 of Pseudomonas sp. RA_15y_Pfl2_54. Taxonomy (NCBI): domain Bacteria; kingdom Pseudomonadati; phylum Pseudomonadota; class Gammaproteobacteria; order Pseudomonadales; family Pseudomonadaceae; genus Pseudomonas; species Pseudomonas sp. RA_15y_Pfl2_54. The sequence continues at coordinate 67,560 of NZ_CAXAPN010000028.1, forward strand.
TTGGGCTATCGTGGACCCGGACAGACCCAATCAGTTTATTCATTCCTTGCCGGTACGTCTGAATGCCGCTGGCGAGTGGGAGCGAATGCAGTCGTTGCGCCTCAACGGCGGCGGCCAATGCATGGGAAAAACCTGCGTTCCCGATATTCCGCTCGCCCCCCTTGAACCGACCGGGCCTGAGGCAACCGCTCAACCGCAGGTCGAATCACATACTCCGGTATCACGCCCACTGCGCATAGTGAACTCTGCCTACGATATCGAACCGACTGTGCGCAGTTCGATAAGAGCCTGGGCACTGAACCTGACCGAAACCCATGCCCAACTGATGCCAAATGCCGACGGTAGCTTCAGCATGCACGACCCCTTTGAATTGTATGCCGTGGGCAAGCGCAAACTGCTGCAGGCCGGCGCGAGAAAATTTTTCAGCAATCTTCCGTGGATCACCCCGCCTCCCCGGCCCGCCATGACCGCCATCAGTACGCCGATTTCAATTTCAGAGTTCATTGATCGCATCTTTGAATCTGCACCCGGACTGGTAGTGGGTGAAACGCTGAACCGAATTGCCAGCATGCGCTTCATGATCGAACACATGCCAGCGCTGGCCAGGCACGCCAAAACCCTTTACCTGCGTGGCGTGCTCAGTGACTTCGCTCAAGTGGAATTGAACCGCTACTTCACATCCGGCAGCCTGTCGGCAGAGTTACGAACCTACCTGAGCAGCCTGGGCACCGATCCTACGGGGCGATTCAATGCGCTGGAACTGGTCAAGGCAGCCAAGGCCAACGGTGTGCGCATCCAGGGCATAGACTGCGCAGCGAGCTACAAAATGAAGTCACCGCTGTCGCCCTATGACGAACAAATGATGGGCACCTATCTGGCAAGCGACATCATGACGGGTGACACCTACCTCAACAGCCCGAAAAAATGGATCGCGCTGACCGGTGTGCAAAACACCAACACACTGAGAGGTCTGCCTGGTCTCAGCGAAATAAAGGGCGCTATCGGTTTGCGCATCGAGGAAGCCGGAATGGTTGACACCCTGCAAGTCGACGCCGACCCGGGTATCGAAGTGCGTCGAGGATCATTTTCAAATGGTGCAGCGACACAGACTGACGATGTCCTTCGCGCTGACTTTCGCCTGCGAATGCCAGCCGAACCGGTGGCCTGGAATGAGGAGACACTGGAGAACCTGCTGCACAGGCGTGGCATGTATATGATCCAGAAAACCGCAGACACTTACACCGTGTTGCACCGTAGCAAGCAAGGCATGCTCGTGCGTACGCCTGTGGCGAATCTGGCCGACGGTGGCATTTCCCTGCATCGTCCCGCATGGACTCGGGTGAACGACGTCAAGTTCGCCAACATCGAGGAAATGTCGCTACGACTGACAGAGATGGGGCTGGCGCTACAGAGCAGTCTCCCTGACTGACATCCACGTCAGAAACGAAAAACCCCTGGCCTGGGCCAGGGGTTTTCTGTCACTCAATGCAAGCATCGAAGTGCAGCAGGATCATTCCCACTCAATCGTCGCCGGCGGCTTGCTCGACACGTCGTAAGTAACGCGCGAAATACCTTCGATTTCATTGATGATGCGGCCGGAAACGGTTTCCAGCAGTTCGTAAGGCAGGTGTGCCCAACGCGCGGTCATGAAGTCGATGGTTTCCACGGCACGCAGGGCCACGACCCAGGCGTAACGACGGCCATCGCCGACCACGCCAACCGATTTCACGGGCTGGAACACCACGAACGCCTGGCTGACTTTGTGGTACCAGTCGGCCTTGCGCAGTTCTTCAATGAAGATGTGGTCGGCACGACGCAGCAGGTCGGCGTATTCCTTTTTCACTTCACCGAGGATGCGTACGCCAAGGCCCGGGCCCGGGAACGGGTGACGGTAGACCATGTCGTACGGCAGGCCCAGTTCCAGGCCCAGACGACGGACTTCGTCCTTGAACAGCTCGCGCAGTGGCTCGACCAGTTTCAGGTTCATCTCTTCCGGCAGACCGCCCACGTTGTGGTGCGACTTGATCACGTGCGCCTTGCCGCTTTTCGCGCCAGCCGACTCGATCACGTCCGGGTAGATGGTGCCCTGAGCGAGGTACTTGATGTTATCCAGCTTGCAGGATTCGGCATCAAATACATCAATGAACGTGCGACCGATGATCTTGCGTTTCTTCTCCGGGTCGGCTTCGCCGGCCAGGTTGTTCAAGAACTGGTCTTCGGCGTTGGCGCGGATCACTTTGACGCCCATGTTCTCGGCGAACATGGCCATCACTTGCTCGCCTTCGTGCAGACGCAGCAGGCCGTTGTCGACGAACACGCAGGTCAGCTGATCGCCGATGGCTTTGTGCAGCAGCGCCGCAACCACCGAGGAGTCAACACCGCCGGACAGCCCCAGCAGCACGTTGTCGGTGCCGACCTGTGCGCGGATGTTGGCGATGGCATCTTCAGCGATCTTCGATGGCGTCCATAGGGCTTCGCAACCGCAGATGTCGAGAACGAAACGCGACAGGATGCGGCCGCCCTGTTTGGTGTGGGTCACTTCCGGGTGGAACTGCACGCCATAGTAGCCACGGTCGTCGTTGAACATGCCGGCGATCGGGCAGCTCGGGGTGCTGGCCAGGATGTGGAAGTCTTCCGGCATCCTGGTGACCTTGTCACCGTGGCTCATCCATACGTCGAGGCCGAACAGGCCGTCGGCGTCGATGTGGTCTTCGATGCCGTCGAGCAGGCGGCTCTTGCCGACCACATCAACGCGGGCGTAACCGAACTCACGCAGTTCGGAACCTTCAACCTTGCCGCCCAGTTGCTCGGCCATGGTCTGCATGCCGTAGCAGATACCGAAGACCGGTACGCCCAGGTCAAACACAGCTTGTGGGCAGCGCGGGCTGTTGGCTTCGTGCACGGACTCGGGGCCGCCGGCGAGGATGACGCCTTTCGGAGCGAATTCGCGAATCGCATCCTCGTCCATGTCGAACGGGTGCAGTTCGCAGTACACACCGATCTCGCGCACGCGGCGGGCAATCAGTTGGGTATATTGCGAACCGAAGTCGAGGATCAGGATGCGGTGAGCGTGAATATCGAGGGCCATGATTCAGTCTCGTCTAAGTCATTCAGAAACAGTCGTGATTCAGAAACAACTCGGGGCTGAATAAAACAGCCCCGGTTGCTTAGCTTGTTGCTTGAAGGCTCAACCTACGCGGTAGTTTGGCGCTTCCTTGGTGATCTGCACGTCGTGAACGTGGGATTCGGCCATGCCAGCGCCGGTGATCCGCACGAACTCAGGCCTGGTACGCATCTCTTCGATGTTGGCGCTACCGGTGTAGCCCATCGAGGAACGCAGACCGCCCATCAACTGGTGAATGATCGCGCTCAAGGTGCCTTTGTAAGGAACCCGGCCTTCGATGCCTTCCGGAACGAGTTTCTCGGCGCCTGCCGAGGAGTCCTGGAAGTAACGGTCGGAGGAGCCCTGAGCCTGGGACATGGCGCCCAGCGACCCCATGCCACGATAAGCCTTGTACGAACGGCCCTGGAACAGTTCGATCTCGCCCGGCGCTTCTTCAGTACCGGCGAACATCGAGCCCATCATCACGCAGGAGGCACCGGCTACGATGGCCTTGGACAGGTCACCGGAGAAACGGATGCCGCCGTCGGCGATCAACGGTACGCCGGTGCCTTCAAGGGCTGCGGCAACGTTGGCGATGGCACTGATTTGCGGGACGCCGACACCGGCGACGATACGGGTGGTGCAGATCGAGCCAGGGCCGATACCGACCTTGACGGCGTCGGCACCCGCTTCGGCCAGGGCCTTGGCGGCTGCGCCGGTGGCGATGTTGCCGCCAATCACCTGCACTTCAGGGAAATTCGATTTGACCCAGCGAACGCGGTCGATCACGCCTTTGGAGTGACCGTGAGCGGTGTCGACCACCACCACGTCCACACCGGCATTGACCAGCGCAGCGACACGATCACCGGTGTCTTTACCGGTGCCGACAGCAGCACCAACGCGCAGACGACCTTGATCGTCCTTGCTGGCCAGCGGGTAGGCTTTGGCTTTTTCGATGTCGTTGACCGTCATCATGCCTTTGAGGGCAAATTTGTCGTCGACGATCAGTACGCGCTCAATGCGGTGTTTGTGCAGCAGTTCACGCACGTCGTTCTTGTCGGCGCCTTCCTTGACCGTGACCAGACGCTCTTTAGGCGTCATCACTTCGCGGACGGTGGCATCCAGGCGGTTTTCAAAGCGCACGTCACGGGAAGTGACGATGCCGACCAGGTCGCCATCGTGCAGTACCGGAACGCCGGAAATGTTGTGCATGCGGGTCAATTCAAACAGATCACGAACCGTGGCATCGGCCTCGATGGTGATTGGATCCTTGACGACGCCGGCTTCGAACTTCTTGACCTTGCGAACTTCGGCAGCTTGCTGCTCGATGGTCATGTTCTTGTGGATAATGCCGATGCCACCTTCCTGAGCCATGGCAATTGCCAGACGGGCTTCAGTGACGGTGTCCATGGCGGCAGAAACCAGAGGAATATTCAGCTCGATGCCACGGGTAAGGCGGGTCTTGAGACTGACTTCGTTAGGAAGCACCTCGGAATAACCAGGCACTAGTAGAATGTCGTCGAATGTCAGAGCTTCTTGGCTGATACGCAGCATCGCGGGGGCTCCCGAGCGGGAAAATGGAAGCGCGCCATTATAGTCAGACACCCCCCGCTGTTCAATGTAAAACTCCGCTTAATATCAATGTTGCTGATATACGGAGATCCCCGCCGCTACAGCTCCACCTTGACCCAAGAGACAGGTTGATCGAGCCAATCAGCAAACTCATCGATAAAGCTTTGCTTGAACCCTGCTTCCAGCCAGTTGTTGAAGATGAAACCAAGGTTGGAAAACGCACATTCCTGCAAATACAGGAAACCGTTGATGTCATCTTCATGGCCGCATTCCGGGCAGGTGAAGTTGTCGGTGCGCCCCGGCATCCAGTCTTCGAGGCTTTCGAACAACGCTTCGCCGACCTCACGACGGCACTCGGCGCAACCGGCCTCTTCGAGAAAGCCCTTGGCCGGGGTGTAGATGCAGCGTTTAGTGACAATCTCCAACCCGTTGATCGGCTCACCGAACGGCAACGCCTGCGGGTGCAACACCACGGCCCGCGCGCCATCGGCAATCGCGTAAGCCATGCGGTTACCGGTGCGGCCACAGGTCGTCAGTTCTTCCTTGATGATGTTCTTGCGCACCAGCCAGCGCACGATCGCCCGGGCCCGGGGTTCGTGGACCGGCAGGGTGGAGATTTTCGGGACAATGATGCTTTGCGAATTCATGGAAAAACCTGCGGTGTGGCTTCTGACGCCTGCGCCGGCAAGGTCGCTCCACAGAGGCCTCCATCGTTCACACATCGCGTGTACAGCAGAGATACCTTGAGGGAGCGGGTTGCCCGCGAAGACGCCCTAAAGGCCGGCAGCTTAAGCCCTGACGAAATCCGGTCAAGTGCCGAGTGGACATGTGGTGATTGGCAGGCGAATGCCTTTAAACTGCGCCCCATGATTAAAGACCCCTTTGCAAGACTCGGCCTGGACCGTGAAGTCCTGACTGTCAGCCAGCTCAACGGCCGCGCGCGGGTGTTGCTGGAAGACGTGTTCAGCAATATCTGGGTCGAAGGCGAAATTTCCAACCTCGCCCGCCCGGCGTCCGGCCACATCTATTTCACCCTCAAGGACAGTGGCGCGCAGGTGCGTTGCGCGCTGTTCCGGCAGAACGCGGCGCGGGTGCGTCAAGCGTTGAAGGATGGCTTGGCAGTCAAGGTGCGCGGCAAGGTCTCGCTGTTCGAAGGCCGTGGCGACTATCAGTTGATTCTCGACACGGTTGAGCCGGCCGGTGACGGTGCACTGCGACTGGCCTTCGATGCGCTGAAAGAAAAACTCAGCACCGAAGGCCTGTTCAGCGCTGAACGCAAAGTACCGCTGCCAGCGCATCCGCAACGCATCGGCATCATCAGTTCGCCGACCGGCGCGGTCATCCGCGACATTATCAGTGTGTTCCGCCGCCGTGCGCCGCAGGTCCAACTGACATTGATTCCCACCGCCGTGCAGGGTCGCGAAGCCACCGCGCAGATTGTCCGTGCTTTGAAAATGGCCGATGCCCGTGGTTTTGACGCACTGATCCTCGCTCGCGGCGGTGGTTCGCTGGAAGACCTCTGGTGCTTCAACGAAGAAGCCGTGGCCCGTGCGGTCGATGCCTGTGTCACACCGATTGTCAGCGCGGTCGGCCATGAAACCGACGTGTCGATCAGCGACTTTGTTGCCGACGTGCGGGCACCGACGCCGTCCGCGGCCGCCGAATTGCTCGCCCCCGATTCCAGCCATCTGATCCGTCAGGTCGAAAGCCTGCATCGCCGCTTGGTGATGCGTATGCGTGACCGTTTGATGCGTGATCGCCTGCGACAGGAAGGCATGGCGCGTCGCCTGCGCCATCCCGGCGAACGTCTGCGCCAGCAGGCTCAGCGCCTGGATGATCTGGACATGCGCCTGCGCCGGGCGTTCGAACGCAGCTTGAATACCCGTCGAGAACGCCTGATCCGCCTGCAAACCCGCCTCGCCGGGCAACATCCGGGGCGGCAACTGGCAATGTTGCGCCAGCGTCTCGATAGCCTCGCCGAGCGTCTGCCACGCGCGATGCGTGAAGGCCTGAAAAGCCGTCGCCTGCAACTGCACAGCCAAATGCAGACACTGCACGTGGTCAGCCCATTGGCGACCCTCGGCCGCGGTTACAGCATTTTGCTCGACGAGCGCGGCAACGCGATTCGCAACGCGGCGCAAACCCATACCGGCCAGCGCCTGAAAGCCAAACTGGGCGAAGGCGAACTGCAAGTGCGCGTCGAAGACAATCATCTGACGCCTGTCACCCTCTCTTTACTGGACTGATCCATGCCGCGTTTTCTGGCTCCACTGTTGCTCCTGTGCCTGACTTTCAATGCCCACGCCGACAGTTACATCACCCGGATGCTGAACAAACCGGTGCCGGGCGGCGTCGCCGTGGTTGATCTGGGCGTATCGAGCCAAGCGCCTAAAGCTACTTATCAAGGCAAACCGGTACTGGTGGTCAAGGAACAGAACAACTGGCTGGCGATCGTCGGTGTGCCGCTGACGGTCAAGCCCGGCGCGCAACAGATCAGCAGCGGCGGACGCAATCTGCCGTTCACGGTCGGAAACAAGAAATACCCGGAACAACGCATCACCCTGAAGAACACTCAGCAGGTCAATCCAAACCCGGCCAACCTCAAGCGCATACAGGGTGAACTGGCCGAACAGATCAAGGCTTACCGCCGCTTCAGCCCGAACACGCCGAGCAATCTGCTGCTGGACAAACCGGTCAACGGGCCACTGTCGAGCAAGTTCGGTGTGCGCCGCTTCTTTAATGGTGAAGAACGCAACCCCCACGCGGGCCTAGATTTTGCGGTGCCGGCAGGCACGCCGATCAAGACCCCGGCGGCAGGCAAGGTGATCCTGATCGGCAACTATTTCTTCAACGGCAACACCGTGTTTGTCGACCATGGGCAGGGCTTTATCAGCATGTTCTGCCATATGTCGAAAATTGATGTGAAGGTTGGCGATCAATTGGCCCGTGGCGGCGTGGTGGGCAAGGTGGGGGCGACCGGCCGGGCGACCGGGCCGCACATGCACTGGAATGTCAGCCTGAATGATGCGCGGGTCGATCCGGCGATCTTTATCGGCGCTTTCCAGCCCTGAGTCATGCGCTGAGGCCGCAGGCCTCTTCGCGAGCAAGCCCGCTCCCACACAGGTTGGTGGTGTTCACGAGATGCGTGTGCGACACGGACAATGCGGGAGCGGGCTTGCTCGTGAAGGCGTCGTGACTGCCACCGAAAAGCGATTGCGCCCGTATCGAACCTCGCGCAAACATCCATACGATTCCCGCCATAGCGCACAATAAAATCGTGCAAATCTGTACTTTTCGAGTATTCCTCTCAATTTTTTTCCGACTGCTTGCCATCCTTCCCACCCGCGGTTAGGGTTGAGGGCATGAAAACCTCTCACACCCTCATTCAGCTTCGCCAGCACCGCAGCCTGTGCCTCGTCAGCGCACGACTGCGAGGCTGAATCGCTACGCCTCGTCCCACGCTTTTCCAAGAACATTCGTTCCACCGGCAGGCCGCCTCTTTTCGGCCCAGACAATAAGGAATTTCCCGATGAGCATGCTCAAAGATCCGTCTTCGAAGTACCGTGCGTTTCCCGTCATCAACCTGCCGGATCGCACCTGGCCGTCAAAAACCATCGATGTCGCGCCGATCTGGTGCAGCTCCGACCTGCGTGACGGCAACCAGTCGCTGATCGAGCCAATGGATGCGGTGAAAAAGCTGCGTTTCTGGAAAACCCTCGTTCAAGTGGGCGTGAAGGAAATCGAAGCCTCCTTCCCGGCCGCGTCGCAAACCGACTTCGACTTTGTGCGCACCCTGATCGAAGAAGGCCACATCCCGGACGACACCACCATTCAGGTGCTGACCCAGGGTCGTGAAGACCTGATCGAGCGCACCTTCGAATCCCTGCGCGGTGCGAAGAAAGCCATCGTTCACCTGTACAACGCCACCTCGCCGTCCTTCCGTCGCATCGTCTTCAATCAGGACAAGGACGGCATCAAGGCCATCGCGGTCAACGCCGCCAAGCTGTTCGTCAAATACGCCGCGATGCAGCCGGACACCGAGTGGACGTTCGAATACTCGCCGGAAACCTTCAGCGCCACTGAGCTGGAGTTCGCCAAGGAAGTCTGTGACGCGGTGATCGAGGTCTGGAACCCGACGCCCGAGCACAAGATGATTCTCAACCTGCCGGCCACCGTGGAATGCGCGACCCCGAACATCTACGCCGACCAGATCGAATGGTTCGGCCGCAACATCAACCGTCGTGACAGCGTGATCATCAGCCTGCACACCCACAACGACCGTGGCACCGGCGTGGCTGCGACCGAGCTGGGCCTGATGGCGGGCGCCGATCGTGTCGAAGGCTGCCTGTTCGGTAACGGCGAGCGTACCGGTAACGTCGACCTCGTCACCGTGGCACTGAACCTGTACACCCAGGGCGTCAACCCTGAGCTGGACTTCTCCGACATCGACGGCGTGCGCAAAGTCGTCGAAGAATGCAACCAGATTCAGGTTCATCCACGTCACCCGTACGTTGGCGACCTGGTTCACACCGCCTTCTCCGGCTCCCACCAGGATGCGATCCGCAAGGGTTTCGCCCAGCAGAAACCCGATGCCCTGTGGGAAGTCCCGTACCTGCCGATCGATCCGGCCGACATCGGCCGCAGCTACGAGGCGGTGATCCGCGTCAACAGCCAGTCGGGCAAGGGCGGCATCGCTTATTTGCTGGAACAGGAATATGGCATCAGCCTGCCACGCCGCATGCAGATCGAGTTCAGCCAGGTCGTGCAGCGTGAAACCGACCGTCTGGGCCTGGAGATGTCCGCCAAGCAGATCCACTCGCTGTTGATCAGCGAATACCTGCAAGCCAACACCCCTTATGCTCTGGTCAGCCATCGCCTGCAGGAAGAAAACGGCAACAGCTCGGTCGAAGTGGAGGTGGCAAGCCAAGGTCAGGGCGAAACCAACCTGCACTGGCGCGGCAAAGGCAATGGTGCGCTGGAAGCACTGGTCGCTGGCCTGCCGATTCCGGTGGAGATCATGGACTACAACGAGCACGCGATCGGCGCGGGCACCAATGCCAAAGCGGCGGCCTACATCGAGCTGCGCGTGAACGGCGAACGTGCGGTGCACGGTGTGGGTATCGATGAGAACATCACCACGGCCAGCTTCAAGGCACTGTTCAGCGCACTCAACCGTTCGCTGAGCCAGCCGGAAGCGAAAGCGGCTTAAGCCATCGCTGAAACGCACAAGGCCCCGGAGTGCGAACGCCGGGGCCTTTTTTTGCCTGATGGTTTTGTATTGCTCAATCTGGCCTCCCGCTCCCCCATTGGAACGCGGTCAACTGTGGGAGCGGGCTTGCTCGCGAAGACGGCCTGCCAGACACCGCAAATATCAGGTGAACTCGAAGGTATCGGCATCCAGATTCGCCGGAAAACGCTCACGGTAAGCAGCCAACGGCGCGGCCTCCAGCACAGCCCTGAACACCCCGTCAGCCTCCCCCGCCGCCAGCAAGGTTTCGCCCTGGAAATCCAGTACCTGACTGTCGCCGGTATACGCAAACCCCTTGCCGTCAGTGCCCACACGATTGACCGCCGCCACGTAGCACAGATTTTCGATGGCTCGCGCAGGCAGCAGGCGATTCCAGTGCAAACGCCGTGCACCCGGCCAATTAGCGGTGTACAGCAGCAGATCGGTGTCCTGCGCGTCACGACTCCACACCGGGAATCGCAAGTCGTAGCAAATCAGCGGTCGAACCCTCCAGCCCTTGAGCTCGAACTGCACCTGACGTTCACCGGGGGTGTAGTGGTTGTGCTCGCCGGCCATGCGGAACAGGTGGCGCTTGTCGTAATGCCAGACTTCGCCGTCGGGCCTTGCCCACAACAAACGATTGCGGTGGCTACCGTCGGCGGCCTGAACGATCACGCTGCCGGTGATCACCGCATTGAGCTTGGCCGCCTGCACCCGCAGCCATTTGCTGGTAGGGCCATTCTCGGCTTCGGCGAGGGTTTCTGACTCCATGGAGAAGCCGGTGGTGAACATTTCCGGCAGGATGATCAGGTCCGCCCCACGCGCCTGCTCCAGTAACACCTCGAAATGCTCGAAGTTGGCCTGACGGTCATGCCATGCCAGGCTGGTCTGAATCAGTGCCAGATTGAGATCGGGTAACGCACTCAGATCGCGCATAGTTTGGCCGCCGCTTCGCGCAGCGTCTCCTCGCGTTTGGCGAAGCACAGGCGCACCAGGCGCTGGCCTTCGGGTGGTTTCTGGTAGAACACCGACACCGGAATACTCGCCACGCCATGCTCGCGGGTCATCCACATCGCCATCTCGACGTCGTTGAGGTCGGGACGTATCTGTGAGTAATCGACCAGTTGGAAGTAAGTACCGGTGACTCGGGTAAAGCTCAATCTCGACGGCGTCAGCAGATCACAGAACAGATCGCGCTTGGCCTGATAGAAACCTGGCAGCTCTTCGACGTGCTCAGGGTGTTGTGCCATGTAATCGGCCAAGGCGTATTGCAACGGCGTCACGCCGCAGAAACTGACGTACTGATGCACCTTGCGCAATTCAGCCGTCAGCGCGGGCGGTGCAACAACGTAACCGGTTTTCCAGCCCGTGACGTGGTAGGTCTTGCCAAACGAACTGACCACGAATGCGCGCTGATACAACGCTTCATGGGCCAGCACGCTGACATGTGGCGTGCCATCGAACACCAGATGTTCGTAGACTTCATCGCTGATCAAATAGATGTCACGATCGCGGATCAACGCCGCCAGTTGATCAAGCTCTGCGCGGCTGATCAGCGCTCCGCTCGGGTTATGCGGGGTGTTGAGGACGATCATTCGCGTGCGCGGACTCAGGGCAGCGGCAAGCTTGTCAAAATCGATGGAGAAATCGTCGGGCCTCAGTTGCACATGCATGCAGCGACCGCCGGCCAGTTCCGTTGCGGGTTCATAGCTGTCGTAGCACGGGTCGAAAACGATCACTTCGTCACCGCTGTGGATAACGGCCTGAATGGCACAGAAAATCGCCTGGGTTGCACCCGGCGTCACTGTCACTTCATTGTCGGCATCGACGTTCACGCCATAACTGCGGGCGATCTTCGCTGAAATCTGCTCACGCAGCGCCGGCAACCCGGTCATCGGCGAATACTGGTTATGGCCACTGGCAATATGCCGACCGACCGCATCGCGCAGGGACTGTGGGCCGTCGAAATCAGGAAAACCCTGGGACAGGTTGATGGCCCCGGTCTGCGCCGCGAGCTGAGACATCTGCGTGAAAATAGTGATGCCGACATTCGGCAGCTTACTGGTGATCATCCGGGTTCCCTGCTCTGCCCCCGGCTCTGACGACGGCGCGGGAGAGCCCGAGGATAGCCCATACGACGCCCATAAAAAAAGGGCGCCAACCGGCGCCCCCCTTTTTATCTTGATCGCACAAGAAGCGATGAATCACTTCTTGTCGCGGCGCTTCTTGTCGGCTTTCTTGTGGTGCGACATCAAACGACGCTTCTTGTTGACCTGACGGTCGGTCAGCGTGGTTTTGTTGCCTTCGTACGGGTTCTCGCCGCCCTTGAACTCGATACGGATCGGCGTACCGACCAGCTTCAGCACACGGCGGTAAGTGTTCTCCAGATAGCGCACATACGACTTGGGCACTTTCTCGATCTGGTTACCGTGGATCACGATGATCGGCGGGTTGGCCCCCCCCAAGTGAGCGTAACGCAGCTTGATCCGGCGGTTGTTGACCATCGGTGGCGCGTGCTCGCCAACCGCGTCTTCCAGAATCTGGGTCAGGCGGTTGGTCGGCCAGCGGGTGACCGCCGACTTGAACGAGTTCTGTACGGACGCGTAAAGGTTGCCCACGCCCGTGCCGTGCAGAGCCGAGATGAAGTGGATATCGGCGTAATCAACGAAGAACAGTCGACGTTGCAGCTCGACCTTCACGAAGTCGCGCTCGCTCGGCGTCATGCCGTCCCACTTGTTGATGGCAATAACCAGCGCACGACCGGACTCAATGGCAAAACCCAAGAGGTTGAGGTCGTGATCGACCACGCCTTCGCGGGCGTCCATCACGAAGATCACCACGTTGGCGTCTTTGATCGCTTGCAGGGTTTTGACCACGGAGAACTTTTCGACTTCTTCATGGATCTTGCCGCGCTTGCGAACACCGGCGGTGTCGATCAGCGTGTACTTCTCTTCATTGCGTTCGAACGGAATGTAGATACTGTCGCGCGTGGTGCCGGGTTGGTCGTAGACGATTACCCGGTCTTCACCGAGCATGCGGTTGACCAGAGTCGACTTGCCGACGTTCGGACGGCCGATGATGGCGATCTTGATCCCGTCTTTTTCGCTCGGGCCAGGAATGCGCTTGGCTTCCTCGCCTTCGGCAACGACTTCTTCTTCGCCGTCCTCCGGCTCTTCTTCGTCTCTCGGGAAATCACCCAAGGCGATTTCCAGCATCTGAGTGATGCCACGGCCGTGAGCACCGGCGATCGGAATCGCGTGGCCCATACCCAACGGAGCAAATTCAGCGCGGGCCATTTCCGGGTCGATGTTGTCGACCTTGTTGGCAACCACGTAGGAGCGCTTGTTACGTTTGCGCAAGTGTTCGGCGATCATCTGGTCGGCGGCGGTAAAACCGGCCTTGGCATCTACCAGGAACAGCACAACATCAGCTTCTTCAATGGCCAGCAGCGACTGCTCGGCCATTTTTTCGTCCATACCGTGCTCGTCACCGGAGATACCACCGGTGTCGACCAGAATGTAGGAACGCCCTTGCCACTTGGCCTCACCGTACTGGCGATCACGGGTCAGACCGGACAAGTCGCCGACGATGGCGTCACGAGTCCTGGTCAGGCGGTTGAACAAGGTGGATTTGCCGACGTTCGGTCGGCCCACCAGGGCGATTACGGGAACCATGCGGCTCTCCACTTCGTTATTTCAGAAAATACAAAAGCCGCTGCGAGGCAGCGGCTGGTGCTCGGGGCAACACTGTGGGGGCGAACAGGTTCACTCCCACAAGTGAAGCTGCCTGGGGTGTTATCCCCAAGCATAGTTGTTACTTGATGGTCAGGGCTTCCAGTTTGCCGCTGTTGCCATACACATAAATCGTGTCACCCACCACCAGCGGACGGGCGCGAAGGCCGTCGCTGTCGATGCGCTCACGGCCGACGAATCGACCGTCCACCTGACTCAACAGGTGCAGGTAACCTTCCATGTCGCCGACTGCAACGTAGCTGGAGAACACTTCCGGCGCCGACAGTTGACGGCGAGCCAGCGAATCGTTGCTCCACAATGCAGTGGTGGAACGTTCGTCGACGCCTTCAACGGTGCCTGATGCCAAGCTGACATAGACGCTGCCGAAACCCTGGGCAATACCGGCGTAGCTCGACGCATCGCGCTGCCAGAGTTGACGACCGCTCTCCAGATCCAGTGCCGCAACACGGCCCTGATAGCTGGCAACGTAAAGCGTACCGCCGGAAAGCAGCAGACCGCCGTCGATGTCGACTACGCGCTCCAGTTCCGAACGACCCTGTGGAATCGCGATCCGTTGTTCCCAGACCGGCACACCGTTGGAAATGTCCACAGCAACCACTTTACCGGTCGACAAGCCAGCCACCGCGAGGCGGTTGGTCACGATCGGTGCACTGGTACCACGCAGTGTCAGTACGGCCGGCGTGCTGTCATACACCCAGCGTTGAGTACCTGTGGAGGCATCCAGGCCGACCAGACGATCGTCCTGAGTCTGCACCACGACCACGTCGCCGTTGTTGGCCGGCGGGGCGAGGACTTCGCTGTTCACGCGAGCATGCCACTTCTCTTCACCGGTGACGGTGTCCAGAGCAACGACTTCGCCTTGCAGCGTGCCAACCAGAACCAGACCGTAACCAACGCCTACGGCGCCGGAGACAGGCAGTTCAAGATCTTTTTTCCACTTCACGTCGCCGTTGCTGCGATCCATGGCCATCACGATGCCGGTTACATCGGCAGCGTAAATGGTGTCACCGTCAACCGCTGGCACCAGCATGTTGTAGGTTTCGCCCTGACCATCACCAATCGAACGACTCCACTGCTTTTGCAGAACCACTTCTTCTTTAAAGTCGGTCAGTTCAGCCGGTGGCAATTCTTTTTTGCTGTTGCTGCTGCAACCCGCGGCCAGAAGGGCCAGAGCCAGCAATGCTGCATGCTTCCAACGGATCACGTCACGCATCCCCTTTGGCCAGGTCGTCGAGTTTGATTTGAAGGCCACCGACTGCCGCTTCATCCGACAGTGCTGCCTTGGCTTTTTGATACGCCTTGTTCGCGTCATCGGTACGACCCAACTGCACCAGCAAGTCGCCCTTGAGCTCTTCGCGAGTGGCCAGGAACGCTTTATCGGCATCGCCGTCGAGCAGTTTCAGAGCGTCATCGGCCTTGTTCTGCGCACCCAGCACTTGCGCCAGACGCTGACGGGCGATTTCGCCGAGCGCCGGGTTGGCCGGTTTGTCGACAATGGCTTTCAGTTCCATCGCTGCGTCATCGAGCTTGCCGCTGTCGACTGCAACCTTGGCCACGAACAGGCTGCCGTACTGCGCGTAGGCAGTACCGCCGAATTCACTGTTGAGCTTGCCGGCCAGATCCGCAACGCGCGCAGTATCAGGCTTGCCGTCAGGCGTCAGTGTGGTTTCCAGCAGTTGCTGATAGAGCACCGAAGCGCCTTGCGACTGGTTGCTCTGATACTTGTGATAAGCCTGCCAGCCGAACACGATGACCAGCGCCAACAGGCCGCCGGTGACCAGAGGTTTGCCGTTGCGTGTCCACCAGTCCTTCAAATCCGCCAACTGTTCGTCTTCGGTACTCGACACCCCAATACTCCTTAATCGCTAAATCGGCTGTTTAGACAGCTTCAACCCTGCACGACGCAGGTGGCCAGGTGAGCGGCGAGCGCATCCCAGGCAATGCTTTGTTGTTCGCCCTGGCCACGCAGGGGTTTGAAACCTACCACTTGCTGGGCCATTTCGTCGTCACCCAGGATCAGTGCGTACAGTGCACCGCTCTTGTCGGCTTTCTTGAACTGGCTTTTGAAGCTACCGGCGCCGGCATTGACTTGCAGACGCAGGTTTGGAAGTTGATCGCGAACACGCTCGGCCAGCGCCAGAGCGGCCAACTCGGCCTCTTCACCGAAGGCACAGAGATAGACGTCGACCTGACGGGAGATTTCTTCCGGGATCTGTTCCAGGGTTTCGAGCATCAGCACCAGACGCTCGATGCCCATGGCGAAACCAACGCCTGTGGTCGGCTTGCCGCCCATCTGCTCAACCAGACCGTCGTAACGGCCACCCGCGCACACGGTGCCTTGGGCACCGAGCTTGTCGGTGACCCATTCGAAAACGGTTTTGCTGTAGTAATCAAGGCCTCGAACCAGCTTGGGGTTGAGCACGTAAGGAATGCCAACGGCGTCCAGACGGGCCTTCAGGCCTTCGAAGTGGGCACGGGACTCGTCGTCCAGGTAGTCAGCCATTTTCGGCGCATCGACCAACACGGCTTGAGTGTCGGCATTTTTGGTGTCGAGCACCCGCAGCGGGTTGGTTTTCAAGCGACGCTGGCTGTCTTCGTCGAGCTTGTCGTGGTGCGCCGAGAGGTACTCGACCAGCGCTTCACGATAACGACCACGGGACTCGCTGGTACCCAGGCTGTTGAGTTCGAGTTTGACGGCGTCCCGAATACCCAGTTCGCCCCACAGGCGCCAGGTCATGATGATGAGTTCGGCGTCGATGTCCGGACCGTCGAGGTTGAACACCTCCAGACCGATCTGATGGAACTGGCGATAACGCCCCTTCTGCGGACGCTCGTGGCGGAACATCGGGCCGATGTACCAGAGTTTTTGTACCTGGCCGCCACCGGTGATGCCGTGCTCGAGCACTGCACGCACGCACGCTGCGGTACCTTCCGGACGCAAAGTCAGGGAGTCGCCGTTGCGGTCTTCGAAGGTGTACATCTCTTTTTCAACGATGTCGGTGACTTCACCGATCGAGCGCTTGAACAGCTCGGTGAACTCGACGATCGGCATGCGGATCTGCTTGTAACCGTAGTTATCCAGCAGACGCGCAACAGTGCTCTCGAAATAACGCCACAGCGGGGTCTGTTCGGGCAGGATGTCGTTCATGCCACGAATGGCTTGCAATGACTTGCTCACTTTAAATCCTTAAATTCGTTCGGCTCTACAGTCAGGCTCAACCGCGCGCGATAACCGCAGCGTCAGCTTCGACCTTCTCGGCCGCTTTCTGGCGGATCAGCTTTTCCAGCTCATCCACCAGATTGTCATTCGTCAGTTTCTGCGACGGTTTGCCGTCGATGTAAATCAGGTTTGGCGTGCCGCCGGTCAAGCCGATATGGGCTTCCTTGGCCTCGCCGGGGCCGTTGACCACGCAACCGATCACCGCGACATCCAGCGGCACCAGCAGGTCTTCAAGGCGCCCTTCCAGCTCGTTCATGGTCTTGACCACATCGAAGTTCTGCCGCGAGCAACTCGGGCAGGCGATGAAGTTGATTCCACGGGAACGCAGGTGCAAAGACTTGAGAATGTCGTAGCCGACCTTCACTTCCTCGACCGGGTCGGCCGCCAGCGAGATGCGGATAGTATCGCCAATCCCCTCGGCGAGCAGCATACCTAGGCCCACGGCGGATTTCACTGTACCCGAACGCAATCCACCCGCTTCGGTGATCCCCAGGTGCAGTGGCTGAACGATTTCTTTTGCCAGCAGACGGTAGGCCTCGACGGCCATGAATACGTCGGAGGCCTTCACGCTGACCTTGAAGTCCTGGAAATTCAGGCGTTCGAGGTGCTCGACGTGACGCAGCGCGGATTCAACCAGTGCAGCGGGGGTGGGCTCGCCGTATTTCTTTTGCAGGTCTTTTTCCAGGGAACCGGCGTTAACGCCGATGCGAATCGGGATCCCGCGGTCACGGGCGGCGTCAACCACCGCGCGCACGCGGTCTTCACGACCGATATTGCCCGGGTTGATACGCAGGCAGTCCACACCCAGTTCGGCTACGCGCAAAGCGATCCTGTAGTCGAAGTGGATGTCGGCAACCAGGGGCACCTTGACCAGTTGCTTGATCTTGCCGAACGCCTCGGCAGCGTCCATGTCTGGCACCGAGACGCGGACGATGTCGACGCCGGCAGCTTCAAGACGGTTGATCTGCGCAACAGTGGCGGCAACATCATTGGTGTCGCTGTTGGTCATGCTCTGCACAGCGATAGGCGCATCGCCGCCTACCGGTACGTTACCGACCCAGATCTTGCGCGAGACGCGACGTTTGATTGGTGATTCGCCGTGCATGACTTATTGACCCAACTTCAGGCGAGCAGTCTCGCCACTGGTGAACGGAGCGATATCGACCGGTTGGCCGTTGTAGCTGACCTGCGCGGCGCGGGCAACACCCAGGCGCACAGCAAGCGGCGGCTTACCGGAAACAGATACGCTGTCGCCTTTATGCTTCAGACCACTGAACAGAACCTTGCCACGACCATCGGTCACTTGTGCCCAGCAATCGCCGGTGAACTGCAACTGCACCTGACCATCGCCGGCAACGGGGGCAGGCGTTTCCTGGGTCGGTGCAGGCGTTGCCAAGGCGACCGGTGCTGTGACAGTCGGCGCTGGCGTGGCCGGTACGCTGGGGGCCGGGGTCGCAACAACTGGCGCGGGCGCGGGCGCGGCCGGTTCAGTTGGAGCGGGTGCCGGGGCGGCGCCTTCAGGGCCGCTCGATTCGGCTGTGGTTTCCGACTGCGGTAGCGCCAGCGCGGTGGTGCCCTCGGCCTGACCTTGCGCAACAGCCTGGTCCTGCGGCTCGTCTATCGGGTGTATCTGGGTGGTGCCGTCGGCGCCTTCGACTTCAACGTGCTCCGATGCCAGGCTGGTCAATTCTTTGGTTCGCAGCGATGTCTGATCCTGCCACCAGACGAAACCACCGCCAATCACCGCGATCAGCAACAGCAGGCAGACGATACGCAAAATGGTGTGGGAAACCCGAACAGGCTCCTCGATACGGCCAAGGGCGTGTACGTTACTGCCTTGGGAGTCGGTGCCGGTGGACTGGTCGAATTGCTGGACCAGAACGGTCTGGTCCATGCCGAGCAATTTGGCATAAGCGCGAATGTAACCGCGTGCGAAGGTATGCCCCGGCAGCTTGTCGAAAGCGCCGGCTTCAAGATTGCTCAGGGAAGTCACAGTGAGGTTGAGCTTGAGGGCCACTTCGGCCAGCGACCAGCCATTGCTTTCGCGTGCCTGGCGCAGGGTCTCACCGGGGTTAACGCGATTCGCTGCTACAACTTCGGGATGCGCCGCTTTCATCATTGCTCCGACAGGTATTGCTGATATTCCGGCGTACCGGGATAGAGTCGTTTTAATTGCAGGCCGTAACTGGCTGCCTTGTCGCGATCTTCAAACACTTTAGCCAGCCGAACGCCAAGCAATAGACTACGTGCATTTTGATCGGTAAGCAGGCTGAAACGGTCGTAATAGTCACGTGCGGGCACATAATGCCTGTCTTCGAAGGACAACTCAGCCATTTCCAGCAATGCGCGCGGTTGTTGACGATTCAATCGCAGCGCCTTTTCCAAATGCTGCTGCGCCAGGTCACGCTCGCCGAGCTTCGATGCTGTCATGCCGAGGTTCTCGAACACACGCGAACGCTCAGGATACAGGGTATCGGCGGCGGCCTGTTCAAAACGCTCGTAGGCTTCTTTATATCGCTGCTCTTCGTAGAGAAAACTGCCGTAATTGTTGAGCGTTCGCGCATCACCCGGACGGGAGGACAACGCCTTGCGAAAATGCTCGTCAGCCAGTTTTGGCTCCATTTCAGCCTGAAATACCAGCCCGAGGGCAGCGTTGGCGTCAGGGTCCGAACTGTCGAGCTCCAGCGCTTTTTTCAGCGGCACTTTGGCCCGCTCGCTCATGCCTTGCTGCAAGTACCCCAACCCCAGTTGCACGTAGGCAGCTCGCGCTTCATCGCGGCCCTTGCTGGTCTTCATCGGGTTGTAGTCACCCGACAGGACACAACCAGCACACAGGCTGGCCAACAGCAACAGCAGCGCAAAGCGCAGGGACATAGAGATCCTCTCTTAGTTAGTGTTCGCGGCGTTCTGTGCCAGATCGCTGTCGGCGCTCAACTCACGCACGGCGATGTAACGTTCGCTGCGACGGGTGCGATCCAGCACCTGCCCTACCAATTGACCACACGCGGCGTCGATGTCTTCACCACGGGTAGTGCGGACGGTGACGTTGAAACCGGCCTGATGCAACTGATCCTGGAAGCGACGGATTGCGTTGTTGCTCGGCCGCTCGTACCCGGAATGCGGGAACGGGTTGAACGGAATCAGGTTGATCTTGCACGGAATGTTCTTCAGCAACTCGACCATCTCAACGGCGTGTTCAATCTTGTCGTTGATATCCTTGAGCAAGGTGTACTCGATGGTCAGCACACGCTTCTCGCCAAGTGCGGACATGTAGCGCTGGCACGACTCGAGCAGCATCTTAAGCGGATATTTCTTGTTGATCGGCACCAATTGGTTACGCAATGCGTCATTCGGTGCGTGCAGGGACAACGCCAGGGATACGTCGATGTGCTTGGCCAGCTCAT
The DNA here is from genome assembly GCF_963971015.1 of Pseudomonas sp. RA_15y_Pfl2_54. Classification (NCBI taxonomy): domain Bacteria; kingdom Pseudomonadati; phylum Pseudomonadota; class Gammaproteobacteria; order Pseudomonadales; family Pseudomonadaceae; genus Pseudomonas; species Pseudomonas sp. RA_15y_Pfl2_54. The sequence goes on from NZ_CAXAPN010000028.1 coordinate 87,838, forward strand.
CGATCATCGGCACCACACCCGACGTGGACAGGGTCACGCGGCGCTTGGAGATCCCGTAACCAAGGTCATCCATCATCAGATGCATGGCGGCGACGACGTTGTCGAAGTTCAACAGCGGCTCACCCATGCCCATCATCACCACGTTAGTGATGGCACGGTCGACGGTTGCCGGGACGCTGCCGAAAGATTTGTTGGCAATCCACACCTGGCCGATCACTTCGGCGGCGGTGAGGTTGCTGTTGAAGCCTTGCTTGCCGGTGGAGCAGAAACTGCAATCCAGGGCACAGCCTGCCTGGGACGAAACGCACAGAGTGCCGCGTTTGCCCTGGGGAATGTACACGGTCTCGACGCAGCTGCCGGACGCCACGCGCACCACCCACTTACGGGTGCCGTCGCTGGAGATATCCTCGCTGACCACTTCAGGACCACGGACTTCAGCAATAGCCTTGAGCTTGTCGCGCAAGGCCTTGCTGACGTTCGTCATGGCGTCGAAATCATCGACGCCAAAGTGGTGAATCCATTTCATTACCTGACCGGCACGGAAACGCTTCTCCCCGATTGAGTCGAAGAATTTTTCCATTTCCTGTTGAGTCAGACCCAGCAGGTTGGTTTTTACAGTCGATGTAGTCATGGATTCACCTTCACTCTTAAGCCAATGCTTAGCGAGTGGTTACTTCAGTAGCTGCGAAGAAGTACGAGATTTCACGAGCAGCTGCGGCTTCGGAGTCCGAACCGTGAACAGCGTTGGCGTCGATGGAATCAGCGAAGTCAGCGCGGATGGTACCGGCAGCAGCTTCTTTAGGGTTGGTAGCGCCCATCAGCTCACGGTTCAGAGCGATAGCGTTTTCGCCTTCCAGAACCTGAACAACAACAGGGCCGGAGATCATGAAAGCAACCAGGTCGCCGAAGAAACCACGAGCGCTGTGCTCAGCGTAGAAGCCTTCAGCTTCGGCTTTGGACAGTTGCTTCAGTTTCGAAGCTACAACGCGCAGGCCGGCTTTTTCGAAACGAGTGGTGATTTCGCCGATGACGTTTTTTGCAACAGCGTCAGGCTTGATGATGGAGAAAGTGCGTTGAACAGCCATGGTGTAACTCCAGAAACGGTAATTTGCGAAAAATTAAACCCGCGAATTATACGCGGGTTCTTGGGTATTGCCTAACCTGCGAGGACGATCAGTCTACTTCTTCGATCCAGAGCGCCTGAACCGCTTCCAACACCTTCTCGCCGACGCGGCCAGAGGTGTCGTCGAAGTCAGGCAATTCCTTGATCCATTGCTGCAGGTCGACGAAATTCACAGAAAGCGGATCTACATCCGGCTTGGCTTCGGCCAATTCTTCTGCAATGCGTTGAACATCATTCCAACCGTAGCTCATGACAGTCTTACCAGTCAGTGCGGCGCTTCGGCCGCATGGTTAAGCGAATATTTCGGAATCTCGACGGTGATGTCTTCTTCACCCACGATAGCCTGACAGGCCAGACGCGATTGCGCCTCCAGACCCCAGGCACGATCGAGGAAGTCCTCTTCCAGCTCGTCAGCCTCTTCCATCGAGTCAAAACCCTCGCGGATGATGCAGTGGCAAGTGGTGCAGGCGCAAACGCCGCCGCAGGCGCTTTCCATCTCGATATGGTGTTCGTGGGCCAGTTCGAGAATCGATGTGCCGGGCGCAGCCTCGACCACCATGCCTTCAGGGCAGAACTTCTCGTGGGGCAGAAAAATGACCTGCGGCATCAGATATCCTCGATTTCATTCAGGTTGCGCCCCGACAGAGCGGCTTTCACCGTCAAATCCATCCGGCGGGCAGCAAAGGCGTCGGTCACTTGCGACAGACGCTTGGTCTGCTGCTCGATGGCGTAACCATCGGTGCCTTTCATCAGTTCGGCCAGCTCCTGCACCTGCAGGTCGATGACCATGCGCTCTTCGGCGTCGAGCAAACGCTCGCCATCCACCTCGAGAGCGCCCTGCACAGCCTCGATCAGGCGCTGGGCATCCACCTGTTGCTCGCGCAGAACGCGGGCGACCTTATCGTCATTGGCGTGCTGGAACGAATCCTTGAGCATCTTGGCGATTTCGCCGTCGGTCAGACCGTAGGACGGCTTGACCTGAATGCTCGCTTCAACGCCCGACCCCAGTTCACGGGCAGAAACGCTGAGCAGACCGTCAGCATCGACCTGGAAGGTCACGCGAATCTTCGCCGCACCGGCCACCATCGCCGGAATGCCGCGCAATTCGAAGCGCGCCAAGGAGCGGCAGTCGCTGATCAGCTCACGCTCACCCTGCAGTACATGGATCGCCATGGCCGACTGGCCGTCTTTATAAGTGGTGAAATCCTGTGCGCGTGCGACGGGGATGGTGGTGTTGCGCGGGATTACCTTCTCCATCAAGCCACCCATGGTTTCCAGCCCCAGGGACAGCGGAATCACGTCAAGCAACAGCAGTTCGCCGCCATCGCGCTTGTTGCCAGCCAGGGTGTCGGCCTGGATCGCGGCACCAATGGCCACCACTTGATCCGGGTCGATTTGCGTCAATGGCTGACGACCGAAAGCTTCGGCGACCGCTTCGCGAACGCGTGGAACACGGGTCGAGCCACCGACCATGACCACGGCGTGTACGTCTTCCAGCTCAACACCGGAATCACGAACGGCGCGGCGGCATGCTTTCAGGCTGCGAGCGACCATCGGCTCGATCAGCGCATCGAAAGCTTCGCGGGTCAGCGGCGCTTTCCAGCCACCGTAAGCCACTTCAACAGTCGCCGAGTCGGTCAGGGCTTCTTTGGCTGCGCAAGCAGTTTGCAGCAGATTACGTTGCGCGCCCGGATCGAGATCAGCGGACAAACCCGCACTCTCGATGATCCAGCCGGCAATCGCGTGATCGAAGTCGTCACCGCCCAGCGCGCTGTCGCCGCCAGTGGCCAAGACTTCGAAAACACCGCCGGTCAGACGCAAAATGGAAATATCGAAGGTGCCGCCGCCCAAGTCATAAATCGCGACCAGGCCCTCGGCGTGCTGATCCAGACCGTAAGCCACAGCGGCTGCGGTTGGCTCATTAAGCAGGCGCAGCACATTGAGGCCGGCGAGTTTCGCCGCATCCTTGGTGGCCTGACGCTGAGCATCATCGAAATACGCTGGCACGGTGATCACCGCCCCGACCAACTCGCCACCCAAGGTCGCTTCCGCACGCTGACGCAGCACCTTGAGGATATCGGCCGAGACCTCGACCGGGCTTTTCGGGCCTTGTACGGTATCGATGAACGGCATGTGCGATTCGCCGCCGACAAAGCGATAGGGCAGTTGCTCGCCCAATTGCTTGACGTCGGACAGACCACGCCCCATCAAGCGCTTGACCGACAGCACAGTGTTCAGGGGATCGGAGGCGGCGGCCAATTTGGCCGACTCGCCGACTTCGACGCGATCGCCGTGATAACGCACGGCGGACGGCAGGATGACCTGCCCGTCAGCGTCGGCCAGCGGCTCGGAGAGACCACTGCGCAACGCAGCGACCAGCGAATTGGTAGTGCCCAAGTCAATCCCCACAGCCAGACGACGCTGGTGCGGTTGAGGACTTTGGCCGGGTTCGGCGATCTGCAGTAGGGCCATCGTGATCAGGACTTATCTGTATATCAGGCGTGCGACCGGAGCGGCACTGGGTTAATCGTCGAGGCGCTCTTCTAACTGGCGCACTTCGTAGGTGAGCTTGTCGAGGAACTGCATGCGCCGCATCAGGCGTTCGGCCTGTTCGCGTTGCGCTGCATCATCCCAACAGGCTGCGAAGCTTTCATTGAGTTCTTCCTGAGCCACTTTCAGGCGACGCTTGAATACGGCGACACCGTCCAGGTCGGCGCTGTCCTGAAGGTCTTCGAGCTCTTCGCGCCATTGCATCTGCTGCAAAAGAAACTCGGGGTCGTGGACCGTGACCTCCATCGGCACTTCATGCCCACTGATGGTCAGCAGGTAGCGCGCACGCTGGGCCGGGCTCTTGAGCGTCTGATAAGCGTCATTCAGACGCGCAGACTGCTCAAGAGCCGACCGCTGCTCGCGCTCTGAAGCGTCGGCAAAGCGGTCAGGATGAACGCCACGCGCCAACTCACGATAGCGCGTGGCCAACTGCTCGAGATCCAGACGGAAACTCGGTTGCAGCTCGAATAAAGCGAAATGACAAGGAATACCCACGACAAGCCTCAGATGTTGAAGCTTTCGCCGCAGCCACACTCGCCGCGCACGTTGGGGTTGTTGAACTTGAAGCCTTCGTTCAACCCTTCCTTGACGAAATCGAGCTCGGTGCCGTCCAGGTAGGCCAGGCTTTTGGGGTCGATAATCACTTTTTCACCGTGACTTTCGAACACCTGATCCTCTGCAACCACCTCGTCGACAAACTCCAGCACGTAGGCAAGGCCGGAACAGCCTGTGGTGCGAACACCCAGACGAATCCCTTCACCTTTGCCGCGCCCGTCGAGGGAGCGCCGCACGTGTCGAGCAGCCGCTTCTGTCATGCTGATAGCCATCGGTGACTCCTTACTCGTCGCCAAATCCTGAAAGTCAGATCAAGCCTTTCTTCTGCTTGTAATCGCGAACGGCCGCTTTGATAGCGTCTTCAGCGAGTACCGAGCAGTGAATTTTCACTGGCGGCAGGGCCAGTTCTTCGGCCAACTGAGTGTTTTTGATGGTTTCCGCTTCGTCCAGGGTCTTGCCCTTCATCCACTCGGTAGCGAGGGAGCTGGAAGCGATGGCCGAACCGCAGCCATAGGTCTTGAACTTGGCGTCTTCAATCACGCCCTGATCGTTGACCTTGATCTGCAGACGCATCACGTCGCCGCACGCCGGTGCGCCGACCATGCCAGTGCCGACATCCGGGTCTTCGGCATTCATCTTGCCGACGTTACGCGGGTTTTCGTAGTGGTCGATGACCTTTTCGCTGTAAGCCATGATTCTTAATCCTCACTCATCAGAGAGTCGCTCTTTATGCCCCACAACCTGAGTTGACAGGGCCGGTTCGCGGCGACTTGAAATCAGTGTGCCGCCCACTCGATTTTCGAAATGTCGACACCGTCTTTGTACATGTCCCACAGCGGCGACAGAGCGCGCAGCTTGGTAACGGCCTCGCAGACTTTCTGCGCGGCGTAGTCGATTTCTTCTTCGGTGGTGAAACGGCCGAAGGTGAAGCGGATCGAGCTGTGCGCCAGTTCGTCGTTGCGGCCCAGAGCGCGCAGTACGTACGAAGGCTCAAGCGATGCCGAGGTGCAGGCCGAACCGGACGAAACCGCCAGATCCTTGAGCGCCATGATCAGCGATTCGCCTTCAACGTAGTTGAAGCTCAGGTTCAGGTTGTGCGGAACGCGGGCAGTCAGACTGCCGTTTACGTACAGCTCTTCCAGATGCTCGACCTGCTTGTAGAAACGATCGCTCAAGGCTTTGATACGAACGTTTTCAGCAACCATGTCTTCCTTGGCCACACGGAACGCTTCGCCCATGCCGACGATCTGGTGAGTCGCCAGAGTGCCGGAACGCATGCCGCGCTCGTGACCGCCGCCGTGCATGGTCGCTTCGATGCGCACACGCGGCTTGCGGCTGACGTACAGCGCGCCAATGCCTTTAGGGCCATAGGTTTTGTGGGCCGAGAACGACATCATGTCGACTTTCAGCTTCTGCAGGTCGATCTCGACCTTGCCAGTGGACTGAGCGGCGTCAACGTGGAACAGGATGCCTTTCGATCGAAGCAGTTCGCCGATGGCAGCGATGTCGTTGACGGTGCCGATTTCGTTGTTTACGTGCATGATCGACACGAGGATGGTGTCTTCGCGCAGCGCGGCGTCGATCATCTCAGGAGTGATCAGACCGTCAGTCTGAGGATCGAGGTAGGTCACTTCGAAACCTTCACGCTCCAGTTGGCGCATGGTGTCGAGGACAGCCTTGTGCTCAATTTTGGAGGTGATCAGGTGCTTGCCCTTGGAGGCGTAGAAATGTGCCGCGCCCTTGATTGCCAGGTTATCGGACTCGGTAGCACCGGAAGTCCAGACGATTTCGCGCGGGTCGGCGTTGACCAGGTCGGCCACCTGACGACGGGCATTTTCGACGGACTCTTCAGCCTTCCAGCCGAACACATGGGAACGGGACGCCGGGTTACCGAAGTTTCCGTCGACCAGCAGGCATTCACTCATCTTTTGCGCAACGCGCGGATCGACCGGGGTGGTCGCAGAGTAATCAAGGTAAATCGGCAATTTCATGGACTATCTCCTAAATCAGGCTGGCTGGCGTGCCGCTAGCTCTTTGGCTGTCATTCGACGGCGGACGCTTCAATCTTGTCCAGGTGCTGCGCCTTGCCATTGCAACGACGCTGATCCTGACGCTGGGCTACTTCTTGCACCTCACGGCGAGTCACAAGGTCAGCCAAGCTGATACCGCTCAGAAATTCGTGAATCTGCAGGCTCAGGTCGCACCACAGATGATGGGTCAGACAGGTGTCACCGGAATGGCAATCGCCCTGGCCCTGGCACTTGGTAGCATCGACCGACTCGTTCACCGCATCGATCACCTGAGCAACCTGAATGCCCTGCATGTCGCGGGACAACTGGTAGCCACCGCCCGGACCGCGAACACTGGAAACCAGGTTACTGCGGCGCAGCTTGGCGAAAAGCTGTTCAAGGTAGGACAGGGAGATGCCTTGGCGCTCGGAGATATCGGCCAGAGACACGGGCCCGTGCTGCGCGTGCAACGCCAGGTCGAGCATGGCGGTCACGGCGTATCGGCCTTTTGTAGTCAGTCGCATGGACAGTTACCACGGAGTTCAGAATGGGCGGGAGTATGCAATTCCCGAGCATTTAAGTCAACTATAAGACCTAGTGCTTTAGTCGGGTTTACCCGCAAAAGAGCGCGCGCATCATAGCAAAGGCTGGTGGCGCACAGCCAGACATACCGCGTTATCGTTCTTCGCGAGCGAGACCACCCCCACAAGGGAATGCATTCCAATGCTGGCCTGCTCGCGAAGAATACGACGCGGTTTAGCTCGCCTGACTCTGATCCTTGCCTTTGACGCAGGCAAAGTCTTCTTCACGCAGCTCAGGCAGATCTTTCGCACAGTAACTACTGCCCAGATCCTTCAGCGCGCCGCACATCCCCTCCAGTCGCCCATCCACCGCTTGCAGGTGATCAAGCAACTGACCGATGGCACGCGCCACCGGGTCAGGCATGTCCTCACTGACACCATAGGCATCGAAGCCGATCTTCTCGGCCATGGCCTTGCGTTTGGCGTCCTGCTCCTCATCGGATTTGACGATGATTCGCCCAGGAATCCCCACAACCGTGGCGCCCGGCGGCACTTCTTTGGTTACCACGGCATTGGAGCCGACCTTGGCACCAGCGCCGACCGTGAACGGGCCGAGCACTTTAGCGCCCGCACCGACGACAACACCATCACCCAACGTCGGATGGCGCTTGCCTTTATTCCAACTGGTGCCACCCAGGGTCACGCCCTGATAAATGGTTACGTCATCGCCAATCTCGGCGGTTTCGCCAATGACGATCCCCATGCCGTGATCGATAAAGAAGCGTCGACCGACTTTCGCCCCCGGATGAATCTCGATCCCGGTCAACCAGCGACCAAAGTTCGACACCAGACGCGCCAGCCATTTCAGATCATGGCGCCAGAGCATCCCGGCCAATCGGTGAATCCAGATCGCATGCATCCCGGGGTAGCAGGTCAGGACTTCAAAAGCGTTACGCGCCGCCGGGTCTCGATGGAACACACTTTGGATATCTTCACGCAAACGCTCAAACATCATTTAGTCCTTCCGCTTAAGAAGCTCACCACGGGCCGCTTTTTGGGTTTCCGTGAGAATGCCACGCAAAATATTCATTTCCGCCCGGCTGACCGAGCTGCGTCCGTACAACCGGCGCAGGCGCGCCATCAAGTGCCGTGGTTTTTCCGGATCAAGGAATTCGATGGCGACCAGCGTCTGTTCCAGATGCTCATAGAATCGCTCCAACTCATCCATGGTCGCCAGTTCGGCACTTTTCACCGAGGCCACTTCTTCTTTCTCGATCTTGCTCGGCTGACCCTGTGCGGCCAGCCAGGCCATGCGCACTTCATAACTCAACACCTGCACCGCCGCGCCGAGGTTCAGCGAACTGAACTCCGGATCGGAGGGGATGTGCACGTGAAAGTGACATCGCTGCAACTCTTCATTGGTCAGGCCGGAATCTTCACGACCGAACACCAGAGCGATTTCGGCACCCTGCCCGGCCTCCTCAACCACTTTGGTGCCGCATTCGCGCGGATCCAGCAGTGGCCACGGAATGCGTCGATCACGAGCACTGGTGCCGAGCACCAGATTGCAGCCGACCAAGGCATCTTCCAAAGTGGCGACGACTTGCGCGTTTTCAAGAATGTCACCGGCACCGGAAGCACGAGCATCGGCTTCGTGGTGCGGGAACAGCCGCGGCTCAACCAGCACCAATCGCGACAGACCCATGTTTTTCATGGCGCGCGCAGCCCCGCCGATGTTGCCGGGGTGGCTGGTATTGACCAGGACGACACGAATGTTCTGCAGCAAGGGAGGCGCTCTCGGACACAGGGAAGGGGTGCAAATCTTACAGAACAGCCTACCGTTAAGCTATGAAAGCGAACAGCGTCCTTCACCTGAAGAAAAGTTCTGATAGAATGCGCGGCTTTCTTTAACAACCTTAGGTGACACATCCATGCAGCCCATGCTGAATATCGCGCTGCGCGCCGCCCGCAGCGCCAGTGAACTGATCTTCCGCTCCATCGAGCGCCTGGATACCATCAAGGTCGACGAAAAAGACGCCAAGGATTATGTATCCGAGGTTGACCGTGCCGCCGAACAGAAAATCATCGACGCCCTGCGCAAGGCTTACCCGAATCACTCGATCCAGGGTGAAGAAACTGGCCTGCACGCCGGCACCGGCATCGAAGGCGAAGAATACCTGTGGATCATTGACCCACTGGACGGCACCACCAACTTCCTGCGCGGCATTCCTCACTTTGCCGTCAGCATCGCCTGCAAATATCGCGGTCGCCTGGAACACGCAGTGGTTCTGGACCCGGTTCGCCAGGAAGAATTCACCGCCAGCCGTGGTCGCGGCGCTCAACTGAACGGTCGTCGCCTGCGCGTCAGCGGTCGTACCAGCCTCGACGGCGCCCTGCTGGGCACCGGCTTCCCGTTCCGGGACGACCAGATGGACAACCTCGACAACTACCTGGGCATGTTCCGCGCTCTGGTGGGTCAAACTGCCGGCATCCGCCGCGCTGGTTCGGCGAGCCTGGACCTGGCTTACGTCGCTGCCGGTCGTTTCGATGCATTCTGGGAGTCGGGCCTGTCCGAGTGGGACATGGCTGCAGGCGCCCTGCTGATTCAAGAAGCCGGCGGTTTGGTGAGCGACTTCACCGGCGGTCACGATTTCCTTGAAAAAGGCCACATCGTTGCCGGCAACACCAAGTGCTTCAAGGCAGTTCTGACGGCGATCCAGCCGCACCTGCCGGCTTCGCTGAAGCGCTAAGCTTTTAGCGAAACGCAAAAAGCACCCTTCGCAGACTGTGTGAAAACCTAGCAATCTGCGCAGCGCTCAATGAAAATGCTCCGTATCGAAAGATACGGAGCATTTTTCGTTATGGCTTACATCCAAGGAGAGTCTCGCAGCCAGACCAGCCTGTTTCC